>SVRU01000023.1 GCA_015064665.1 Oscillospiraceae bacterium
GGTTGATAGCTGTCTGACCGCCGAGCGAAGCTATAACGCCGTCGGGCTTTTCAAACTCGATAACGCTCATTACGTCCTCAACCGTGAGCGGCTCAAAGTAGAGCTTGTCCGCCGTGGTGTAGTCGGTTGACACGGTCTCGGGGTTGTTGTTTATGATAATTGATTCGTAGCCGAGGCGGCGAATCGTGTTTACCGCGTGAACGGTCGAGTAGTCAAATTCAACGCCCTGTCCGATTCTGATAGGACCCGCACCGAGAACCACTATCTTTTTCTTGTTCGTCAAGCGGGACTGATTTTCACCCGTGTAAGAGGAGTAGAAATAGGGGATATACGCACCGACGTGGGCGGTATCTACCATGCGGTATGCGGGAATAATTCCTGCATTTTTGCGAATTTCGGAAACCTCAAGCTCGCTCTTGCCCCAAAGTCTTCCTATCATTCTGTCGCCAAAGCCCATAATTTTTGCCTCGGCGAGAAGCTTTTCGTCACCGGGATTCTTTGCAAGAGCATTTTCCATATCAACGATTTTCTTGATAGATTCAAGGAAGAATGCTGTAATTTTGGTTATTTCGTGCATCTCTTCAACCGTGTGACCGCGGCGGATAAGCTCGGTTACGGCAAAGATGTTGTCGTCGTGGAACTCCTTAACGTATTCAAGAGTTTTTTTCTCGTCCATATTCTCGAACTTGGGCATCGTGAAGTGATAAACGCCGGTTTCAAGCGAACGGACTGACTTAAGAAGGCATTCCTCAAGGTTTGAGCCGATGCTCATACATTCGCCCGTTGCCTTCATCTGAGTTCCAAGCTTGTTGGGAACGGTGGTAAACTTATCGAAGGGGAAGCGGGGGAATTTTGCTACAACGTAGTCAAGGTCGGGCTCAAAGGACGCCTTAGTTCCCGCAACTTCGATTTCATCAAGAGTCATACCAACTGCAATCTTTGCGGTAACTCTTGCAATGGGATAGCCGCTCGCCTTTGATGCGAGGGCCGAGCTTCTCGAAACTCTCGGGTTAACCTCGATAAGATAGTATTCCGAGGTGGTGGGGTTAAGCGCAAACTGTACGTTACAGCCGCCCTCTATTTTAAGCTCGCGGATAAGCTTAAGCGCGCTATTCTTAAGCATATTAAAGTCGTGGTCGTTAAGCGTCATTATGGGAGCTACAACGATACTGTCACCCGTGTGAACTCCAACGGGGTCGATGTTCTCCATTCCGCATATCGTGATTGCGTTATCCGCTCCGTCGCGCATAACCTCAAACTCGATTTCCTTATATCCCTTAACGCTCTTTTCAACGAGAACCTGGTGAACGGGAGACGCCGTAAGCGCACCTACCGCGAGCTCGCGAAGCTCCTTTTCGTCATAGGCAAAGCCGCCGCCCGTTCCTCCAAGCGTGAACGCGGGGCGAAGAACTACGGGGTAACCTATTTTAGCCGCTGCAAGAACAGCCTCTTCAAGAGTGTTGGCAATATCCGAGGGGATAACCGGCTCGCCTATCGATTCGCAAAGCTCCTTGAAAAGCTCTCTGTCCTCGGCTCTCTCGATGCTGACGCTTGAGGTTCCGAGAAGCTCAACACCGTTCTCCTTGAGAATTCCTTTTTTCTCAAGAAGCATAGCCATGTTAAGTCCGGTCTGTCCGCCGATGCCGGGAACTATCGCGTCGGGGCGCTCGTATCTTATGATTTTTGCGATATATTCGAGCGTAAGCGGCTCCATATATACCTTGTCTGCGACCGTTGTGTCTGTCATTATCGTTGCGGGGTTTGAGTTGACGAGTATTACCTCGTAGCCCTCTTCCTTAAGGGCGAGACACGCCTGCGTGCCTGCGTAGTCAAACTCTGCCGCCTGACCGATGACGATAGGACCCGAGCCTATAATCATTACGCGTTTAATGTCTGTTCTCTTTGCCATTTTTTTGTCCTTTCCTTTTCTCTCACTTATATTTATTTTATTTTTTTATCAGCATAAACGGCTCCTCCGCCGTAAACGGTCAGAAGGCACCTTCCGTATACCTTCCAATCCTTAAACGGAGTAGCCTTTCCCATAGAGGCGAATTCCTCGGGGTTGACGGTGTATTCCTCACCGATATCGAATACCGTAAAGCCCGCGTCGCTTTTTATTCCGAATCTTTCTCTCGGATTTTTCGACATAAGCTCGCAAAGCCTCTCAAGCGTAATAACACCCGTCCTTACAAGCTTCGTATAAAGCACCGCAAACGCGGTTTCAAGTCCGACGACGCCCATTGCGCTTTTCTCAAGTCCGCGGGATTTTTCCTCCGCCGAGTGCGGCGCGTGGTCGGTTGCTATCATATCAATAGTGCCGTCAAGAAGTCCCGCAACGAGAGCGTCTCTGTCCTCGCGCGAGCGAATCGGGGGATTCATTTTGAATCTGCCGTCCTCTTCGAGCATCGAATCGTCCATTGTAAGATAATGCGGTCCCGTTTCGCAGCTGATGTCGATGCCGCGGCGCTTTGCCTCGCGTATCGCCTCAACGCTTTCCTTCGTTGAAATATGACACACGTGATAGGGGCAGCCCGTCTTTTCGATAAGCTCAATATCGCGCTTTATCGGTCCGTACTCGCTTTCGGAGCATATTCCTCTGTGTCCGTGAGCCTTTGCATACTCTCCGTCGTGGATATATCCGCCGCGCAAGAGGGAATTGTCCTCGCAGTGAGCCACTATCATTTTGCCGAGTGCCTTGGCGCGCCTCATCGCCTCTTCCATCATTTCGGGGGATTGAACACCGCGGCCGTCGTCGGAGAATGCTATAACGTCATCCGCAATGCCCTCCATATCCGAAAGAGATTCGCCCGCTTCGCCGACGGTTATCGTGCCGTAGGGGTAAACCGCGATTTTCGCGCCCTCCTCGATTCTCTTAAGCTGGAGCTTGACGTGCTCAGCTGAATCGGGGGTCGGATTGAGGTTTGGCATAGTCAAAGTTGCCGTGTAACCGCCGCGCGCGGCTGCCGCCGAGCCCGTTTCCATAGTTTCCTTATATGAAAAACCCGGCTCTCTGAAATGCACGTGCACATCACAAAAACCGGGAAAAATAACGGTATTATCAATAACTGTGGCGTCACAAGGAAATGTTTCACCCTTGAAAACAGAAAGGGAAGCGCCGTCAAAAAGCATATTCTGCTTTTTCATAACGCCGTTTTCATACATCATAGCATTTTTAAAAACAGTTGCCATACTCAAACTACCCCATTTTAATTATTTTATATATTATATCATAGCTTAATATAATAAGTCAATAGATAAAATAAATAAAAGAAATTCATTTAGCAAAATATCTTTTCACAGAATTGACAATTTGCATCTTTTGTGATAGGATAATGTAAGGGCTGGTGATGATGCTATGAAATATAAACGAGTTTTGGCGTATATACCCGATACGAGCGTTCTTTTTGAGCTGACAGACGGCAATTTTGCGTTGGTTTCGCTATAGCCGAAGAGAGCCGAACTCATAAGGTTTTGAAGTATATATTTTTCCATCTTCTTCGCTAAATTTTTCTTAAATATCCGCATATTTCTCTAAAAATTCAGCTCGAATATGAAAAAATCTATTATTTCAAAACTGCTTTGTATCTTTCTGTGATAAATTTTTGATGGATTTTGCCGTGACGAGTCGCAGAAAAGTATGACTTTTCAAGGCTTGGCGCGACGAAAGACACTAAAATTTATCACAGAAAGACTTGTTAGTTCGGCTCTCTTCGGCTATATGATGAAAACGAAAAAAATCTTATTATGGTATCACGATATGCCGAGAGTCATTTGAAATTTGGCGGCTTCGTTCAGGGACAGACCGTTCCTTCGGACACTCTTTCTCTGGCAAAAGAGATACTTGAGCGCGGGGAGCGCGTATTTATATGCTCCGATGTAAAAAATATAAGCGAGGAAGAAAAATGCAGACAGTAAGACTTGGAAGAACAGAGCTTGTCGTTTCCAAAAACGGATTCGGCGCATTGCCGATACAACGCGTTACAAACGATGAGGCAACCCGTATATTGAGGCTTGCCTACGAGGGCGGTATAAACTATTTCGACACCGCAAGATTTTACACGGATAGCGAGGAAAAGATCGGAGAAGCGCTCTCTGACGTGCGCGAAAATATTATAATTTCATCAAAAACGATGCGCACCGAGGTTGAGGGATTTTGGCGTGAGCTGAAGCTTTCGCTCTCGCTTTTGAAAACCGACTATATTGATATTTATCAGTTCCACAATCCGCCGTTTTGCCCGAAGCCAAACGACGGCACCGGACTTTATGAAGCGATGCTTGAAGCCAAGGAAAAGGGAATGATTCGCCATATCGGTATTACAAGCCATAAGCTTTCCATTGCAGAGGAGGCGGTTAAGTCGGGGCTTTACGAAACGCTTCAGTTCCCATTCTCCTATCTCGCGAGTGAAAAGGAAGAGGCACTTGTAAGACTCTGTGAGGAGCATGACGTCGGATTTATCTGTATGAAAGCCCTAGCCGGCGGACTGATAACCCGTTCCGACGTAGCTTATGCATTTCTTGCGGACTATCCTGTTGCTCCTATCTGGGGAATTCAGCGCGAGTCGGAGCTTTCTGAATTTCTCTCCTATAACGAAAATCCGCCTGCTCTTACAGATGAGCGCCGAGAGTACATCGAGCGCGAAAGGGCGGAGCTTTCGGGAGAGTTTTGCCGCGGGTGCGGATATTGTATGCCGTGTCCTGTCGGAATCGAGATAAACAACTGCGCAAGAATGTCGCTTCTTTTAAGACGCGCTCCGACAGCCGCAAGTCTTACCCCCGAAACACAGGCAAAAATGAAGAAGATTGAGGAATGTATAAACTGCGGCAAGTGTAAATCGAAATGTCCCTACGGACTCGACACGCCTGCCCTCTTAAAGAAAAATTACGAAGATTACAAAACTTTTTTGTAAAGAGAGGTTTACGTTTATGAATTTTTCAGAGTTTAAAATCGGCACTCTCCTTCGATTTGAGGACGAGGGCGCGGGTTGCTTCGTTTACGAGTATTCAAACGTCAGAGAAAGAGAATATTTTGCCTCACTTTCCGAGCTTTCAAAGCAAGGATATACTAAAAAAGAGGAGTATGAGATTTGGGTAAATAGCTTTTCGGCTTTTGAAAAGGACGGGGAGCTTGTGCTCTGTTCATACTATCCGAAATCGCATAAGGCAATAATCGTGTCCGAGCCGAATTCCGCTTATTTCGGCTTGGCCGACACAGTTGGAACAAAGCTGGTCACACCCCTTTTTACACAGATAGACCTCGAGGACTTCGGAGAGTCGGTTGTCGTAAGACTTTCGGACGGAAGATTTATCGTCTACGACGGCGGCCGCGAATTCGAGCCTGATGCTGATAAGCTTGTTAAATGTCTGTGTGAGCAATCACCGCACGAGGTGCCCGTCGTTGCGGCGTGGATTATGACTCATCCGCACTGCGACCATTACAGATGCTTTGTTGTAGCGCAAAGAAAATATCCCGACGCCTTCACCGTTGAAAGATTTATCTATAATTTCACCGATACCGAGGATAAGGATATAGAAAGAATACCCACTCTTATCAAGGACCGCGAGTGGCTTTGCGATTTTGAGAAAGCCGTAGCAGAAACGGGAGCTTCGGTGTATAGAGCTCACACGGGTCAGGTTTATAATATCGGCGGTGCGTGTCTTGAGGTTCTTTCCTCGCCAGATAATACTCTGATTCCTCCAGTGAAAGACGTAAACGCCCTTTCACTCGTTATAAAAATGACGATTGATGGGCAGGCTATTATGATGTGCGCCGATTCTAACTTGAATATGACGACGCTTGCAGAGGATTTCGGCGGGCATCTTAAATCCGATATTCTTCAGCCGACGCATCATATGTTTGTCGGCGGCGATATTGAAACCTATAATCTTATCGACCCTAAGGTGTGCGTTGTGCCGAGCTTTGAAGCTGACGTTTTTGCACGAATATCTCCTTATCAGAATAAGTGCAAAAAAGAAAATCTTCATCTTTTCTACGGTATGAACGTCGAGGAATTTTACACGGGCAGTACAGGAAACGTGGTTTTGCCTCTTCCGTACACGCCAAAGCAAAACGGCAGACGGGAATATATAGAAAAGCTTGCCTCCTACCGCAAGGCATTGGGGGCGGAGAGCTGGTATTTTATGGATATGACCGCCGAGGATTGCGAGTTTACCTTCCTTAATACTACCGCCGAGGCGGCAAACGTTTCAGCCGACCTGTATTTTGAGGATATCGCAAATATCCTGCTTTCGATAAAATTTACCGTCCCCTCAATGAGAACGAAACGCATCAATATTCTCAATACAGAAGAGGTTGACGGCAACGCACTCTACTATAACAATCACTCGCTTGCGAAAAAGGGCGTTGCGGAGGGCGTGCCTTTCACTGTCAGCTTTAAGTCTGACATCCCGATAGTCATAAAGGGAAAAAAGCCTGCCGATTATCATTCATAAAAAACAAGGCAATATCGGACCGAGACGGAATGATATTGCCTTTATAACGTTAATATGAATACGAATATAAATATAAATACGAATACAAATACGAATACAAATACGAATATAAATATAAATATAAATACAAATATAAATTTTAATGTCAATCTTAATGCGTGCTTCGCCCGCAAAAGAGCGAAAAAGTGATTTTGTTTTGTTGAAAATAACTAAAAAAGTCCTGCTTTCGACAGCGTTTTTTTAACTCTTCTATACTTACAGCAAAGAAAAAGCGTGATAGAATATAGCTGTAAAACAAATCGCAAACATAGGAGAGAAAAAATGACAAACGAAAACAAGATTTTTTTACCGGTATTTTATAACAGCCTTGAATTGACCGAGAATTTGAGCGATGAGGAGTTCGGACGGCTTTTGCGAGAGCTTCTGCGCAGCCGCGGCGAGAGGGGATATTCCGCAAATTTGCCTGTGCATCTTAATCTTGCCTACAATTTTATGTTGGATAATGCTATCAGAATTTTTAACGGCGGTGTAAAATTCCGCACGGATAAAGGCGCAAAGTCCTCTCCGCGAAAGAGCGGCGGCGCGGAGCTTGAAAGAAGCTTTGACGGAGAAGATGCATTCAAAAAGGCTCTGGCGCGCACCTACGGAGAAAAAGGAGAGGAGCAATAGTTGGTGCTCCTCTCGAAAGTAAATATTTAATTAAATAACTTTTTAAACGTCAAGTCTTTCACCGGTTTCGGCATCGAAAATTGCCGTTGTGTTCGGGGGGAGGGTTACGGAGATTACTTTTCCGTTCCTAAAATTGATTTTGCGCTCGCCGCCCGTCACCGTGTGAAGAGCAACCAGACCGGCGCCTGCAAAAACCGCTTCCTTTGAGTCGGTGTAGCGGTGAGCGCCGGAGGCTTTAATAAAATCAAGAGCAATGTCGTAATCGAGCTTCAACATTGAAAAATACCACACCTGCTCCTTCTTTGCCGCAGCGGCAAGACGTGAGCCCTCATACGTGGCAAGTATCTCGGCATCCTTATCCTCAACCGCAAAATACGGAGTCGGCTCTTCTGCGTAAACCTCGTAAATCTTGTCGGTTTTTGTAACACGGTATGCCTTTTGGGGCTCTGTTTTGCAAACTTTCATTCCCGTTATGTCACGTATTCCGTCAAGCGAGAGGGATTTTTCGTCGGCGTATCCCGAAGCATACATAAAGAGAACCTCTTTGCCTTTTGTCCGCTCCTTTATCAGCTTGCGCTGTGCGTCGGTCAGATAATATGCGTCCATAAATATAACCGCTTTGTATCTGTCCATCTCGGCAAGAGCGAGTTCGCCTATATAAATACAGTCGTAGGCGACACCCGTGCGGTAAAGAGCATCGTAGAAAAAGTATTCCGCAAGCTCCTTATCCTCTCTGACAAAATAGCTTTCGGGAGTATAGACAAATAGCACGTCGGCGGCGGGCTTGTAGGGATTAAGAGTGTATTTCCCGTATATTCTCTGCATTTTTCCGATTTCCGAAAGAAGCTCGGGGGTATCCCACCAGCCGAACTTTCTGTATATGCTGTTGCAGTATTTATTCCTGCCCATTTTTATAAATACACCGGGCACGGCTCTTTCCTCGGGAGTTCTTACAGGACCTCTGTGGTCGTAATACCAGAATCCCTGTCCCGAAACTATCGGCATCAGCGAGCATCGGCGCAGCATGGAAACCGTTACGTCAAGCTTGTCGGGGGCGCCGTGCGGAAAATCGCGTATTCCGGCGGGACGTTCGTCAACCTCTGTCAGCCAGAGCATGCCGCGAAGCCTTGTCGATTCAAGAAGTCCGCGCTGCATCGGCATATATTCGGGCTGTCTGTTGTGTCTGTACGGAAACGGACCGCAAAGAAAATCAATAACGTCGCGGCGCTCATAGACAAGGTTTGGTACGAGGTGACCGTATATTTCATTCTTTCCGCCCGGACCGAGATAATATCCGTAAAATGCGCCGGCAAGCACGGGTCTTGCAAAGCTCTCCTTGACGATTTCGCAAAAATAGATAATATCCTCGGCAACGACCGATTGAATACAGTATTGCGCGTCCATTATATGCCTTGATTTTGCGGGATCTCTGAATCCGTCCTCATCCTTTGGCTGTTTCGGTGACGGGCAGAAGGGAGCGTTTGTAAGAGTTACGTCGGGCATGCCCCACGCCGCTTGCAATTCTTCATCGGTCATGTATTTTTCGCGGATGAAGCTCATAAACCGTCTTTGCATCGGGAGAGAGGTGTCGGTGCCCCACTGATGCCATTCGCCGTTAAGACCGCACGCGACCTGAATCGCAACTATAGCCTCACCCTCGGGGGTGTTCCATATATTTTCGCAGAAAAGGCGTAGTCTTTCACCCGCCTCCTTGCGCCACCTCTCAGAAGCAAGGCTCACTCTGATGCGCTTGGGGAGCATACCCTCGCTGCGCAAAAGTCTTGATTCCTCACCGTCGTCAACACCGGGAACTCCGTCAAAGAGGAGCTGCTCCTCGGGAAAATCCCTGAGCCACCAGTACGGCGGGTCAAGGTGAAGCCTTATAAGAACCTTGGCGTTGGGGTTTGCTATCTGAGCCGCGGCAATCTCCTCCTGCATTGATTCCCATTCGTACGGCGAGCTTTTATACCAGCCGTCGCGAAGCTCGGTGTCAATGCTGACAAGGTTTATGCCAAGCTCACCGAAATTCTTTATATTTTTATATGCGTAATAGGTGTTTGAGGCAGAGCCGGGAATATCGCTTAAAGCATAAAATACAGGCGTAACCTTTTTCCCGTCAATATAGAGTCCGACGCTTCCATCGGCATTTTTTATTTCAACCTTTTTCATATTAACAACCCCATGGATGATTATAAATTAATTATACCAAATTCAAAAAATTTTTTCAACGGTGTTTTGCATATTATATAATAAAACGAAAAGGGAAATACATGATTTTTGATTTACACTGCGACACCTTGTCAAAGATATTTGAGTTGAAATGTGCGGGCGAGTCGGTCGGGCTTTCTTCATCCTCGCTCGCAGTTGATGAAAAGAAGCTCATAGCGGGAGATTATATGGCGCAATGCTTTGCCGCATGGGTGCCCGTGTCAACAAAAAACGCCTATGCCGTCTGCCGCAAAATGATAGATATATACTACTCAGAGCTTTCAAGGTGTGAGATGCTTTCTCCTGCATACACTTACTCGGATATTGAAAAACATAGGAAAGAGGGTAAAATTTCGTCGATTCTGACTCTTGAGGATGCCGCTCCGATAGAAAATGATATTGAAAAGCTTAGGGAACTTTACGAGCTTGGAGTCAGAATGATAGGACTCGTTTGGAACTATCCGAATGCAGCCGGATATCCGAATATAAACAACGCTATGCCTGAAAATGAGATGACCCGTCCTGTGCCAAACGTTAAGGACGGACTTACAGAGTTCGGGTGCGAGCTCGTTTCAGAGATGAACAGACTCGGCATAGTTATAGACGTATCGCATCTTTCGGACGCGGGCTTTTACGACGTTGCCAAAATTTCAAAGAAGCCATTCGTTGCATCACATTCGAACTCGCGTTCGACAGCTTATCACGTTCGGAATATGAGCGACGGTATGCTGAAAACGCTTGCAGAGCATGGCGGTGTTGTGGGCGTGAATTACTATAACGTCTTTCTCGATAGCGATGCTGAGCGCGGATTAAATACCGTAAACTGCGTTACTCGGCACGTAAAGCATATCGGTTCTGTTATTGGATACGATTATATTGCTCTCGGCAGTGATTTTGACGGAATTCCAAAAGGAGCGGAGCTTTCCTTTGCCTCGGATATACCGAAGCTCGTTGAGGGGCTTTGTGCGGCAGGCTTTTCTGAGTCGGTTATTGAGAAAATAACTCACGAAAACGCAGAGCGCGTATTCAGAGAGTGCCTTTAGTTATAGCCGAAGAGAGCCGAACTAACAAGTCTTTCTGTGATAAATTTTAGTGTCTTTTGTCGCGTAAAGTCTTGTAAAGTCATACTTTACTGCGACTCTCTTCGGCTTTACGTTTTGTTTTTGTTTCTCAGCTCCCAGAAAGCTACCGCGCTGGCGGCGGCAACGTTGAGAGAGTCCACCCCGTGCGACATTGGAATCTTTACCGTGTAGTCGCAGTCGGCTATTGTTTTTTTGGCAAGTCCGTCACCCTCAGCTCCGAGAATTATCGCGAGCCGCTCTTCTTTTGCGAGATTTTCGTCATCGATGCTTACCGAGTTGTCCGAGAGCGCCATAGCGGCGGTTTTAAAGCCAAGTCTGCGAAGCGATTCGACGCCGCCCTCTGCCCACTCGGCAGGCGTGCCGCAAATTCTCGTCCACTGAACCTGAAGAACAGTACCCATACTTACTCGCAGAGCTCGTCGGCAAAGAGGGTCGCAGGACGTGGGGGTAAGAAGCACCGCATCAACTCCGAGCGCTGCGGCAGAGCGGAATATAGCGCCTATATTAGTCGAGTCTGCAATGTTTTCAAGCACGGCAATTCTTTTTGCTCCGCGGGTTATATCTTCTGCGGATTTTAACACGGGGCGGCGCATCGCGCAAAGCGCACCGCGGGTCAGCTCAAATCCGGTAAGATTTTTTAAAACGTCGCGTTCAGCGGTGTAAACGGGCATATTTCGAGTGATTTCATTGCAACGGTATATTATTTTGTTGACGGAATCCGAATTGAGAAGTCTTTCGTCGGTAAGGAACGACACGGGTACGCATCCGCAATTTAATGCAACCTCAATTACGGTCGGACTTTCTGCAATAAATATTCCTTTTTCAGCTTCGAGCTTGTTTCGAAGCTGTGCGCCGGTCAGCCTTACAAAAATATCAAGCTCCGGTGCAAGAAAATCGGTAATTTTTATTATATTAGGCATTTGTGTTACCTCCGTTTTCTCCTTTATTGTAACACAAAAGAGAAGCGGAAGCAATAGAAAGATAGTGCGAATATGTTTTATAATATGTTTTTATTCGTCGTCAAAATCATTATCTGATGCCAAATTAATTATTGTTTTTCCAAGCTTTTGGGCATACTTCAGACAGTTATATGCTCCACCGTGTTCATTTTCTACATAGCATATAAATAGGTCACAATTTTCTACCATCCGCCTGTTTCGTTTTGTTATAGCCGAAGAGAGCCGAACTCATAAGGTTTTGAAGTATATATTTTTCCATCTTCTTCGCTAAATTTTTCTTAAATATCCGCATATTTCTCTAAAAATTCAGCTCGAATATGAAAAAATCTATTATTTCAAAACTGCTTTGCATCTTTCTGTGAATAAATTTTTGATGGATTTTGCCGTGACGAGTCGCAGAAAAATATGACTTTTCAAGGCTTGGCGCGACGAAAGACACTAAAATTTATCACAGAAAGACTTGTTAGTTCGGCTCTCTTCGGCTATAGCGCTTTTTGGGTGTACATTTGCAACACATTCGGGAACAATTACATTATCATAGTACTGTTCATAGTGTTCAAAGTTTTTTTGACGGTATGGGAGCACAAGAGTAAATTCGCTGTTTTCGCTGCCGTAAATTCGTTGAGCTCTTTTTACAATTGAAGCTGCAAATATGTCAAACTCACCGTTTCTTCCGATATAAATTTCTAAAAATGGCTTTGTTTTTATTAATTTGCATAGAATAGGAAAAAGTCTTTTTTCAACATTTTTATACGAGGATAAATCTCGATGGCCAAATAAAACTACTCTAAATTCGTCCATTAACATTGGTGCTTCTCCATTGTTTGTGGGTTGCTTACCCATTTTTTATATATTTTATCATCTAAAAACCAATATATCAATAGAAATTAAGCCCTTAAACAAATATTTATTCATATGATGTGGGTTAAAATATTATATATAGGGTGCGAGGTGATAAAAATGGACGAAAAGGATTTTGCGATAAGATTAGCCAGATTGCGCGAAAAGAAGGGCGTTTCAGCCCGGGATATGAGTTTGTCAATAGGTCAAAATCCAGGTTATATAAATAATATTGAAACAGGAAAATCCAAGCCTTCTTTAGACGGCATATTTTTCATTTGTGAATATTTGGGTGTATCACCAAGCGAGTTTTTTGATTTGGAATCATCAAATCCGTCCAGATTAAATTCAATCATTACCGACATGAAAAAACTTAATGACCAGCAGCTTGATATAATTGCTACGCTGATAAAGGATTTGATTAAACGTTAAAAATCAAAAAAAGGAAAAGCACTTACAGCGCTCATTGTTAAGCGTACGGTAAGTGCTTTTAATATTTAATAAAATTTATTATAGATTAATTTTTTCAGCTATTGCGTAAAGACGGGCGAGGTCAGAGCGGCGCTCATCAACGAGTGCCTGCATTGCCTCCCGCTCTTCCTTGGAGAATGCTGCAAGCTCCTCTTTGCTTACAACTATGTTCTTGTTGATTTTGTCTGCTGTAAGAGCGAATGAAATATCGGTTGCAACTATATCCCCGTGACGCTCGCATATAACGAGGTTGGAGTTGCCGAGAAGAAGCTGTTCAACGGCTTTAACGCCCATAGCCGATGCCAAAACTCTGTCGCGAAGGGTGGGCGTTCCGCCTCTGACGACGTGAGCAAGGCGCGCAAACTTGGTTTCAACTCCGGTGTCGTTCTGAATTTTCTTAGCGAGAGCGGGCGCGTAATCAGAGCCTACGCCCTCGGAAACGAGAACAATGAAATTACGCTTGCCGAGCTTCTTTGATTCGGATATCTTTTTGCAGATAGCTTCGTCGTCGTAGGGAATCTCGGGAATAACAACTGCCGTAGCACCCGTTGCTATAGCGGTATTGAGGGCGATATCTCCTGCGCCGCGGCCCATAACCTCAACTACGTTGCATCTTGCATGGGATTCACAGGTGTCGCGGAGTCTGTCAACCATTTCTATAACGGTATTCATTGCAGTGTCGTATCCTATCGAGTTGTCGGTCGAGGTGATATCGTTATCGATAGTGCCGGGGATTCCGATGCAGGGAATGCCTCGCTCGGTAAGCGACATAGCTCCGCGAAACGTTCCGTCGCCGCCTATTGCAACGATGCCGTCGATTCCGAGCTTTTTACAGGTCGCAACAGCCTTTTGCTTTCCCTCTTCCTCAAGCATCTCAAGGCAACGGTCGGAGAAAAGGAAGGTTCCGCCCTTATTCATTATATTTGACACGTCTCTGACGGTGAGGTTTACCGTGTCCTCCTTGATAAGACCGGAGTATCCGCATTTTATTCCGATAACCTCAACACCTTCCGCAAGAGCTGCACGCGTTACGGCTCTTACCGCCGCATTCATACCCGGCGCATCGCCGCCGGAGGTGATAACGCCTATTTTTCTGAACTTCTTCATTTTTTAAATTCCTTTCGGGGAAAATTTTTCTTACAATATTATACAATAATTATTTTCGCATTACAATATGTTTTTGACAATTTCTGAAAAAAATAGCTTTGTATTTTGTAGTGTTTGATGATTGACAAAAAAGAATATATATGATAAAATATTCTAAACTAAATTAAATAAGTGCAAAGGCACGAAAAGAGGTGCAGATTAAATGTATATTGCTATAATAGCCGACGATAATAAAAAAGAGATCATGGCGCAGTTTTGCATTGCTTACTGCGGCATTCTTTCCCGCCACCATCTTTGTGCCACGCACATAACGGGAAAATACATTTCAGATGCCACCGGTCTTGAGATCGAGACCTTTCTTGCGGGCAGCTCGGGCGGTACAGATCAGATTGCCTCCCGCGTTTCCTATAACGAGATCGACCTAGTTTTCTATTTCAGAAGCACCGATCCTGCGGATATCGTTTACGAGGGTGAGTCGAATCTTCTTCGCCTTTGCGACGTTCATAACATTCCTCTCGCAACCAATATCGCAACTGCCGAGGCTCTCGTAACCTCTCTTGAAAACGGCTCGCTCAACTGGCGTGAGCTCGTTAATCCGCGCAGTGATTATAATATGCGCAAAAGACAAAGATGATTTTTTAGGGACGACCCCGGATTTCTGCGGTCGCCCTTTTGAATAACGGCGCTTTCGACGGGAGAAGAAAATGGCGATAATAAAGGAAAAAACCGTAAAAATATCCTCAGTTATAGAAAATCTTCTGCCCTCCGGGCTTTGCGACGGTGAGGCGGAGAAGAGCGAAAGCTCAGTCGAGGGTTTTTTAAAAATATCCGACGGCGGCTATGAAATAACCTCGTCCGAGATGACCGAAGGCGGCAAGCTCGTGACGGATATCTTTATCTGCGCAGGCTCGGTAAGAGTCAAGCGCGTCGGCGCGATAGAGTCGGACATGCTCTTTGAAGAGGGGCTTTCACACAAATCGCTTTACAGTATTCCTCCGTACTCCTTTGATGCGGAGGTCGCAACCAAACGCATAAGAAATTCTATGAAGCGGGACGGCGGGCGCATCGATATTTACTACGATATGAAAATCGGCGGCGCAAAGAAACGTGTTAAAATGCGCATAGAGTGCGTCTAGAATCAAAGCGCGTTGACGCGAAAAAATCAGCTTTGACCTGCAATGTCGGGGTGTTTTATGGATATAAACGAATTTAAATCGCGTCTCGGATCGGGCGGACTTTCGGGCTGGTACGTCTTTTCGGGCGAAGAGGATTATTTAAAAAAATACTATCTCAGTCAGCTTCGGGCGGCGGTTGTTACCGACGAGGTTTTTGCCACCTTTAATCACACGGTTTATGACGGAGCGGAAATAGACTTTGCATCGGTTGCCGAGGCGATAAAATCACCGCCTATGATGTCCGACTATAAGCTTATCGAATGGCGTTACGCTAATCTTGACGGACTTCGGGAAAGCGAAAAAAGCGCGCTCTTATCCTTGTTTGAGCTTAAAGACGAGTATCCGTGCGCGATTTTTGCCATAATGCCCTCTGCCGAGGGCTTCGATGCGGGAACGCCAAAACGCCCCTCCCGTCTTGCAAGCAAGCTTTCCGAGGGCTTTGATATACTTAATTTTCAGAAATCAACCGATTCACAGCTTCTCTCATGGCTTAAAAAGCATTTTGATGCCGAGGGGATAGGAGTGGATTTGAATGTTTTGAACGCTCTTCTTTTCAGGTCCGGGCGTTCTATGGAGATATTAAACAACGAGGTAGCAAAGCTTTGCGCCTATGCAAAAGTAAACGGCAGGACTGCCGCGACGGCGGCGGACGTTGAGCTTATTGCTTCGCCTACCGCTGAGTGCGACGCCTTTGCGCTCTCAAACGCGGTTATAGAAAAGAACGTTGAAAGGGCGTTTTTTGCGCTTGCTGACCTTAAGCAGCGCAGGGTTGAGCCTGCCGCGGTCGTTGCAATGCTTGAGCGTACCTATTCCGAGCTTTGCTCGGTTGCGCTTTTGCTTGACGAGGGGCGCGGTGTCGGCGACGTTGAGTCGATTATGAGGTTTCATCCCTTCAAAGCCAAGCTTTACGTGGGCGCGGCAAAGAAGATTGGCTCAAAAAGACTTGTGCAGTCGCTCACCGAGCTTTGCAGACTTGATGCTTCGTCAAAATCCGGCGGACTTTCGGGATACGGAGCAATCGAAATGTTTATTACCAAAAATTTGTAAACAATTATTTGCATTACAGGAGTTTTTATGAAGCTTAAAAAGTTTGTTGCCTTAATAATCGTTTTATCCTGCATATTTAGTTGCTTTGTTTCCTGCGGCGATGCTGGCACCGAGGAGCTTGGCACGGGGTATTCGCTCTACGCCACGACCAGAGATATTACGGGCAGAGACGTCAGCTACGTTGAAATGTGTGTGGAAAATTACGGAAAGGTTATAATTCTCGTTGACGCGACCAGCGCGCCGAAAACCGTAGAAAATTTTCTCTCGCTTGTAAATTCCGGCTTTTACGACGGCTTGACCTTTCACAGAGTTATTAAGGATTTTATGATTCAGGGCGGCGACCCCAACGGTGACGGCACGGGTCACGTCGGAACTGCTATCAAGGGCGAGTTTTCCGCCAACGGATTTGAAAATGATATACACCATTATCCCGGCGTCATCTCGATGGCGCGTCTCGGCGACGATATGGATTCGGCAACCAGCCAGTTCTTTATTTGCAACGCCGATGCAAGAGAGTCGCTTGACGGACAGTACGCGGCGTTCGGTTACGTCGTCGTAGGTATGAGCGTTATTGAAAAGATAACCGAGGAGGTATTCCCGAAAACCGCTCTTGCCGATTTTTACGGAGATTATAACTATCATCCGGCCTACGGCGTTCCGTATCACTATCTTTGGAACTATTACGGCAACGGCACGATAGAAGAAAACAAGGATAAGCCCGTAATCAGGTACATCAAGGTGCTTGAAGACTATGACCCGAGTTCGATTGCACAGAGTTAGGCAATAACGTCTAAAATTAACTGTCAGTTTTTGACAAAATCGTCATATATTGTGCTTGACACGCGCGAATACGTGTGGTAAAATATAAAATAAAATAATTACGATAAAAAGCGAGGAATAAAAAATGGCTACTTATTTCACAGAACCCTCACATACCTTTAGCGAATATCTTCTCGTTCCCGGTTATACCGACGAGCGCTGCATACCCGCAAACGTTTCTTTGCGCACTCCTCTCGTTAAATACAGAAAGGGCGAAGAGGAATGTCCTCTTATGATGAACATACCCATGGTATCGGCTATCATGCAGTCGGTGTCAAACGACACTATGGCTATCGCTCTTGCAAAAGAGGGCGGCGTTTCCTTTATATACGGAAACCAAACTATAGATGATGAGGCGGCTATGGTAGCCAGAGTAAAGGGATATAAGGCGGGCTTCGTCGTAAGCGACTCTAACCTCACCCCCGAAAATACCTTGGCTGACGTGCTTGAGCTTGCAGAGCTTAACGGTCATTCCACGATGGCCGTAACCGACGACGGAACGGCTACCGGTAAGCTTCTCGGCATCGTTACGGGCAGAGATTACCGCGTATCCCGTATGTCTACCGACGTAAAGGTTAAGGAGTTTATGACTCCTCTTTCAAAGCTCGTTACTGCTCCTGAGGGAACGACTCTTAAGGTGGCAAACGATATAATCTGGGATAACAAGCTTAATTCGCTTCCCATCGTGGATAAGAACGGCAACCTTAAGTATTTCGTATTTCGCAAGGACTATTCACAGCACAAGGAAAATCCCCTTGAGCTTCTCGACAGCAATAAGAGCTATATCGTAGGCGCAGGTATCAATACTCGCGACTACGCAGAGAGAGTTCCCGCGCTTATTGAGGCGGGCGCAGACGTTCTTTGCATCGACTCCTCCGAGGGTTATACCGTATGGCAGAAGAGAACGATAGATTTCATTCGCGAAAAATACGGCAATACCGTTAAGGTCGGCGCGGGTAATATCGTTGACAGAGAGGGCTTCAGATTCCTTGCCGAAGCAGGCGCAGACTTTATTAAAATCGGTATCGGCGGCGGCTCTATTTGCATCACCCGTGAAACAAAGGGTATTGGTCGCGGTCAGGCAAGCGCCGTAATTGAGGTTGCGGCAGCCCGTGACGAGTATTATAAGGAAACGGGAATCTATATTCCGATTTGCTCCGACGGCGGTATTGTTCACGACTATCATATGACGCTCGCTCTTGCAATGGGAGCCGACTTTATGATGCTCGGCAGATATTTTGCAAGATTTGACGAATCTCCCACACCTAAGGTTATGGTTAACGGTCAGTACGTTAAGGAGTACTGGGGCGAGGGCTCTAACAGAGCACGAAACTGGCAGAGATACGACCTCGGCGGAAAAACGAAGCTCTCGTTTGAAGAGGGCGTTGACTCCTACGTTACCTACGCCGGACCGCTTCACGATAACGTTGAAAAATCTCTTTACAAGGTTAAATCAACCATGTGCAACTGCGGCGCTATCACTATAGAGGAGCTTCAGGAGAAAGCAAAGCTCACGCTGGTTTCCGCAACGAGTATCGTTGAGGGCGGTTATCATGACGTAATGCTTCGTGGCACGGCTGCTACCGCCAAATAATCTCGCTTGAATAAATTCCGCAATACGTTGTTGAAGCGTCGATTCGCTCGCTTTGCCTAGTCTTGCGAAATTTCTTCTGCGCGAGAAGAAAATGCAAAATACGCACTAAACGAATTTACGGGGCGAACCAGTCGCCCCGTGTAAAATATATACCCGTGTAAAATATATAAATGAAACAATGCCGCAGCTTCGATTTTTAAGGATTTGCTGTGAGCTTGGATTGTTTATTCAGATTTAAAGGAAAAACGTTATGTCATCAAACCTCTATATTCCCGAGGGTTATCGCTCCGTTCCCGACGTTTACAGAACGCAAAAAGCGATAGCTTTTATTAAACAGACCTTTCAGGAGCGTCTTGCGGCTGCTCTTAATCTTAAGCGCGTAAGCGCGCCCTTGTTCGTTGCCGAGTCTTCGGGTCTTAACGACAACCTCAACGGATACGAGCGCCCCGTCAGCTTTGATATTCCCGCCGTTGGCGAGTCGGCTCAGGTCGTTCACTCTCTTGCAAAGTGGAAGCGTCTTGCTCTCAAAGAATATCATTTCTACGTTGGAAACGGTCTTTATACCGATATGAACGCGATAAGACGTGACGAGGACCTTGACAATATTCACTCGATATACGTTGACCAGTGGGACTGGGAAAAGGTTATCACGCGCGAGGACCGCAATCTTGATTACCTTAAGGACACCGTGCAGAAAATCGTGAACGTAATCTGCGATACGAGTGATCTTTTAAAGGTTGATTTCCCCGAGTTTTCGGTTGACCTTGAAAGGCGGGTCTTTTCGATAACCTCCTCCGAGCTTGAGGATATGTATCCCGACCTGACTCCGAAAGAGCGCGAAAACGCAATAACAAAAAAATACGGCACGGTATTGATTATGCAGATTGGCGGCAAGCTCAAGTCCGGCGAATCGCATGACGGAAGAGCTCCCGACTATGATGACTGGGAGCTTAACGGCGATATTCTTTTTTACAACAAGGTGCTTGACCGCGCTTTTGAAATATCCTCAATGGGTATCCGTGTAGACGAGGAGTCTCTTGCGCGTCAGCTTGCAGAGCGCGGCTGTGAGGACAGACGCGAGCTTCCGTTCCACAAAATGCTTCTTGCGGGCGAGCTTCCGCTCACTATCGGCGGCGGTATCGGTCAGTCAAGACTTTGTATGCTTATGATGGGCTGCGCACATATCGGCGAGGTTCAGTCGAGCATATGGGATAAGGCAACGAAAGAGGGCTGCGCCGCAGCAGGCATAAAGCTGCTTTAATAATGCTTTGCGAGGGTCGGTGCGGAAAATCCGCTGAATTTTTTTGTTGCAAGGCTTGTTGGTTCGATTATCTTGCCCGGGCACTCAAAAACAAAAAGCGCAAATATAAGCAGACAGAATAAGGACTAAGCTTCCTGCTCTGTCTGTTTTTTTTATTAATTATCCAAATTTTACCTCGTTAAAATGCATAATCGGTTTTGTATAGATTTCACGAACTTTTGCACAGGACCCAAAAACCGCAAAAAACACTTTACAAAGCCCATTTTCCTTTGATATAATTAAGATAGAAAAAGAGCAATCCGGAGCATTAACCACAGTAGCAAACAACCCGTTCAAGTATAGAGGTTATTACTACGACGCTGACCTTGGACTGTATTATCTTAATACAAGATATTACGATGCAAAGACGGGAAGATTTATAAGTCCCGACGACGTTGGATATCTCGGTGCGAACGGGGATATAAACAGCTATAACCTTTACGCATATTGCAGCAACAATCCGATTACGTATACAGACCCGAGCGGACATTCCATAATAGCAACATTGCTTGTTGGGGCAGCTATTGGAGCACTTTCACAACTGGCAAGTGATGCTGTGTCATCTGCAATTGACGGAGAGTTGTCTTTTAGTCATTGGACTAGTTATGTCTGTGCAGCAGCGGGTGGTGCAGTTTCTAGATTAATCCCAAATTTTTATCTAAGCAATATGGTTGATTCTTGTATTTCTACAATAACAAGTGCAAGTCTTTATAATTTGGAAAGCGCAATTATAGGCAGAGAGGAATATTATAGTTTCGAAGAAATTGCATATACAACTATGACAGACTCAATGATATCTATAGGTTTTTCTTTTTCGAAAAGTCAAAGTAAAATAATGACCAAGTTGAAAAATGGTAGCAAAGCAGAAAAAATAGCAGGCAAAGTGCTAGATAAAGCAAGTTCTGTTTCCGTGACAGGATTTAAGAATTCTAATGCATTTCCCTCACTTGATAGTCATACTTGGAAATCACCTCGTGTCGATCGCTTGAGGGTATTCGGATGAGCACGACAACCGTTTATTATGATATGCTTGAACATTATATCGTTGATATAAATGACGATAAAATATGTGTTGAAGTAAAGCCTTGGACAAATCAATCGTGCGTTGCTAAAATTTTCGATATCGTTTTTTGGTTTTTTCCTTCATTGTTTATGATTGGTGCTGCAATTTTTTTCATTTGCATTTCTCGGGAATTGAATTTTTATAATATTGCGTTTCCAATAGCCGCATTGCTTTTTTCAGCTTTAATAACGGTGTTGTTTGTTAATAAAATTAAATGTTCAAACAAATACAAAACGGTAATTAATTCGCAAGGATTAACCTATGGCAATTCCAAAGAAAAATTCTTTATTCCATGGGAAGAAGTTAAATCATTTGGAATGGTAAATAAGGTTTACAGAACAACGCTTTATATGACTCCAAAATATCAAACTTATAGTTGTATATATATTTCAAGGAGCAGATTTGAGGAATTTTCACTTAGAAAAAAATTTCAAAAGCACCTTAGTCGTTTCAATGAACTTAAAAGTACGGAAGAATTTTTTTTACTTGCTTTTACAAATAGCTCTGACAAAACGACAGAATATGAGATATATGAAAAAATCCGCAACTTTATTCTGCAACATGTAGACCGCGAAAATGAAATGAGCGATATAGAAATATAATACATCTTATATTGCGGCTGTTCAATTTCATAGCGCGAGAAGCAGAACAGCCCGACTCGATGCAGAGTCGGGCTGTTAGTTTGTTTACGCTAACGATGATTATATCGTCTCGGGCTTTGCAAAGGCTGACGGAAAGAGTTGCAGATGCGTTAGCTCATAATTTCTCTTAAGCTCTTTTGGGGTTATTTTTATTCGGAATTAATTAAAACTCTCAAACCGGGCATACTATCATAAAAAAGAAAGGAATTTTTATGGTAGAACAGGATACTGTAAAACTGCTCCGTGAATGCGACGCGGGGGTGAAAATGGGAATAAAATCGATCGACGACGTATTAAAATACGTAAAATCCGAGGACTTTGAAAAAATTCTGACGAGGTGCAAGGAGGAGCACGAAACCCTCAGCCGCGAAATACAAGAGGAGCTTGACAAGTGCCACGACGACGGCAAAGACCCAAATCCCATAGCGGCAGGAATGTCATGGATGAAAACGAGCATGAAGCTTGCAATGAAGGAGTCCGACAAAACAATAGCAAGTCTTATGACAGACGGCTGTAATATGGGCGTGAAATCACTTAACCGCTACCTTAACGAATACGAGGCGGCGGAAGAATACGCAAAGGATATCACAAAAAGGCTGATAAACCTTGAAGAAAAGCTCGCAGTTGATATCCGAGAGTATTTATAACGATTCATCATTATAAATCTCAATGACTATTTTAGCACCAAGACGAAAGCCGTAGTTAAAGCTCTGATTTTCAGCCAAGGCTATAAGCTCGGCATAGCAATCATCAAATTTTTTCAAAAGCTCTTTTTGCGTATTTGTTAGCTCGGAGGATAATTTGTCATAGTAGCTTGAAATTTCTCTCATTAGCTTTTTATCTTCTTTGGTTGATATGCGAAAAGCTCCTTCGGAAGAAATATTTCCGTACCACAACTCATCAATTATTTTTTTCATAATGCATACCTCTCATAATTATGTAACCTATGTACAAATCATTTTATCACAAATTGAGATAAATGTCAATATCTCAAAACGAGATATGGTACAATGATTACAAAAGGAGAGCATGTTATGAGAATTAGAGATTTAAGAGAAGATAGCGATTTAACGCAAGCCGTGGTTGCCAACTATCTACGTATCAAACAAAACACCTATTCCCAATATGAAAATGGACAGCGTCAACTCCCCTTGGATTGTCTTATTGCACTTGCCAAACTATACAACACGTCAACAGACTATATACTGGGGTTAACTG
The DNA here is from genome assembly GCA_015064665.1 of Oscillospiraceae bacterium. The sequence continues at coordinate 22,644 of SVRU01000023.1, forward strand.
ACAAAAAATAAATTTCAAAAAGCGCTTATGGCAAAATCACTTTGGATTCACTCCAATATGCCATAAGCGCTTTTTCGTTTTTGTTACGTAAACTTTAGTTTGCAGGTTTGCAGGTTCCGCAGGGAACATAGCCCGCTTCGACAAGGTCCTCTGCAAAGCCTATGTAGACGAGCTTATTCGACTCGGACATTGACTGTGCGCCCGAGCAGCTCTCCTTATGGAATTTTTCGGACGAGGTGTTCACGATAAAGACCTCTCCGTTTTCCATGGCATCCGTGTAACATTTAAAGGCTTCGAGAGCGTCTTTCACACCGTCTCTTACAGCCTCTGCCGTGACTGTTGCTCCGCTGACAAGCTCAACGCCCCCCACCTCGTCTGAGGATACGCCCGTAAAGGATTCACAGAACGTGTCAAGATTGCCTTTTTCGTGCGTTTCGCTCTCGCTCACCGTGTAAAGCTCGACGACGCGCCCCGCCTCGTCTATATCGACCGCAAGTATTATATTTGCGGCGTATCCCTTGACTATTACTATCACGATACAGCCCGAAAATTCTCCGTCAACCGTCTCCTCGTATATAGCGTCAACGCTTTCGGGAACACGCGCTGGAATAATTTCGGCATCGTCGTGATTTGAATTTACGATATCCGTGAGAGGATCGTCGGCAAGTCTGCTCTCACCGGTTTTATAATCGATCTCAACGCCGTACTGAGCGTTGTATATGTAAACGCAGAGCTCTATTCCATCTCCGTTATCCTCGACCGACCTCGCCTCCATAAGAACGCCGTTTGCAACGAGGTTGTTTCCGTCGTATATCGGAGTTACTCTGTAAAGGACGTGGTTTTTTGTAGTCTTCACGTATTCGGCAATTCTGTTTTCGATAGGCAGCATTCCCTCGTTATTGAGGTCGCGAGTGCCGGTGATGAGATTTTTCTCGTTATCGTTTTCGCCCGCAAGCTGAAATCCGATAAGGTGGCATCTGTTATAAAGATTTTTGCCCGGCACGATATCGTACTGAACGCTATGCCAGCCCGACGGCTTCACGTGTCCTATCTCCTCGCGGTCCTCGGTTGGCATAATGTCAATACCGATGCAGGCAATTGCAGCTCCGCATCTGCCGAGGTGGTCAAGCTCGCTGTAAATTTCATAGGATGAATCGGTCTTTTCCTCTTCAAAAAACGGAATATTGCCGTTGATTATGACGGATTGAGTCGTTCCGTCAAAGGCGGGAATATCATCAAGAGAAATGACCGTCGGATTTTCATTTCCGCCGTCGCCAAGCCCGTCAAGACCGTCAAGAAAGCTATTCAGAAAATCACAGCCTACAAGAAGCTGTGTCACAAGCGCAAGTAAACATACTATAGCAATAATTCTTTTCTTCATTATTGAATTTTCCTTTCTTCTTTCACAGTAGCCTTGCATATATTTTAACATATTTATCTTTTGTTTACAAGTAGGATATAAAAATCTGTAAATTTCCTCTTGAATAAAATAAAAAACTATGTTACAATTAAAATGTATTTTTATGCCCAACAGCAAGGCGGATTTTCTCCGCCAACTGTTTTTTGCGCTTTTTATCTTAAAAATTCACCGAAAGGAGCCGCCGAATGAAAAATCCTAAAGCCATATTTCTTGCGCTTTTAATACCTATTCTTTTGCTTTCTCTGTTTTCCTGTCTCGGCGCGGCGGATTTCGGCGGCGAAGATATCACCTCGGTGCTCCTGTCAAAGAGCAGTCTGACCTTTACCGGTCTTGGAGAGAGTGCGGAGCTTACGGCAACCGTCGTAAAAAACGGAATTAACGTGACCTCCTCGGCCGACGTCGGTGAGATAGTCTGGTCATCAAGCGACACGGGCGTTGCAACCGTCGAAAACGGACTCGTTACGGTAGTCGGATACGGCTCATGCGTTATACGGGCGGCACTTGACAACTGCTCGTCGTTCTGTACGGTCAGCAATCCAAACGTGAATCAGCCCTTTTCGCTTTCGCAGGATGAAATAGTTCTTGAAAATATAGGAAGAAGCATTTCAATCAGCGCTATCTCCGACACGGGCGAGGACATTTCCTCCAAGGTAAGCTGGCGAAGCTCAAACGATAATATTGCAACCTGCGACGACGGTGTCGTAACCGCGGTCGGATACGGCTCCTGCACGCTTACCGCCGTGTATAACCGAAAGTCAATTACCTGTATAGTAATGGTTTCAAACCCTATAATGCCCACTATCACTCTCTCGGAGAGCAGATTAAATCTTGAGGTCGGAGAAAATTACACGCTGACCACCGCAACCGACAACAACGCAGGCAATATCACGTCATGGAAAAGCACCGACGAGGAAATTGCCGCCTGCGCGGACGGCGTCGTAACCGCCAATAAAAAAGGCATCTGCGCCGTAGTCGTTATGACCGAATTCGGATATACCGACGTTTGTATAGTCACCGTCGGTCAATCACCCAATAAAATCAGCCACTCCAACCTGCTTCGCTTTGATATGCAGGATATAGGAAAAGAATTACTCTCCATAGATAAAACGACGGGAGTTCTTATTTCCTGCGCAACGGTAATAGACTATAACGTAAAAACTCTGTTGCTCTCAGACGGCAGACTCGTTGTGGAAATATCGCTCGTATGCGTAAAAACCTATGACCAAGATGGGCTTGAAGGCACAAATCCCGCCACGGTAACGACGACTCTGTACCGAGAAAACGACGTTTTCTGCGATAAGAAAATGTACCGAACCGAAAACGTTAAGGTGGGAGAGGTTTTCACCGTAAAATGCTCGGGATTTACGGTTCAGACTAACACCGATAAAACAGCGCGCGAGCTTTATATGACCTTCGCAACGATTACAGAGAGATAAAGGATTTTGAACGAATGATAAAAAGCAAGCTTCTTGAATCGCTAAAATCTATACTGCCCATCGCATTGATAGTTCTGGCGCTTTCCCTAACCGTAACGCCCATCAATGCGGGCGATATGCTTCTTTTCCTTATCGGAATTGCATTTCTCGTATTCGGAATGAGTCTTTTCAATATGGGCGCGGAAATGTCAATGCAGCCGCTCGGCGTCAAAATCGGTTCTACGATCGCCTCATCGGGAAAAATCCTGCTTATTGCCTTCGTCAGCTTCATTATCGGAATTATCGTAACGATTTCCGAGCCGGATTTGCAGATACTCGCAGAGCAGGTATCCGACATTAAAAATCTAGTGCTTATTCTGACCGTTTCGCTCGGTGTCGGAATTTTCCTTATGATAGCGCTCCTCAGAATAGTATTCGGAATAAGCCTTAATATAATTTTAGTCGTCTTTTACATAACCGCCTTTATAATTTCATTCTTTCTGCCCGAGGGCTTCAGACCCTTGGCGTTTGATTCGGGCGGAGTAACCACCGGTCCTATGACGGTTCCGTTCATAATGTCGCTCGGCGCGGGTGTTTCCTCGGCGAGAGTCAGCAAGGGCGGTCGTGACGACTCCTTCGGTATCACCGCGCTTTGCAGCATCGGTCCTATCATAGCGGTTCTCGTGCTTGGTATTTGCCTGAAGATCGACGGCGGAACCTACGTTCCCTCCGTACCGAACGTAATAGTTGACACGCGCGAGGGCATCTGGCTCTATCTTGAAAACATAGTCAGATATGCCGAAGAGGTCGCAATGGCATTGCTTCCTATCGTCGTATTCACCGTTATATTCCAGCTTATAACCAAGGCTTTTTCAAAAACTCAGTTAATAAGAATATTCATAGGCGTTGTTTACACCTTCGTAGGACTTGCAATATTTCTCACGGGTGCTAACGTCGGATTTGTTCCGACCGGAACCGAAATCGGTGTCTCCCTTGCAGGAATCGGCGGGGGCTGGCTGCTTGTTCCTATCGGAATTCTTCTCGGATTCTTTATCGTAAAAGCCGAGCCCTCGGTTTACGTGCTTAACCGTCTTGTTGAGGAGATGAGCGCGGGCGCAATTTCAGGCAAGCTCACAGGACTTGGACTTTCAATAGGTGTGGCTGCGGCTCTCGGTCTTTCCTGTATCAGAATACTTACGGGAATATCTATTATGTGGATACTCATTCCCGGCTACGTAATTGCTCTCGTTCTCTGTTTCTTCGTTCCGAAAATCTTCGTCGGTATCGCGTTTGACTCGGGCGGAGTCGCAAGCGGAACGATGATGAGCGGATTCGTTCTTCCCTTGGCGATAGGAGCATGCAACACGCTCGGAGGCGACGTTATGACTAATGCTTTCGGATGCGTTGCATTCGTTGCAATGGCACCTATCATAGCCATACAAATATTCGGACTTCTTTACAGTATAAAATCAAAGAGAAGAGCCCGCAGCTTCATATCCAAGAGCGAAAGCTTCGTTGAATATCCCAGACAGCGCTCCGCAGTACAGAAAGAAAAGGAGGCAGCAAAATGAGAAAAAAGCAGGACGGAAAGCAGGTAAAAATGCTAGTCAGCATCATTAATAAATCCGACCAGGAAAAGCTCACGGAAACCATCAATCAGCACGCAACGGCAATGCACTTTTCGGGAATCGGTCACGGAACAGCGCGTTCGCACCACCGAAGCTACTTCGGCATTGACGACGTTGAGAAGCGCGTAACCTTTTCGCTTATCCCGGGCTACCTTGAGCACACCCTTCTGAACGCTATCGGCAGAGAGCTTAAGCTCTTTTTGCTTGGTAAAGGAATTGCTTTCACGATGCCGCTTTCGGGAATTTCAAATCTTATTGAAGAACCTATCCTCGCGACCCCCGAAAAAGAACAGGCAAGACATTCGAAATCCCCCGTTTCCAAAAAGGAGAAAACAAGTATGCACGAACTCGTTATTGCAGTAGTTAATGAAAAATATTCGGACGCGGCTGTCGACGCGGCAAGAGCAGCAGGAGCAACGGGCGCAACCGTTTTCCACACGAGAAGCGTTGATAACGCAAAAATCGAGCAGGCAATGGGCGCGGCAATCCCCGAAGAAACCGACAGTATATTCTTCCTCACAACCAAGGAATACAGGCTCAAGATTATGGAGGCTATACGAGACTCCGCAGGACTTAAAACCGAGGGCAGCGCTGTAATCTTCTCCATTCCGGTTGACGACCTCGTCGGTATCGGAAGATTTGACGGACAGCTTGACGAAGAATAATTCAGTCATATGCATTAACCTTATACAAACGTAAAAGATAGGGCATCTCGGTTTAGCCGAATTGCCCTATCTTTACGTTTGGCGATATATTCGCCGCGTAAATGCGATATAACCTCGCTTCTCTCGGTCGTGATATGCCTCGCTTTTCTGCTTATATGAATGAAATCCAAGGTCATCCCTTGAAATGCGTTTTGCAATCCTGACAGTAGTAAGACTTTTTTGAGCCTCTGAACCAACGGCGCGATATGAATATATGGCTTCTTCCGCGCCTTTTTTCAATTACGGCGCGCCACACGTCGTAAAAAATCAGAATAACGAGTCCGACGGCGCATCTGACAAGAAACCAAGCGAGGTAGAAAATTCCGAAGAAAACGGCAAAAAAATTACCCTCCGATTCCTTTTCATAGGATATCAGAATATTGCTTCCGCGGCAATTCGGGCAGATTGGCAGCTTATTCATTCTCGATTCTCCTCCATTTCGGTTGCTCAAAATTTCAAATTCGGTCTAAATAGAGCGCAGACTCGCATCGTAAAAATATAATAACATTTTTTAAAAGCATTGTCAATACGCCCGGGATTGAGAATTTTTATCGTCTTTCGTCGCGCACCGCCCTTTTCATATAAAAAACACATTTAATAAGCGAAAAAACATATTGACAAGGCAACTCGCGCGTTATATACTTTATGTAACGTTAATTTCTCGGAGAAAACTATGAACGCTATTTTCTTAGCCTGTGCCGCAATAGGAATATCGGCGCAGGGAGTCATAAAAAAATATTACAGCAACAAAGCCGAGGGGCGCGGAGTACAGATATTCGGCGCGGTATCGGTGCTTTTCGCTTGTTTGTTTTTTCTTTTCACAAGCGGTTTCAAATTAAATTTTACCGCCGACGTTCTGCCATACACTCTGGGATTTGCTCTTTCGTACGGAGCTGCAACGGTTACGAGCTTTCTTTCAATAAAGCTCGGCTCACTCTCTCTTACCTCCTTGATAAGCTCCTATTCGCTTATTATACCAACCTTTTTCGGTTTGTTTTTTCTTGATGAGGAGGCAAGCGTATTCTTTTTCATCGGACTTTTTCTGCTTCTCGTCAGCCTTTTTCTTATCAACTGCAAAAAGAGCGATGTAAAAATCACTTTAGGTTGGCTCGTTTCGGTTTTGATTGCGTTTTTCAGCAACGGAATATGCTCTCTTTGCCAGAACCTTCAGCAAAGGACCTTTGCGGGACAGTATAAAAATGAATTTATGATAGTCGCGCTCGGCTCGGTTTTTCTGACGCTCCTTATTTGCTCGCTCTTCACCGAGCGTTCGGACGTCGCATTCTGCCTTAAACGCGGCTCGCATCTTATGGCGATGTGCGGTATTGCAAACGGCCTTGTAAACCTTTTCGTAATGATTCTTGCCACAAGAATGAACGCTTCAATTATGTTCCCCGTAATTTCGGCGGGCGGAATTATTCTCAGCTGGAGCGTGTCGCGTTTTCTTTATGAAGAACGGTTGGCGGCAAAGCAAAATTTAGCGCTCGTGTCGGGAATCGCCGCGGTTGTTTTTATGAATTTGTAAATAATAGTTGACTTTATAATAAGAAGGAGCCGGCGCATTTGGGCGCAAACAAAAATGACCGAAAAATAAATAAAAAGCTCAAAAATTAATTAATGAGCTAAGAAATTACTGTATAAGGTTAAAATTCTACGAATTTCTCCATTAAACTGGGGTCATTTTCTATTTCCGTTTTCGCCCTCTCGACGTATGCTTATACGCCTTCGGAGCGAAGAACGAAGATTTTCGCTACAAATCCCCCTATCCCCTTAATAAGTGAGAGGCTAGCTCAGGTTTTTTGAACTTGAGCTAGCCTCTTATATTTTACAATATAGCTTTGAGCAATACCGCCTCACCGCATCCGAGGGTGAGATTCTTTATTTTCCTTGAGCCGACAAGGTCAAGCATTTCCTTTGCCGAAAGCTCTGATGCCTCAACCGCCGCCTCGTTATCCCCGAAATTCGCAACGAGAATATATTTTTCTCCGTCAGCGCCCAAAACGCCGACACTCTTTACGTCCTCTCTTTCAAGAGTGAATAAAGACTCGCTCATTTTTTTGGTTTGTTCGGCGTCTCCGAGAGATACGGCAAAGCCCGTGTCAAAAACAACCTCTCCTCTGTCTACCCAACGGTGCTCACGGCTGTAATGCGAGCATATCTCTTCGCAATAGAGAGTGCCGCTGTTTTTGCGTCCTTTTATATCTATCTGACGTCTTCCCTCTCTTACGAGAGTCAGAGGAGATAGCGAGGCAAGTCCTATTTTGCCGTCCGCATTTACGTAGTGTCCGATAGGAAGAGTCTCGTATTTATCGCAATAGCGGCCGCCCTTGAAGCTTCCGCCTCCGTTTTCATAAGTAAGCCGTCTTTGACATCCGTTATATATATCGTTCGGAATATTCCAGAAAACGCCTGCCGACTCGGCAACGAAAACTCTGTTTATTGCCCTTGCACACTGAAGACAAAGCACGGTTGCGTTATCGGGAAGCGCGGCGTAGGCAATATGCTTTTTTGCCATAAGCTCCTTCCTCTGACCCTCACCGAACTCGTCGGAATAGGAAACGGCGTAACCGCCCGTTACAAAGCCTCCATCAAAGTTTTTGACCCAAAACTCATCGACGTCGTCGTTATTTTTGTTTCCCACACCGAAGACTCGGCCCGTCAAATTGCCTCTCCACTCTGCAAGCGAACTTTCGTCGGGCGGCAGAAGCAGACCCGTGGGATATTCTGCCGCTCTCCACGCGAACGACGCAAATCTTTCGGGTGAGGATACGAATGCCGAGCCGTGATAGACGTCGCTCCAGGAGGTTTTCTTTTCGCTCTTTCCGCGGCTTTCGTCAAGCGGATATCTTTTGTGCCAGTAGAGCGCCATGGATATCGCGTTTGCGCGGTCGGATTCAAGCCTTGTGTAATAAAGAGGAGATGTGTATTCAAAATATCCGAATCTGTCGGAGAGGAACGAGCCGTCGCCGTTTGCACCGGTTTCGGTTTCGAGAATCTTAAGCCACTCGTTTTCAAGCTCCGTGCAGTCTTCTCCAAGCACGTCCTCAATAAGCTGCCAGCCGACGAGCGCGTAATCCTGGCAATAGCAATATCTCGCTCTCGTATCGCCGCCGATTCTTAAAAGTCTTCCGTCGTCGAAGGTGGTTGAACGGATAAGCCGCCATTGCTCCTTGAGGTTGTGGTATATAATTTCGTTCGGCTCTGTATTTCTTGATTTAAGGAAGAAATGGAGCATCGCGATATTGGAAAGGCATATATTCATATAGCCGATATTCAGATATCTGTGATGGTTGCAGGCGTATGAATCGAACATATTCGCGCCGACGAACAAATCGCCGATGCGCATACCGCCGACTATTTTGTCGGAATTTTCATCCGACTCGACCGACATTCCGTTAGCAAAGAATCTGTACGCCTTTTCAAGATACTTATCGGCGTTCGGCGCGTCGGGATAAAGCACCACCGTTCTGTAAAGAAGCGCGCCGTTCCATATGTTGCTCTCGGGCTTGTTGTTTTCAACGACGCCCGCCACTATAGGATATTCGTTCAGAATAAACTCACTCTCGGAGAGCATAAGCCGCTTCAGCATTTCCCTGTCTGTATCGGTGAGATATTTATCAAGAATTTCTATCGCGTGGAACATTCTCTCGATTCCGAGTGCAAAAATCCAGTTGTGACCCCACCTCTCGCCGTCGGTACATACGAAATCGCCCGTCAGGTGCGTTCTGAGCGCAAATCTGAGCATCGCGAGAGTTTCTTCAAGTATCTCTTCGCGCGTCAAGGGAAAATCCGAAAGGTCTATTTCATCCATTCCGCAAACGACCGCAAAGGAGGACATCGCCTTAAGATGTGTCTGCATTCCCCAGTTCGTGCCGGTTCCGTTTCCGTAGCATATAAGTCCCTCCTCTTCGGGACAGCGGTAAAGATGCTTCTGCGAGAAAAGCACCCAGTTTTTAAGCAGCTTTGCATAGCCGTCAAAATTAAATTTTCCCATACCGTATTTCCTTTATTTTTTAAACTTTATTTTATTCTATCACATAAAATCAAAAAATAAAACCTATTTTTCGGCTTAAAAGGTTTGATTTTCAAAAATATATGTGATAAAATAAGAATATAAAGAAGAAAAGAATGAAAAGGAGAGGATGCGCGTGTTTTTCGAGAATATAAAGGCGATGAAAATTCTTGACGTTTACAGAGTCAAAAGATATTCCGCAATCGAAAAGAAGGGCTGGTCCGACGGAAGAAGCTGGGCGGCAATTGCGTTCAGAATCTCGGGGCGCTCACAGTTTGAATCAAACGGAAGGCTCTTTTCGGCAGACGAAGGAAGCGTGATTTATATACCGAGCGGTGTTTCCTTTTCAAGAAAAGGGGGGTCTGAGGAGCTTGTAATTTTGCACGTCATCTGCCACGGCGACGGAGACTGCATAGAAATTGCCAATCCAGTTGACCGCCTGCAGACTGAAAAGTCATTTTTGGATCTTTACGAGGTGTGGCAGGAGAAATCCGAGGGATACGAATATCGCGCCACAGCTGCCCTTTACCGCTTGCTCGGGCATCTTAAACGGCAGAAAAAAGAGGATACGCCGTCCTTCAAATCCTCAATGATTGTAAACGCGGTCAATATTATCGACTCGGAATTTGACACCCCCTCGCTCACCGTCAGCCGTCTTGCAAGAGCTTGCAATATGAGCGAGGAATATTTCAGAATGCTTTACAAATCCGAATACGGAATTTCACCAAGGAAGGCAATAACCGAAAAAAGAATAGAAAAAGCCTGCAGATTACTGCAGGCAGGATATTTTAATATTGAAAGAGTTGCGGAGGAGTGCGGCTTCCCGAACACGAAATATTTCAGCACCGTATTCAAAAAGAAAATGAACACAAGTCCCTCGCAATACAGCAAGAGGAACAAAAATCAAGGTCGTAAAAAATCCGAAAATAACAACTGCTCGGTATAGCCACAGCTATACGTGGACGTTGGTGAGCTGGGTGTTGTAGCTGCATCGGTAAGCGCATTAGGCGTTGCAGTTATTACGGACTCTGTATCGGGACTAATAAATCTACCTGTATTAGAATCATAATATCTCGCATTCAGATAATACAATCCAATCCAATCTCTCCATCGAAATAATAAGATCTGTACCTGAACGGGTTAATAATGGCAATATGAGAGGCGTTATTTGAAAGGTCAGCACCGTCCTCATCTGTAATGGAGAGAAGCTTACCCCAAGCATCGTATGAGTATCTTGCAACTGTCTGTGCATCCTTGTCTACGATAGCAATTACGGGACAAGTCA
>SVRU01000024.1 GCA_015064665.1 Oscillospiraceae bacterium
CTTGCCCACTGTGCCGAAGGCACAACATCATTGCCGTAGGCTACATCATTAGGCGAAGCCGACATCACTTGCCCGTAAGGGCAAGCATCGTTCGGCAGACCTGCTTTATCGCAGGTCGCCGTGTGGTGTCCTTTTGTTATGGTGTCCCATGGTCGAACGAACTCGGCGGCGAACGCCGCGGAGTTTGCATGCCCCACGCAGAGCTCGTAGGCGGCAAAGCGCGCCGGGCTTACGACCGCGTCCGCCATTCGTTGCAAAGGGACCTTCGTTCAAATCGGGAGTCATAGTGCCAAACGGAAATATAATTGACCGCGAGCCAACTCTCGCGGCATCACTTGGACTTGAGCTTTCCGAAGAGGTGGGCAAGCCCGTGTCACAAAATCTTAAATAAATGGAAACATAAATTTACAAAAACAGGCATCTCAAATGCGAAATTTGAGATGCCCGCAAAGTTTTATAAGAGAATAGACGGTTCTTAGGTGAAAGTTTGGTTATTATATGAGTTCAATAATGCTTGAATATGTATAAAGCGATCCGAGGCAGACAAGCGGCACGGAATTTGCTTTTGCTTCGGATTTGGCTTTTTTGAGTGCATCTTCAATGCTTTCGTGCGGCTCTGCTTTTACACCGACAAGCTCAAGCTCCGCAGCATAATCCTCTGCTGAAAGAGCTCTTTTGTTTTCCGGTGTCATAGTAAAGGCGCGAGCTGCGATCTTTGAAAGCTCTTTTGCTATAAACTTGTAGTCCTTATCGCGAAGCACGCCCGTAAGTACGTATATTTTCTCGTTTTCAAAATAGTGTTTAATGCTTGCAACCGCGCTCGTAATGCCCTGGGGATTGTGCGCTCCGTCAAAGATTATGAGGGGGTCGTGTGAAATTATTTCAAATCTTGCCTGCCATTTTGCATCAAAAAGGCCTTGTTTTACGGCGTTTTCATTGATATTAAGTCCGCGCTCCTTTAATATGTCGATTGCGCGGAGAACGAGCGAGGCGTTTTTTGGCTGATAAAGACCGAGAAGATTTATTTTGATATTCTTGTGATTTTTGTAATCAAATTCCGTGCCCTCAAGAGTTGAGGAGAGATTTTCTATTTCTCCGTAATCTATATCGAAAAATTCCGAGCCGCGTAATTTAGCGGTGGCTTTTATTACCTCGCGCGCCGCATCGTCTTCGCCGCCGTAAAGCACGGGCGCGAGGTCTTTAATAATTCCTGCTTTTTCAGCCGCGATTTTTTCGACGGTGTCACCGAGATAATCAACGTGGTCGAGAGCTATGCCCGTTATGACCGAAAGCAGAGGTTCTCTTATCACGTTTGTCGAATCAAGCCTGCCGCCCATTCCTGCTTCAAGCACTACGACGTCACAACCCGACTCGTAAAAATACTGAAATGAGATTGCAGTGATAAGCTCGAATTCCGTAGGCTTGTCGGTCATTGAGTCTGCTATCGGACGGACCCTGCCCGTTATGTCCGCAAGTGTTTCGTTTTCTATGTTTTTTCCGTCAACGCGCATTCTTTCGTTAAATTCGCGAATGTACGGAGAGGTGTAAAGTCCAACCTTATATCCTGCCGCGCGCAGCACCGAATCGAGCATTGAACAGAACGAGCCCTTGCCGTTAGTTCCCGCAACGTGAATGAATTTTAATTTTTTTTCGGGATTGCCGAGCCTTTCGCAAAGCTTTTCGATGCGCTCAAGTCCGGGCTTGCAAAACGTCCAGCTGACACCGTGTATATATTCCAAAGCTTCGTTGTAATTCATTTTTTCTCCTTGTCTATATCACATATGAATCGGTAAAATCCGCTGTTTTTAAAAAGAAGGCACAGAAGCAGTATTTCAAGCGGCGCAATTATCAAATAAAGAGGTATCCTTACAAGCACCGCCCAGCCGTAAAACTGAAAGAGTCCTATCGGCTTGATTATCATCGAGCCTATAACGTGTGCGATACCGCCGCTTAATATTATTTGAAGCGAGCCCCTTTTTCTGACCAGAAATTTTGACACGGCTCCCGAAATTGCGCCAATCATGGTTGCGCCGAGTGTAACTATAAGATTCGGCGGATATACCTGACCCGAGAGCAGATAGCTTATCAAATCCGACGAAAGACCCGTCACGGCTCCGAAGATCGGCCCGAAGAGAATACCCGACAGAATTATCGGTAGGTTTTCAAAGGTGACTCTGAAAAGTCCGCCGCCGAAATTAAGCGCACTTTTGCAGAAAATTCCAATTACGACGCTCATCGCGATAAGCATTGCCGCAAGCGTCATTTTTTTGATGGTTTTTGACATAAAAATACCTCCTCCAATACAGATTACATCTTCCGTACCAAAGGGGGCGACACAAAATATGGGGCTTCCTACGGTAACAGTGGGATGCGAAAGACACACCGCAGAAAACCGTTTGGTTTTCATTTCGTTCAAGTGACAACTCCCCGTCCACTCGACACTGACACGCATATCTTCCTACTCTGTTATGCATAAAACATTGTATCACAGTTTTATCCGTTTTTCAAGAGCTATACACAAAAAAGTAAAAATAAAACCGACCTATCCAAGAATGAGCTTGTAAGGTCGGCTTTGAATTATACTTTTTGAAGAGATTATCCGTGCTTTAACGTCCAGATTATCATATCCGTTTCTCCGCGGTTTGCAAAGGCAAAGTAGGGAATAAGCCGCACGGGTACGGGTTTTACGCCGCACTCTTCGTCATAGAGCGCCTTGTTTTCCCAGTTTCTGATATATCCGTAGGATTCAAGCACGGGATAACCAAGCGCGTGGTCAAACTCCGATTTGTATTCCGCGGTTTTGTCAAGTCTTATATCGCTGAGGGGATACGGGTTGTCTACACCCTCCATGCAGTAAACGATAGGTCCTTTGCAAAGCGCAACTCTGCCGGCATCTACCCATATCTTCGGATTTGCCTCAAGAAATCTTACCGGCATATCAAATATGATTTTTATTTCATCACCGTCCCTCATATCGATATATGCGTAACCGCGCTTTATTTCGGGTGATAGGATTTTTCCGTTTTTGCTGATTTCGTATTTCTTGCACCATGCGGGAATACGCAACGCAATTCTTCCGCTGCCACCTGCGTAGGATATATTTACTCTTTCGTCGAATGGATATTCGGTTTTTACACTTATGCTTTTTCCTGAGTAATCCACGTCGGATTCCATATATTGATGAACGAACAGAGTATCAGCATCGGCGCTGTATGCAAAGTCCTGGATTGACGATACGGTACGCACGACGTTGGGAGGACAGCAGGAGGTTTTGAATACCTCAACGCGAGTGTCGGCAGGGCAGAAAATCGTTTGCCTAATTCCGTACTTTCTGCGCCGTACCTGAAGGTCGTTTTCCTGCATGTTTGAGTAAAAGAAGCTTTTTCCGTCAAGAGATATTCCGGAAATAAAGGAGTTATAAAGCACTCTTTCAGCGGTGTCCGCATAAATTGAGTCCGGCTCGATAAGGCTCATTCTTCTTGCAAAAAGCGCAAGCGAAAGGTTGGCGCATGTTTCAGCGTAGGCGGTTTGGTTCGGTAAGTCGTAATCATCCGAAAACGCCTCGCCGACCGGATTCTGACCGACAGCGCCCGTTACGTACATGCGCTTTGAGGTAACGTTGTCGAAAAGAGTTTTTGCCGTTTCGAAAAGCTCCCCGTCATTCGTTTCTTTTGCAAGGTCTGCAATTGCCGAGTAGAGATAGCAGGCTCTGACCGCGTGCCCGACAGCCTTTTTTTGCTTTCTCACGGGAATATGGCTTTGAACGTTTTCAAGAGAAATCGGCTCGGGCATTGCGTCCTTTATCGCATCGGTACCGCGGGTGTTTACGAAATAAAGCGCAAGGTCAAGATATTTTTTATTTCCTGTTTCGCGGTAGAGCTTAACTAAGGCGAGCTCAAGCTCTTGATGACCGGGGGTCAGAAAACCAGCGCTCTTTTCCTCGTAGAAAATTTTATATACAAGGTCGGCATACTCAATCATCATTTTGAGGAGCTTGTCTTTTCCCGTTCCTTTTTTATAGGCGATAGCGCCTTCTATCAGATGACCGAGGCAATAAAGCTCGTGGTCGTTTCTTCTCGTAAATCTCGCATTCGGCTCAAGATGACCGAAATAGGAGTTGAAATAACCGTCGGACATACGGTTTTTCTCTATTGCATCAACAACTCCGTCAACGATTTTTTCAAGTTCGGGCACTCTTTCTCTCTGACAGATGTATCCGACCGCTTCAATCCATTTTGCAACGTCGGAATCCCAATAAACGTGGGGCTTGTTTTCTTCCCCCTCGCGCCAAGTAAAATTAAATGCCGAAAATCTTCCCGTTTCGTAAAAACGCTTATATACGTTTTGCATGGAAACCTCGCGGATAAGCTTTTGTTTTTTGCTCCAAAAACCGCCCGTAATTTTAACGTTTTCAATTGTTAACGCATTGATATTATGTTGCATAACGCCTCCGTTTTTTCACTTTTTAGCCGATTTTATTAAACAACTTGATTTTTTCAAGCAAATCATCTATACTTATTGTAATGGAATTGAAATTCGTAATCAACCGCAAAACCGTAAAAAAAGGAGCAAAAATCCGACTATGATACCGAACCTGAAATTTAAAAGCGCAGGACATTTTGTGTCTCAAAATCCTTGGCGACATCCGACGGTTACTCTTGCCAGCTGGGAGTTCGTTTATATGACCCATGGGGTTGCATATCTTTTTGTAGGCGATGAGCAGATAGAGCTTTGCGAGGGGGATATAGCCCTTTTTCCCGCCGGTGTCATACACGGCGGATACCGCGACAGCGCGGAGAGGGTGTCGTTTCTTTGGTTTCACGTATTTGCAAACGATACGGACGCCGCTGAATATCTCACCGCGCTTCCACACTGTCTTCATTCTGTAAAATCCGCACAGATTCCGATGATGATGCGTCAGCTTCTGCACAGAGCAAATCACGCAATATATCCGCCGGAAATGAACGATATGACTGCTCAGCAGATAGCGATGGAATATTATCTCTGGTCAGGCGAGGGGAGAGAATTCGGTGAGCGAACAGGGCTTATTAATAAAATCAGGGAGTGGATAAGAATAAATTCGGATATAAAAATTACGGTCAGCTCGCTTGCCGAGGAATTTTCATATAATGAAGACTATATTACCAGATATTTCTCTAAAAAGACGGGAATATCATTGAAAAGTTATATTGATGGGGCGAGAATGAACCTTTTGCGGACTAAGCTTTTGACGACCGACCTTCCGCTCAAAAAGATAGCTTCGGAATCCGGCTTTGAGGATTACAAGGCATTTCTGAAGTTTTTCACCTATCATGAGGGAATAACTCCAACCGAATTTCGAGAGAGCTGTTATATGACGCGAAGGAATAATAAATAAAAGTCCCAAAAGAGATTCATTTCGAATTTCCTTCGGGATTTTCTTTTAACAGTTGTTTTTTTGTTTTTTGCCTTGCCTTATATCATTTGCTGCTGACAGCACCATCGCAATAAGTATGAGAGCGGAGCCTATGATAAAGTGAGGGGAGATTTTGTCTATTTTAAGGATTAAGGATACGATGCCCGTGATGATTGCGGAGGACGGACCTATTATCGCTACGAGGGCAGGGTTGATTTTGCTTACCGCTTTGTTTCTCATAAGCCAGCATATACCAACCGAGAAAAGCCCAAAAACAAGTGCTCCTATAATAACGGCAGGCTTAGCGGTAAAGGTTAATTTTTCAATCGGTGCTCCGTTTGAGGTTATGAGATTTAACGATATTGCCATTATGAGCGATGTCATAAAATAGGTGGACATATGTATAAGGGTGTAAAGACGTATATCAAGTTCCTTTACGTAAAGACCGGTAGCAGCAAGCGCGATTCCTCCGAAAATTCCGGCTAAAGCACAAAGTATGTCTCCGATTCCGAAGCCTATACCTCCGCTTGTGGCAAGTCCGCTGAATATAAAGCAGCCGACAAGACAAAAAATACTTGCCGCCGATTGAAGCAGAGTTGGCTTTCTTCTTGCAAGAATAAATAGAAGTATGGGAACTACAACACAGGCAAGCTGTTCGAGAAATGCATAGCTTGCAGGGGTCGTGTATTGCAAACCGATTCTTTGAAGAATGTTCGCCAGTGAGCTTATAATGCATATGGGAACAGCTATTTTTAAATACCTTTTGTCGATAAGTCTCAGTTTTTTAAAGGATAATGCCAAAAACAGAATAAATGATGCAAGTGTTGCCAAAAGCACCAGCGCCGAAGCAGAGAAATAATTGTAAAAATATCTGTTGATTATGGGGTCAAGTCCCCATGTTATATACACTATTGCAAGCATAATATAATAAATTTTGTTTTTCATTCGCACCTCAAGTAAGCTTTCTTGAACAAATTTTACCACGGATATTGACTTTTGTGAAGAGAAGCTTTATACTATGGGTGTGAAAAAAATTCACAACGGAGTGTATATGGATACTTTAAAGATAAAGATAGTTCTTGCTGCTGCAAAATACGGAAGTCTATCCCGTGCCGCTGAGGAGTTTTCTTATACTCCGTCGGCATTTTCGCATACGCTCAAGTCTTTTGAAAAGAGCCTTGGAGTTGAGATTTTTAAGCGCAGCTCGGTGGGCGTTGAGCTGTCGGATGCGGGCAGGGAGCTTTTACCGTACTTTGAGGCGATGATAGAGTGTGAAGAGGATATTATGAACGTATCACGCGAGATTTCGCAAAAGAGCGGAGGTCAGCTCAGAATAGCTACCTATTCAAGTATTTCAAGAAATCTGCTTACGGGGCTTATCAGGGATTTCAGACGTGATTTCCCCGATATAACACTTTCGGTAAACGTGGTGGATAGCGTTCGCGGTTGGCTTGAAAACGGCCGTGCCGATATAGTGTTTGCAGACAGTGGAGTTCTTTTGAAAAATGAGTTTTATCCAATAATGCAGGACGAGTATTTTGCCGTTGCTCCGACCGGATGGTTTGACGGACGCGAGAGCATCAACTACGAGGAGCTTTATAAATTTCCGTACATAGACACCTGCGATTTCCACTCTGACGTCGATTTTAACCCCGAAAGATTCAAGGAGCGGATTCTCTTTAAATCCGAGGATGACCTCTCGGTAATAAATATGGTGAGAGAGGGAATGGGAGTTACCGTATTGCCGGAGCTTGTATTAAAGAAAAATCTTGACGGCGTTTCTGTTTTGAAGCTCGAGCCGAAAATCACGAGAACTCTCGGTTTTGCTTACAAAAAGCAAAGCCCGAAAACTATGGCACTTTCAAAATTCATAAAATACATAAAGAGCGTAAAGCTTTGACCGATTTGATATAAAAAGCCCCTTGCAACTGAGCAAACAGTCTACTGCAAGAGGTTTTTTTGTTTTATAAATCGGTGTTGCAAATGAGAATCAATTACGTATTTATAGCCGTGAATAGCTCATCGTCCATAAATTCGGCTTTTTGTTGTTGGTTCTCACGGACCGTACCGAAATTAAAAATGTTTTGTCCTATTGGAATATGTATTTGATCGAATATAAGAGGTTCGTCCGATATATTCAGCGCAGACAATATGATGTCCTTTTTTTCATCTTCAACATCCATAATTTCATCGAAGTTGTGCCTGTAATATTTTTTTGTATCGTATTGATAAATTACAAGATGATGGTTGAAATCTTTCATCATCCAATTAACAAGCAGGTCAGTCCATGTTTTATCCGATGCTCCCAATGACCAACCGTAAACGCAAATCACGGAGCTTTCCGAAATTATTTTTTTTGCTTTCGCAACTCTTGATTTATCATATTGGTCGTTAAACAGTGTTTTTACGAAAGTGCGCTGGCCTCGTCTAGACAGAGTGTATTTCGATGAGGTCAGCTGTTCCAAATTGTCGATGCCCAAAACAACATCCTCATCCAAGGTTCCGTGAATATGTATCGGTGGGGCTGTTTTTATTTGCTGGTGTTGTTCTTTTAGCTTCAGCACATATTCCAATGAGCTTGTATAGTTGAATGTAATAAAATTGTAGTTTATGATTTTGTTTTCGATTAAACTTTTAATTTCATTTACTGTATTAGGTATCAGCTTGCTGTAAAAACCGTCTAAAGAATTATTTAATTCCTTTACCGTATACCGGGAATTAGAATTTAAGGAAAACAGTTCCTGTGCTTTTAAATCTTCATTCCTCAAATGGTTTACCAAATAAGTTTTGAAATCTCTTACACATTCGATAAGGTCATGCTCCGATTGCAGAGCTCCGGCATATTGTGCCATCGCCATTTCGAAATCAGACCATTTGTCATATGGGTCGCGATGCTTCAATTCATGCTTGAAGGATTCTATTACCTTTGAATCTGACGGTGTTTTTATATATCCGTCATACATATCGCAATACTTTGTTTTCATACCGAGATTCAAATCGAATCCATTTCCGATGATAAACGTGATATTGCATTGTTGAACTGCATTAATATTATCTGCTGATTGAGCTGTTTTCATTTTTTGCCTTTCATCAATTGATTTATACATTGACCCTTTTATAACATTCAAGCGGCTTTACATTCGTAAAAATTTTATATATCAATAATGCTTTCAAGGTATCTGACGGCATCCATGGCATCCCGTGCGTATTTATCCGCACCGATTTTCTTGGCGTAGTCCTCTGTAAGAACCGCGCCGCCGACAAGAATTTTTACGTCGGGAGCGGTATCACGCAAAAGCTTTACCGTTTTTTCCATAGCGGGAAGCGTTGTTGTCATAAGTGCCGAAAGTCCGACAAATTGAGCATTGTTTTGTATTACCGCGTCGGCAATTAAGTCGGGTTTTATGTCTTTGCCGAGGTCAATAACACAAAATCCGTAGTTTTCAAGTATGAGCTTAACTATGTTTTTGCCGATGTCGTGAATATCTCCCTCTACCGTGGCAATGACAAATCTGCCTTTTTCACCGTCAGCAGAGCTTTGCATAGAATCTTTTATGACCTCAAATGCCGCTTTTGCCGCCTCCGCGCTCATAAGAAGCTGGGGCAGATAAACGGTTTTGTTTTCGTAGCCGACTCCGACTCTGTTAAGGGCGGGTATAATTTCGTTTTCTATAACATCAAGGGGGGCGTGTGAAGTTAAAAGCTCGCGCGCTGACTCTGCTGCCTTGTCCTTAAATCCCTTTTCGATAGCATATGATATGTCTTTTGTCTGTTTTTGCGTATTCTCCGCGCTGCTTTTCTCCATAGAGAGCTCTGCAGCTGTGAAAAGAGAGGAATTATTGATATAATCAAGACAGTTTTCGTCAAGTCCCTTTAATGCCTTATAGGTATAGTAGGTTCTCATCATATCCGCCGAGTAGGGATTCATTATTGCGGCGGAAAGTCCGTTTTCGAGCGCAAGGGCAAAAAACGTGCCGTTTATCGCATCTCTGTTAGGCAGACCGTAGGAAACGTTTGAAATTCCGAGAGAGGTGTGACAGCGCATGCCGAATCTTATTTCGCGAAGCGCGCCAAGTGTTGCTATCGCGGCATCAGCTCCCGTGCTTACCGTCATAACCAGGGTATCAAATATTATATCCTTTTTCTTTATTCCGTATCCCTCTGCTTTTTTAAGGATTTTTTCTGCAATTTTTATTCTGCCTTCGGCTGTTTTCGGAATACCGTTTTCGTCAAGCGTAAGCGCGATTATCGTGCCTCCGTACTTTTTGACAAGAGGGAAGATTTTTTCCATGCTCTCGGCTTTTCCGCTGACCGAGTTTATAAGAGCCTTTCCGTTATAGCGGCGAAGCGCGGATTCCATAGCCACGGGGTCAGCCGTGTCAATTTGCAGGGGGAGATTTACAACCGCTTGTATCTCGGTGACTGCACGTGTCAGCATCGAGGACTCGTCTATTTCCGGCAGTCCGACGTTTACGTCGAGAATATGGACACCCGCCTCCTCTTGCTTTACCGCTTCGGATAAAATATAGTCTATATCGCCTGAAACGAGCGCTTCCTTGAATCTTTTTTTGCCCGTCGGGTTGATTCGCTCGCCTATAAGAATTGGAGATTTTCCAAACTCGACCGCATGGGTGTACGAGGAAACTGCGGTGATTTCCTTCTCAAAAAGCGGCACGGGTGCGAGCTTTTCGGTTTTTTTACATAAAAGTCTGATGTATTCGGGGGTTGTTCCGCAACAGCCGCCAATAACTCTTACACCCTTTTCGGTAAGAGATGCAACCTCGTCTGCAAATTCCTCCGGAGTTATATCAAAGACGGTTTTTCCGTCCTTCTCACGCGGAAGCCCTGCATTCGGCTTCATTACAACCGGAACAGAGGCGTATTTTAAAAGCCTTTCGGCAACCTCGCGAAGCTCCTTAGGTCCGAGAGAGCAGTTTGCGCCTATTGCATCGGCACCCATTCCCTCAAGCAAAAGCGACATCGCCTCGGGGGAGGCTCCCGTTATCAGCTTGCAGTCAGCACCGTAAGCATTGGTTACGATAACCGGCAAGGACGTGCTTTCCTTTACGGCGAGCAGTGCCGCCTTCGTTTCATAGCTATCGTTCATCGTTTCTATGATTACAAGGTCTGCGCCGTATTTTTCCGCAAGAGAAGCCACCCTTGAGAAAAGCTTTACTGCGTCCTCAAAATCAAGGTCGCCGAGAGGACGAAGCAGCTTTCCTGACGGACCTATGTCAAAGGCAATGAATTTTTCTTTTTCGTTTTTTGTCTTTTCCTTTGCCGCCCTTGCGTTCTTCATTGCGGCTTCGGCTATTTTCTCAAGCTCCGCATCCGAGAATTTAAAGGAGTTGAGACCAAATGTATTCGTGGATACAACGTTGCTTCCCGCATCGTAATACGCCGTATGAATTCCTTCTATTATCTCGGGGTGCGAAAGATTCCACAGCTCAGGATACTCACCCGGTATAAGTCCGCGCTCCTGTAGAAGAGTGCCCATTCCGCCGTCAAGATAAACTATATTGTTTTTTAAAAAATCTCTGAAATTCATTTTTCAATTCCTACGATAGCCGTCACCGATTTTGAGGGTGACATCAGCATACTTTCATTAAGAGAAATTCCTATTTTCCGCGAAGCGTCAAGCAGATTCAAAACGTCCTTTTGAACGCATAGCGGCAAATCGCCGTATCCCGGACTGAATCTCGGGCGCAGCTTTGCTTTCAGCTGCGTCTGCATATCCTCGCAAAAAGCGTCGCAAAGAGCCTCGATTCTTTCCGCGCCGACAGCGTTCAGCATAAATGCGCGCGAGGGTGAGAGACGAGAGTATTTTGCGATAAGCCTGTCAAGTCCTATACCGACGGTTGCGGCAAACACAATCGCCCCGTGACATCCCTCAAGATTTTTTGAAAGGCTCTTTGATTTTAGGTTTAAAAAGCCGAAATCGCAGATATCTCCGTTTGTCGACAGGTCAAATTTCGCATAGCATACGCCGTACGTAAGCGCGGCGCGCGCCTCTGCGAGCGCGGAATTTAAAAGATTAAGCGTTTCTGCGTCAGCCTTGCCGACTTTTGCGTAGCGAAGTATTTCCTTTTCGGAAATCGCCATCTCGGCATAGCTCTTTACCGTCGGCACGCTCATTTTCCGAGAATGTCCGAAAGGTTGGACTGAATTTTAGCGGCAATATCGGGCTTGTTCATCGAATAAACGTGAACGTTCGTGATATTGTTCGCGTAAAGGTCTATTATCTGGTCGGTCGCGTAGGCAATGCCTGCTTGCTTCATAGCATCGGGGGCGGAGCCGAACCTGTCAACCAGGCTCACGAATCTTCTCGGCATAAACGAGCCTGACAGCTTTATGGCGCGCTCTATCTGATTTGCATTCGTTATCGGCATAATGCCGGGAATGACGGGCACGGTGATTCCCGCCTCGCGTATTTTGTAAAGAAAGTTGTAGAGAAGATTGTTATCAAAAAACATCTGCGTCGTTAAAAAATCACAGCCCGCGTCAACCTTTTCTTTAAGTCTTTTGATATCCTCTTTCTGATTTGTGCTTTCGGGGTGCACCTCGGGATAGCATGCTCCTCCGATGCAAAAATCGGGGTTTGAGGCTTTAAGCTCGCGTACGAGGTCTATTGCGTGAGTGTAATCCCAGCCCGACCTATCCTCGTTTTCCATTTCTACGGGAATATCGCCGCGAAGAGCCATAACGTTTTCGATTCCCGCGTCCTTGATTGCTTTTATTTTTTTGCTGACGGTTTCCTTGGTGGAGGAAACGCAGGTCAGATGGGCAAGCGTGGGAACACCGTAAAGCTCCTTTATATTTTTCGCAATATCAAGAGTGTATTTGCTTGTTCCGCCGCCCGCTCCGTATGTAACGCTCATAAACGACGGACAAAGCTTCGCTATTTCCTCGGTTGCTCGCTTTACGCTTTCAAATACAGTTTCGGTCTTTGGAGGGAAAACCTCAAACGAGAGGGAAGGCGAGTTTTTTGCCAGTAAATCCTTAATTTTCATATACTTCACCCCATCGGGTATTTTTTTTACTATATTATACAACTTTAAAGTGATAAAATCAATAGAAAAGCAAAAAATGAAAGCATAATGAGTAATTAATTGTTGAAAAGGCGTGTGCGTTTTGATATAATATTTACGTAAGATTCTTTTTAATGGGAGGGGATAGCCGTGCAGGAAAAAACTTATATAGCAATTGACCTTAAATCCTTTTACGCATCGGTTGAGTGTATATCGCGCGGTCTTGACCCTATGACGACAAATCTCGTCGTTGCCGACAGAAGCAGAACTGAAAAGACTATTTGCCTTGCGGTATCTCCTGCGCTCAAAAAACACGGTATTCCCGGCAGGGCGCGGCTTTTTGAAGTAGTGCAAAGGGTCAAGGAAGAAAACGTGAAAAGGAGAAGGGCGTTCGGAAAAGCTCTTTGCGGCGCATCCTTTGATGCAAGACAGCTCGAAGCCGAACCATCTCTTGAAATCGACTATATCGCTGCGCCGCCGAGAATGGCGCTCTATATGAAATACAGCACCGAGATATATCGGATATATCTGAAATATATAGCTCCCGAGGATATCCACGTTTACTCGATAGACGAGGTTTTTATAGATGCCACGCCGTATTTGAGGATGCTTCGGATAAGCGGCCGCAGATTTGCCGAAATTATTATAAAGGACGTATTAAAAAACACGGGTATCACGGCAACGGCAGGCATCGGAACAA
The DNA here is from genome assembly GCA_015064665.1 of Oscillospiraceae bacterium. The sequence continues at coordinate 13,124 of SVRU01000024.1, forward strand.
ATTTATATCTTGCCAAGGTTGCAATGGATATTATGGCAAAACGCGCCCCTGCGGACGAGGACGGAGTAAGAATTGCAGAGCTTGACGAGATGAGCTACCGCCGCGAGCTTTGGTCGCATAGACCGCTGACGGATTTCTGGCGTGTCGGACGCGGATACGAGCGCACCTTGACGGCTAATCGGCTTTATACTATGGGAGATATTGCAAGATGCTCTCTGGGGGAAGAAAATTCATATTACAACGAGGAGCTGTTATACAGACTTTTCGGAGTAAACGCTGAGCTTCTTATCGATCACGCGTGGGGATACGAGCCTTGCATGATGTCGGATATAAAGGCGTATAAGCCGGAGGCGGAAAGCATTGGCACGGGGCAGGTATTGCATTGTCCGTACGATGCGGAAAAGGCAAAGCTCATCGTCAGAGAGATGACCGACCTTCTCTCACTTGACCTTGTCGAGAAGGGACTTGTCACAGATCAGCTCGTTCTTACCGTAGGTTACGATATAGAGAATCTGACAAATGAAAAAATCAGCGTCGAATATATTGGCGAGATAACGACCGACTATTACGGCAGACGTGTGCCAAAGCATGCGCACGGAACTCAGAATATTGGAAAGCATACCTCGTCATCAAGGCTTTTGGTTAAGGCTATGACCGAGCTTTACGACAGAATAGTTGACCCAAGGCTTCTCATCCGCAGAATAAATATTACGGCTAACAGGGTGGTAAGCGAGGCGGAGCTGTCAAAAAGCAGAAAGGGCGCGGAGCAGATAAGCATTTTTGACGATATTGGCGCCCTTGTTGCCGAAAGGGAAGAGGAGGAGCTTGCCTTGAAAAGAGAAAAGAAAATGCAGAATGCGATAATAAGCATTAAGAAAAAGTACGGAAAAAACGCCATTCTGAAGGGCATGAACTTTGAAGAGGGCGCGACAACGATAGACAGAAACTCTCAGATTGGAGGGCATAAGGCGTAGAATGAACGGCAATTACGACGACATAATCAACCTTGAGCATCCAACGCCGAAAAGGCATCCGAGAATGAAGCGTTCGGACAGGGCGGCTCAGTTTTCGCCATTTGCGGCTCTCACCGGATATGAGGATGCCGTCACCGAGGCGGCAAGGACGACCGAGAAGAGAATAGAGCTTTCCGAGGAAGAGAAAATAATACTTAACGAAAAGCTTGTTTTTATAATGGAAAATAAAAATGCATCTCCGATTGTCACAATAAGGTATTTTGTGCCCGATAAGCTGAAGGACGGCGGAGAATATCTTACGGTAACAGACAGCATCTCCGATATAGACGGATATAGGCGCTTAGTTAAAATGCTTGGCGGCATGGAAATTCCCATTGATGAAATTACGGAAATTGACGGAGTTTTGTTTGGTTGAGGGAAGAAGAATTTTTAAAAAATCTTGCTTTCAAATACAAAATAGTGTATAATTTAGTTGTTTGTATTAACCGCACAAAAATAAAGCGCAAATTATATTTAATTGACACGCTATGGCACTAATATGAAAGACTGCGTGTATGAAGAAAGGTTGAAGTAAATGAAGGTTTACGTTACAAGGCACGGTCAGGTAGCAACGGACGCGGAATATTTTGGCGACGTAGCTTATCCTAAAGGAGATATGCCGTTATCCGCGCTCGGACGCGAGCAGGCAAGGCTGCTTGGCGAAAGACTCAAAAAGGAAGGCTTTAGCGGAAAGATTTTTGTATCTCCTTTTTTAAGAACCATGGAAACTGCCGAGATTATAGCAGAGCAAACGGACTCGTATATATATCCGACATCGGCTCTTCATGAAATATTCAGAAGCGATGATTCAGCGGCAAAATTCCGCGGCTCGGATATAGATAAGCTTCGCGAGCTGTTTCCGAGGGTTGCGCGTGATGCCGAGCTTGCGTTTCCGTGGTGGGCAAAACGCGCTGAAAACAGCGAGGACGTCCGTTACAGAGTTGCTATCGGTTTGCAAGGCATAATGAAAGAAGAAGACGACGTTCTTGTCGTCGGTCACGGCGCATCGGTCGGAGCCGTTATGAATTATCTTATTGGCTTTGACGATAGAAAGCCCTTCTTTAACTGCTCATATTCTGTTTTTGATTCTCAAACAAAGACGTGCACGAAGAATTGCGCAAGGCATCTGCCGTATGAAATGATGACGTATAATAGCAGATATGCAAAGGATGCCGAGTATGAAATAGATATTCCCGAGCAACTTTTTGACGAGGATGAAAAAAAGATTCTTCACGTGGGCGACACCTTTACCAATACTTATCCGTGGTATCGCTCTCTCATAAAAAAACTGAAGCCAGATATAATAATTCACACGGGTGACACTGCTGATGAATTAAAGGTAAGCCGTGATTTTGATGCGCACTCAACCTATCTTGACAGGGTAAAGCTGCTTTTTGAAATTTTTCGCGAGTCGGGAGCCGAGGTGTATTGGACACGCGGAAATAACGATTTAGAGGAGCAGGTTAAGAAAATTGCGCCTTTCATAAAGGTCGTTGAGCCTGGCAGTATTTTAAATATCGAGGGCAAAAGGATAGGCGTTGCCCATGAAAAACAGCATTTGCCCGAGGGAGCTGACGTATATCTTTACGGTCACAGTACAAGATACGAAATATGGAGCAACGAAAGAAATACCGATGAGAGCGACGTCTGGTATCTTAACGCGATGTGGGCAGCTTCGGTGCTTATATTACCAAAGCGTAAGCTTTACAGCATAGATGTTCCAAAGCTTAAATAAATAAAAAAGAGGGATATGCATTACGCCGTGGGGCGCATGCATATCCCTCTTTTGCCGTCCTGGACTTTAATTCGGATATATTGACCGCTGCTTAAAAAAGGTCGGGGCGGTCTGCGTCAAGCGGACACATTGTGTCAAACGTTCCGCCCATATCAATTTCGTAGTAATAGGAGTTAAGAAAATTGGCAAGATATTGCCAACGGCGGATAACGGTGTAATCGCTCTCGGCGGCAGCTATACGGCTGATGTCCTTTATTGCCGCGGGAATTTTGTCGGTTTCGCGGTAAAGACCCGAGTATTCGCCCCATTTTTTTGCGTTTGCAAATCCGCCAAGTCTTGATGCCATAACGTCCTCGGCAAAATTCATAACGGTGTTGTGCGGATTGTCTGCGAAGTATTCGAGAGCAAGGTAGTTAAATTCTGCATTCGTGTGATAAGGCGAGGTTTCGCCAAACATTGAAACCGCATCAAGTCCCGAATCGTAGGAAAGCTGACACTGACGGCGGATAAGCTCAATGCCCGGAGTGTTTCTTCCGCCCCACCATTGTGTGCCTGTATGTGAGCGCATAATGTGTCGGAATTTCTGCATGTTTTCTATCATCGGTGCGCCTGCTTCCCAGGTATTAGTTCTTATTCGCTTATCGCATTTCCACTGCCAATAGGTGTCGGCAGGCATTGAAAGAAGCTTCTGAAGGTCGGGTGAGGGATTCTTTGAGGCAAAAAGCTTACAGGCATCGTCAAGGAAGTGATGATAAGTTTCACAGATAACGAGCGCGTCAGGGTTTACTGCTCTTATCGTCTTTGCCGCGTCGGGATAAATCGCCGCCATGTCGGCAAGCGATATAGGCTCATCGGGATTAACATTGCCCCGTCTTTTCATGCATTCGGGGCATGAGCATACACCCGTGTCGCTTGATTCCATCTGTATTCCGCCAAGCTCGGGTATCTCTCGGAATAGCCAATCGACCGACTCAAGCACGTACTCGTGTAAAATTTCATTTGATGCACAGCCCTGATATTGCTTTTTGCATCCGCCTCTTCCTAAAAATTCCTTCCTTACGTAGCTTCCGTCCTCGTTTAATGCTATCGTTTCGGGATTCTTTTCAAAGAAGCGGTCAAGCGAATACTTGTGCTCGCCCTCATAATATATACCGCCGTAGGCAAAAAGTCCTGCGATTATGTAAACTAAAACACCCTTTTCTCTCGCATATGCGCACACGCGCCTTGCAGCCTCGACTCCGCCGTGACGTTCACGGAGAAGACCGACTATGCCGATAGCCGTCATTTTATGCTCAGCGCACCAGTCGATTGCACGCTTGTAGTCAAGCTCGAACATTTCGGGGTTTTTCATATATTCGTTTCCCACACCGCAATTTTGCTCACCGGGCGTGTTAACGCACCAGTTTGTGCTATGGTCCCAAGTCCAGAAAAAACGGTTTTTTATCATATAATCCCCTCCCGTGTTAAAAAATAATGCATTGCTTGTTTTATGTTTTTTCGGCTATCCTATTTTAGCATACTTGTTTTTTATTTTCAATACAATTCGGAAAAAGATTTTATGAAAGCCTTTGAAATTATTTTTGTATGTATGTTGAGAGAAATTTTCCTATTTTTGACGTGGCACTTTTTAAGACATCCGCTTCGGGGAGCATAACTATTCGAAAGTGGTCGGGCGTGTCAAATTCAAAGCCGCTTCCCGGCACTATAAGGATATTCGTGCCGTGAAGAAGGTCGCGGGCAAATTTTCTGTCGTCGGTTATGTTGAATTTTTTTGCGTCAAGCTTTGCGAAAATGTAAAAAGCGGAGTTATTTTTTACGAAGGATAATCCGTCTATATCGGAAAGTCCTTTTGCCGTTGCCTCTCTTTGCTCGAAAATTCTTCCGCCCGGTCTTACCATCGAGGCGGGCGTTTCTCCGTCCTCAAGCGCTGCGGGAATAACGATTTGCGCAAGAGCGTTAGAGCATAGACGAAGCGAGGTAAGCTTTATTATTGCTTGGCGGTAATCCTCCGTCAGATGCCTCGGACCGCTTATAACCATCCAGCCGACTCTCAATCCGCAAAGCGAGTGGGATTTTGACAGACCGTTCATCGTAACTATCGGCAAATCCGGTGCAAGCGCGGCAATCGAGGTGTGCTTCAATCCGTCAAGGATGAGCCTGTCGTATATTTCATCCGAGAAGATCATCAGACCTTTTTCTCTTGCTATATTGGCTATTTCCTTTAATACCTCATCGGAATAGAGCATTCCCGTCGGGTTGTTCGGGTTGATTATAACGATAGCGCGTGTTTTATCGGTTATTTTCTTTCTTATATCGTTGCAGTCGGGATTCCAATCCGCCTTTTCGTCGCAAACGTAAAATACGGGTTTTGCCGAGCATAAATGAGTTGAATTGCTCCAAAGCGAATAACAGGGGGAGGGCAGAAGCACCTCGTCACCGGGATTTAAAAGCGCGGTAAGCGCAAAGGAAACAACCTCGCTTACGCCGTTGCCGACAAATAAGTCGTCAGCATGTATTCCAATAATCCCTTTTTTCGTGTGATAATTGCAGATTGCCTCTCTTGCATCCGGCATTCCCATAAAGTCGCAGTATCCGAGTCCGCGCTCCTCATTTCCGCGAAGCGCGGAAATAATGCTTTGCGGCATTTTGAAGCCGAATGCCGCGGGATTTCCCGTGTTCAGCTTTAGAATATCCGCTCCTTGCTTTTGCATCTCCATAGCCTCTATAAACAGCGGACCTCTTATATCCGAATGTATATTATCCATCAGTTTTGCAGAAAAAATCTCTTTCATATAAATCTCCTCAAAAAAAGCTTGACATTATTATAGATGAGGAATATAATATAGTCAAATACTTATATTTATATAAATGTTATATCGATTTAACTATAATGTGAGGATACGAGATGTTTCGCTGGAAGGAATACGTTTATGAAATATATAAGGAGAGAAGCATTTCAAAGGCGGCGCAGAATCTTTATATAAGTCAGCCGTCGCTCAGTGCAAAGCTTAAAAGTGTGGAGAAGCTGATAGGAGCTGAGATATTTGACAGAAGCACCTGCCCCTTAAGACTCACCGAGGCGGGTAAAAGCTATATTCAGTCTTCTGAGGAAATATTCAGAATAGAAAACCGCTTTCAAAACTACGTAAACGACCTGAAAATGCTTAAGGTCGGACACCTTACTATCGGCGCGAGCAACGTTTTTGCGGCTTTCGCGCTTCCGACTATGATTAAGGAGTTTAACAAAAGATACCCTGCGGTAAAAATTGAGCTTATCGAGGGAAATACCGCATCACTTGAGGAGATGCTCGGCAAAAACGCATTGGATATGGTTATAGATAACAACAGATACGATAGCGAGCTATACGACCGAGAGCTTTACTCGGAGGAGCACATTTTGCTTGCTTTGCCGAAAAGCTATCCGGAATACGAAGCCACGGCTAAATATGAGATAAGCAAGAACGATATGCACAAAAAAAGATATCGCTCGGATTCCTTTAAAACCGTTCCTCTCTCAGAGCTTCGGGAGGCTCAGTTCGTTATGCTGACACACGGAAACGATACGAGGACCAGAGCAGAGAAGCTTTGCGAGGCGGCAGGCTTCCGTCCTAGGATAGCTCTTGAATTAAATCAGCAGGCAACCGCGTATATGGTCGCTTCAACCAAAATGGCGGCAACCTTCGTCAGCGACACGATTATTGAAAAGCTGCCCGCTTTTGATAATCTCGCGTATTACAAGCTCGGGGGCGATGAGGCAAAGCGAAACGTTTATTTCTATTACAAAAAGCACAAGCTTAAAAGCCGTGCGATGGAGGAATTTATAAAGCTCATCAAAGAGTTTCATTAACTCAGCATACGGCTTTCCGAAAGTTTTTTGTAAATTGCATAACGGAAAAAGACAATATCCTACCGAAAACGAGGTCGGTTTGATATTGCCTTTTTATCTTCAAAAAGCATTATATTGCTTTTTCTTCCTCATTTGCCGCTTATGTATCTGACGGGGCAATGAATGTGCGCCAAAATAACAAAATCAAATGCGTCCACCGTTTCAGAGAGTGTGTCAATTTTTTCTTGGCAGCCTCGGTATCGCGGATTGAATTTTTGATGCTTTGATAGGTGTTTCTTTCGTTATAATAATTCATAAAAATATATTGTATATCAGCAGAAATAAATATTCAATTGGCATTTTTGCTAAAATTATTTATAATTCTGTTATATAAACTTTTATGGTAAGCCGTAAGGCTTATTAGTTCGATTCTCCTGCCTAAAATCAATAAGGGTTTTATGAATATCCCACTCGTGAGCCTTCAAAAGCGTTTCCGCCGCATAGGGTTCTATACCGAGTATTTCGCAAACCATTGAAACGGCGCGCTTTTTTAGTTTGCTGTTTGACGGATTCATACGCACCATATAGTTTTGCCAGGTGTAGCCCAACTTTACGAATACGGCGGTAGAAAACATATTCAAAATCATTTTTTGTGAACTTCCCGCTTTCATACGGGTAGAGCCTTTTATTACTTCTGCGCCTGTCAAGGCTTCTATTGCAATATCGGCTATCCTTGCCATTTCCGTATCCTTGTTGTTTACGAGCGCTACTAATTTGCAACCAAGCTCCTTTGCTTTTTCCATAAATGCAACGACGAATGGCGCTCGTCCTGCGGCAGATATGCCGACAATCAAATCCTTGTCGGTGCAATTCTGTTCCAAAAAGGCTGAAATTCCGTTTTCATGGCTATCCTCGCAACCTTCTGACGCGTTTGCGATTGCTTTTGCTCCACCCGCGATAATGGCGGTTACGGATTCCCTTGCTACTCCGTATGTGGGAGGGCACTCCGCTGCGTCGGCTACCGCAAGGCGACCGCTTGTTCCTGCTCCGCAGTAAATTATGCGTCCGCCATTTTTTAGAGCCTCAACGCCTGCGTCAACCATTTTTGCAATCTTTGGAATACATCTTTTTACTACTGCGGGTACCGATGCGTCCTCTCTTTGAATGATTCGCAGTATGGATTCGGTTGAACCGTCTGCAATTTTGTCCGTGCGGGGATTTTTTGATTCGGTGGGTACGTAATCCGATTGATTCGGCTTTGGAATGAAGCTGTTGTAGTATCTTGTGATTGCCATAGGGTTGGTAATTGCTTTTCCGATTACTACGGCATCAGCGCCTATATTAAAGGCTTCCTTTAAATCCTCTCCGCTCCATACTCGTCCTTCCGCAACGACCTTGCAGGGAAGTTTTGCCGAAACAATCTCGGAAAGAAGAGAAAAATCGGGTACATAGAGCTCGTCGTCGCTATGTAATGCTCCCGGAACATAACCCGCGAGGGTTGTAGAAACGGCGTCTACACCCATTTCTGCCGCGCAACGTGCCTCTTCAAATGTTGAAATGTCAGCCATAACGGGAATTCCGAGTTCCTCATGAATTCTTTTGATAAGTTCTTTTCGGTTCTCAGTAATGTCGCTGGGATAAAAGGTAGCGTCAAGCGCAATAATAGACGCTCCTGCCTCGTAAATTCTCTGTGCACCCTCAAAATCGGGGGTTATTATCGTGCGTCCTGACGAGTCCTTGCGCTTGTCTATTCCTATTATCGGTATAGTAACGCGTTTTCTCATTGCCGAAATATCTTCGACACCGTTTGCGCGGATAGCTACCGCACCGCCAAGCTCCGCCGCCTCTGCCATAAGGGCGAGAGCCTCGGAATTTCGAAACGGGTTACCATCAAGCGCTTGAGCCGATACTATCAATCCGGTCGGAAATTTTAACATATCATATTTCTCCTGTTTCGTATAATTTTTTCGCGATATACGATGTTCCGAGAAGAAGTCCGTCAGCAACATAGTGTACCGTGTAATTTTTTAAAGCATCTTCAAAGATAGGCGCCCAGAATTTTCTTGAATTGATAAGACCGCCCGTAACTATAATAACAGGGAATTCCTCTCCAAGTTTTTCAGCGGTGGCAACGACTAACTCCGCCATCTTGACTCCGACTCTCTTGAAAATTGCAAGTGCGCTTTCGTCCCCCTTTTCAGCAAAGTCTAAAACGTTTTTTGCTAAAGACGCGATGCGTTGCCTTTCAAGAGGGTATAATTTTTCTATTACTTTATCTCTTTGCTCTCTGTAAGCCGAGGGATTGTCGGTTGCCATGAAAGGCGTGTCATAACCCGAGATGAATTTTTCAAGCGGAGAAAGAGGCTCGATTCCGTCTAATTTAGAAAGCGTCGTACGGATAGCCTGAAGTCCTATATCGTAACCGCTTCCGTCGTCGCCAACGTTCATACCCCAGCCACCTGTCGTAACGAATTTCCCGTTTGATTTTCCAACCGCAATAGCGCCTGTTCCCGCCATAAGAACAATTTTTGCGCCGTACTCATCGGCTAAAGCGTAAGCCGCCGTTCCTTCGGATTCTCTGAAAATTTTAATCGGTAAATCGGGGAAAAAGATGCGGAATGTGTTTAAAACCTGCGTAGTGTTCAGTCCGCCGAGATTTATTGCTATCGCACCGACGGTTTCCTTCTCTTGAACGGTGGAGATCAGCCTTTCAAGAGGCGGCAGTGTAGAATTTCCATCAATAGCCGAAGACACGCCTATACCGCAATATTCTGATAAAGTGTTCGCGTTGGTATCTAACACGCGGATTCGCGTTTTACTGCCGCCTATATCGACTGCGAGTAATCTTTTGTTCATACCTTTTCTCCTTATTTGATTTTGGGAAACAAGCCTTTTTCTAACGCCATACCGAACCCGAGTCCCATCAGAATTTCGGCAACCGTCCAGCCGCTTTCTATGCAACACGGACCCCAGCCAACGTCGTGGGGCATGCCGTAGATTTCCATACGCTTAAGGTCGAGCGACCTTGACCAAGCACCGTCAATCTTTTTGTCCTCGCTGACGATTTGAGCGTCCTGCAAAAACTTGGCAATATTTTTCCATTTTTTAAGAAAAAGTGTGTCCTTCGTTACGTAATATGCGTAAGAGAATCCAAGTGGAAGCCAGTTCAAAGAATACAAAAGCTCGGCAATTTCATTTCCGTTGTCTGCAAGCATTGAGGATTCCGTTCCTGCCGTTCTGCTTCTGTACGCAGTGTATCCGGGGTCGGCCTCAACGTATCCGCCGGTTTTGTGGCGATAGCCCTCAAGCCTTTCGCAAACGTCGTAGAGCCACCGCTTGTGCTCCTCCTTTCCCGTAGACTGATAAAGACAGGCAAGTGGGAATATAAGTCTGCAAAGCTCCTCCGTTTCGCTTATTGCACGCATGGTGTTCGGATAAACGCCCATGATGGTAGACAAGCCTTTTTCTGCGGTTTCAAGATAAATCTTTTTATGAGTAAGTTTGTATGCAAGAAGGAGCGCGGCGCTATAGTATGCGTTCCTGTGAGCGCAGTACTGATTTGAAGGATTTGAGTGAAGCTCAGTTATCTTTTCATCGTTAAGATACATAGAGTCAATACTCGGGTGCACAAGTCCGTCAGTTCCCGTAACCGAAACGAGAAAATCAAGCGACGCCTCAACGTTGGAAAGCCTTTTATAATCGCCCGTGTAAAGCATATAGAAGAGAGCGCCGAGAATGGCGCGTCCGGTATCGTCACCGTAAACGAAATGCCAGGCGCATTCCGTCCATCTGAGCATACCGTAGCATTTTCCTGACTTTACCTGCATTTTGTCAAATACGAAATCGTAGAGATTATTGAAAGCCGTGAGGGATTTTTCATTATTATTTATAAGATAGTCAAAAAAGCACGCACCTGCTACCTCGCCAACGCAATCCACGCGCACGTTTGCCGTTCTTTCCTGAACTCCGTCGGGGGAAATTGTGTGCTTAAGTCCTTCTTCTGCGCCCGCGCGTCCTTCGTCAAGAAGTATATCGCATCCGTCAAACCAGCTCATGCCTCTGTTGAAGGTGTCTAAGGTGTCGCCTTTAGTACCAAGGGTGTAATACGGCTTCGGTAATTTTACCTTTTCGACGCCAAGATGCTTTGCGATAAATTTAATAATTTCGCACCACTCCTTGAAAGGAGCAAACCTTGCCTTGACAAAATCGGAAATACGGAAGGAACATACGAGCCTTGTTTTGTCATAATACCACAGGCGAAGGCTCTTATTCGGAATATCCGAAAGGTTGATTTCTTTTGCGTCAAGATGGTCGTGCTTTACGATATGACCGCCGTTGTAGAGAACGGGCGCAGCGGTGTCGGGGATATATCTGTAAATACAGCCAACGTTCGCTTGCGCGTACAGCAAATCTCCAAACGAGAGATTTTTCGTATCCTCGCCAACGTAGACGTATCTGTTCATAGCATCACCGGCAGAATCTCTGCCGTCGTTATAGTCGTTTCCTACGGTGTAAGTATATCCAAGGCTGCCGCACCACTCGTAAAAAATCTCTTTATCGCTTTCGGCAAACTCTTCAACCTTAATGCGAAGAGCAGCGGAAAGCATACGCGGTCTGCCAAGGTCGGTTCCGCAAAGAATGGCAATTGCCGAAAAGTCGGATAAATCTTGGTATTCAGCCTCTTTGAAGGAGAGAAGAACGCAATCAGCCGAATTCATAAGCACCCTGCTTAAATCGCTCTCTCTTTCGCTGATAATCAATATAGACATTATTTTCTCCTTGTGATAAAAAGTTACATCATATACTTGCGCGCGAAACAATTATACATCGATTGCTTCTAAAAGTCAATACCTTGTTACATAAAAAATGATGAAAGCTCTTGCATTTTTCGTGAAAATAGTGTAATATGAAAGTAACAAAGTTACACAAGCTCTGAAAAAAAGGAGTAAGTCACCAACAGTGAAAAAGGATTTTATTCAATTTGTCACGGAAAAATATACTATCTTAACCGATAGCGAAAAAATGCTTTCGGATTATATTATAAAAAATTTTGACCGTGTGTTAACTATCAGTATACACACATTAGCAAAAGAAACAAATATCAGTGTTGCTACGGTCGTCAGGTTTGCAAAGCATCTCGGATTTGAGGGGTATAAGGATTTCAGACTGTATCTGGCGCAGTGCGGAAACGACCACGAGGATTTTATTTTGGATTTTTGCAAAAGTGAGAATTCTGCCGATTCGCAAATTTCTCATATGCTCTCCTCTTGTGCAGAGTGCCTTACCTTAACCGAAAAAAACCTTGACTACGCTGTGCTTTCTGCTATTACAAAAAACATACATAGCGCGGGGAAAATTGCATTTTTCGGTGTAGGCACCTCGTATATCGTTTGTCAGGATGCGGAAATGAAATTCAGACGTATAGGCATCATGACCGATTGCGCCTGCGAGAAAACATTGGCATCGTCGCTTTTATTGAATATGAAAAAGGGCGATGTAGTTTTTGGAATTTCTCATTCGGGAAACAATGAGTTTGTAGAGGCGGTGTTGAAAGCCGCGCGTGAAAAAGGTCTTATAACGGTAGCCGTTACCACCTTTAAAAACAGCAGGGTTTGCTCTCTTGCAGATTACGTTTTATATACGCAAACAAGGGAAAGCCCGCTTCACAAAACCGCTATCACCTCGCGCGTCGGACAATTTGCTATGATGGATTCTTTGTTTATGACATATCTTACAGCTTATTATGACGATTGCATGGAAAGTATAGAAAAGCTTTACGCAATAAGCGACAGCCTGTAAAAACCTGAAGTAAAAAACGAAAACACCCTGTGCCATCACACGTCAAGTGTAAAAGCGCAGGGTGTTGCTGATTATTTGCTTTTTCTGTACTTGAGCGGAGTTGTGCCGGTGAAATCGGCAAAAACCTTTCTGAAGTGATTCTCCGAATTGAAATTTGCAAGACTTGCAACCGTGGTGATAGAATAGCTCGTGTTCTCAAGATATTCTATCGCCATATTTATCTTTATGGAATTGGTAAACTGTATGGGTGTCAATCCAAGCTCTGCCTTAAATAAATGATACACGGTAGATTCGCTTACACAGCACGTCTTTGCAAGCTCGGCAACCGAGAAGGGCTTGTTCCAATTTTTAGTTACGTATTCAATTGCCGTTCTGAGCGTTTTGTTTACGGCTGTATTCCTTGCTGTAAGTCTTGGAAATACGGTTTTTAAAAGCTTATAAAACAATGAGTAGGCCTCGAAATAATTCTCCTGCCCCTCGGTTGCTATTAGATCGGTGATTTGCAGAATACTTCTTTTTTCCTCTTCCGTGCATTCGAGCCTTTGCGGCTCGTAGCGGAAATTTTCATAATGCATAAAGCAGCTGATGTAGGTGACCTCTATTTCAGGTTCGCCGCGCCATTCGGAGTAACAGAAGATATTTTCGGGAATAAATACCACGTCGCCGGCGTTTACTGAAAGCCTTTTACTCAAATACACATACGTGCCGCTTCCTTTTTGGATGATGCCGATGCGCGTCTTTCTCTTATTACTGTTTCCGCGGCATATGTGACTGTTGAAAAAAATATGCTTCGACACCGAAAGTTCGGATGCATAGATTGCGGTATTCATACTTGGTTTTGCTTCCTTTTGCATAATAGTTGTTTTTTTTACAGTATACCACGTTGACTTGCATTTTGCAAGCAGTTATAATAAAATCAGCTAAGTTTTATTGGAGGGCAATATGAAAAAAATCAAAGTTGCACAGATTGGAACAAGTATAAACGGTCACGGAAGTTCGATATGGTCAACTCTTTTGAAGCTCGGCGACGTCTTCGAGATCGTCGGATACGCGCTGCCCGAAAACGAGAGAGAGAAATTTCCGACTCTTATGGATAAATTCGACGGATACCGCGAGATGACGGTCGATGAGATACTCAATGACCCGACGATTGAAGCGGTAACGGTTGAAAACGAGGAAATATATCTCACAAAATACGCGCAGATGGTTGCAGACGCCGGAAAGCATTTGCATATGGAAAAGCCGGGCGGGCTTGATTTAGCAGCCTTTGAAAAGCTCGTCGAAACGTTAAAGGCTAAAAACCTTGTTTTTTCTACCGGTTATATGTATCGCTTTAATCCTGTGATCAAAAAGGCCTTTGAGAGAATCGAAGGCGGCGAGCTCGGAAAAATTTATTCGGTTGAAGCTCAGATGAATTGCAAGCATCCCGAGGTGCTGCGCAAATGGCTTAAAATATTCCCCGGAGGTATGACCTTCTATCTTGGGTGTCATCTTATAGACCTTATCTATAGGATCCAAGGGGAGCCGACTGAAATTATTCCTTTTACCTGCTCTACGGGTATTGACGGCATCGATTCCGAGGATTTCGGTATGACCGTATTCAAATATCCCAACGGCGTATCCTTTTTCAAAACGAGTGCTAACGAATGCGGCGGATTCTTACGCAGACAGCTCGTTATCGCGGGTGAGCGGGGAACGATAGAGATCAAGCCCTTGGAGGTTTTGGTTGACGGCGGACTTTATACCGAGTATCAAGAATCTTTTGCCGCATCGGGTGTCAAGTGGTCAACTCCTTGGAACAGCGGAAAAACAGACGCATTTGATCGCTACGAAGCTATGATGGTAAACTTTGCCGAGCTTATACGCGGAAAGAAAAATCCTTACTCTTACGATTATGAATTAAATCTATACAAACTCCTGCTTAAATGCTGCGGAGTATAATTTATTGGAGGAAATATGAAAAAAGTTTTATTAATTGCGGGCGGCGGAACGCTTGGAAGATATACAGCGAAGGAGCTGTTAAGACTCGGACATTCGGTTGATATAATCTGCCTTGAGGATAACGTATCCGATAACGAAAATTTGAGGTATTTTAAAGCTGACGCAACGGTTGAGTATCTTAAGGAGCTTTTCTCCGAAAACAAATATAACGGAATCGTAAACTTTATTCACTATAGAAATTATGAGGATTACATACCCTACCACGAGTTGCTTTCAAAGAACACCGAACACTTAATTTTCCTCTCCTCTTATCGCGTGTATGCCGACCTTGAGCATCCCATCACGGAAAATGCGCCTCAGCTTATCGACGTTATAAAGGATCATCAAGCATTTGTCGAGGGGGATACGTACGGTTTATCGAAATCAAAGGCGGAGAGATTTTTGAAGGATAATCCGTACCCGAAGAATTGGACTGTCGTACGTCCCGTCATCTCTTTTTCCGACAAGCGACTTGACATCATTTTGACGTCGGGCAGAGCGGTCGTTGAGGCGGCAAAGTCGGGTGAGGTATTGAAGCTTCCCATCGAGGCTAAAAATCTTACCGCAGGTCTTGATTGGGCGGGTAACTCGGGCAAGCTGATAGCGAATCTCCTCTTCAAAGAGGAAGCTATCGGTGAGGCTTATACAATTTCGTCGGCACAGAATCTCAAATGGTGTGAGGTTGCGGATATATATACCGAGCTTCTCGGCGTTCGGTTTGAATGGGTTCCTGCAGATTTTCCCGAGCATTTCTGGCATTGGAAGTATGACAGAGCGTACGACAGATGCGTTGATAATTCCAAGGTGCTTAAGGTAACCGGCCTTGAGCCGTCAGACTTCACGTCCATTAAAGACGGAATAAAAATCGAGCTTAAAAAGCTCGGAGCAATTTGAGTGAGGATAAATTATGAAAGCAATTTTGGTTAATGGAGATAAATCTTTGCGTTGGGACAACGTTCCCGACCCCGTGATAAAAAGCGAAGAGGTGCTTGTTAAAATAGAGGCGGCAGCGCTGAACCGTGCCGACCTTATGCAAAGAGAGGGGGATTATCCGCCGCCCGCAGGATGTCCCGAATGGATGGGACTTGAGGTTGCGGGCGAAATCGTCGAAATCGGCAATGAAGCACAGGAAAAATCAAATTGGAAAATAGGCGACAAGGTTTGTGCGCTTCTTGGCGGAGGCGGATATGCCGAATACGTTGCGGTTAAATACGATATGCTCATGCCCGTGCCGAAAAACTGCACTATGATAGAGGCGGCGGCAATTCCCGAGGCGTTTGCAACCGCATATCTTAATCTTTTTATCGAGGGCGGAATTAAGGAGGGAAATACGCTTTTAATGAACGCGGGCGCATCCGGTCTTGCAAGTGTTATAATTCCCATGGCAAAGGCGTTTGGTGTAAGAGTTATAACGACCGTTCTGACCGATGAAATTGCGAAAAAAATCACTCATCTCGGTGCTGACAGAGTTGTTGTCACAACGAAAGAGGATGTTTCCCTTGTTCTGAAGGAAGAGCTTGAAGCAGGACATTCGGTTGACGTTGCAATAGACTGCCTCGGCGGTGAGATAATGGGCAAATGCATTCACTATCTCACCCACGGCGCAAGATGGATAATGATTGCGGCACTCGCAGGAACGAAAACCGAAATCGACCTTAAAAATATATACGTCAGAAACGTGCGCATCATAGGCAGCACCTTGCGCTCACGCACACCTGCGGTTAAGGCGCAAATTCTTGCGGGCATCGTCCGCGATGTGTATCCGAAAATTGAGGCGGGGCTCGTCAAGCCCACAATTCACGCGGTTTTGCCTATCGAAGAGGCTGAAGCGGCTCACGGTATTCTGTATAAAGGTCAGAACGTCGGTAAGGTAGTTCTTAAGGTAGAATAACTTACAATAAACTATTTAGAAGGAAAACGCGATAAAACCTGCATTTTCCTTCTTTATTTATGTAGATATTATGCAATGCCGACGTTTTGAACGGTTGCTATAGTTTATTTATACTTGCTCTGTGTTGATATTTCTGATATAATATATGCAGAAAACCTTGCTTAGCAAGTATTTTTTATTTGCGGTACATTATATAAGGAGTGCAATTATGACGATACAGCAATGCAGATACGTGCTTCAAATAGTTAAGGCGGGCTCGTTTAACGAGGCGGCAAATCAGCTTTTTGTGGCGCAGTCTTCGCTTTCTGTCAGTGTAAAAGCGTTGGAACAGGAGTTGAATATTAAAATTTTTGAGCGTTCGGGCAGCGGTGTATATCTGACCGAGGACGGCTCGGAATTCGTTAAATACGCAACGCAGATCATAGACAGCGAGGACCTCGTGGCAGCGAGATTCCGCAGTCCGCAAAAGGTCGGCAAGCTTCATATAGCTACGCAGCACTATGATTTTATTGCGGATATTTTCGGAAACTTTCTCGGGGATATAACCGTTGATAAATACAGCTTTTCAATCAAGGAAATAGAAACCTATAACGTAATTCAAGAGGTCCTGAACGGAAGTGCGGATATTGGAATTATCGCTCTCAGAGAGGGAGATGCCGATATTATGAAACGGTATCTTGATAAAAAGCATATTTCATTTACTCCGCTTTTGTGTGTTCCGCCGCACGTATTCGTGAGACGCTCGCATCCTCTTGCCGACCGTGAATCTCTCGGTATTATAGAGCTCGTTAACTATCCGTACGTTTCATACGAGCAGGGTGAGCATAACAGCTCTTATTTTATGGAGGAAATGTTTGATTCCTTCAATGCGGAAAAGCATATAGAAATCAGCGACAGAGCTACCCTTATGAATATTCTTCTTATAACCGACGCGTACACGGTCGGAACGGGTATTATGCCGTCTGCTCTTAACAATGGCGACATAGTCAGCGTTCCGCTTAACTGCGACAATTCATACACTATCGGTTATATTTTAAACGACAACAGAAAAACAACGAATATGACGGCTCAGTTTATAAAAAAGCTTGAAAAATCTATACAGAGCATTGCATCGGACAAAGGAGATAAAAAATGAAAGCGCTGGTTAAGAAATTCGCCGAGAGGGGATTATGGTTCGAGGACGTTGCCGAACCCGTCACAGGTCCCGGTGACGTTAAGATAAAAATAAGAAAAACGGCAATATGCGGCACTGATTTACATATCTACAACTGGGACGAATGGTCGCAGAAAACCATCAAGACACCCCGCGTTATAGGACACGAGTACGTCGGCGAGATTGTCGAGGTTGGCAGAAACGTCACCAACTGGAAGGTGGGCGAGCTCGTTTCGGGAGAGGGACATATCGTATGCGGAAAATGCAGAAACTGTCTTTCGGGAAACGGTCATCTTTGTAAGGAAACCGTCGGAGTCGGAGTTAACCGCGACGGAGCCTTTGCCGAGCATCTCGTTATTCCTCAGGAAAACGTCCGCAGATGCGAAAGCGGAATATCCGAGGATATGTACGCAATTTTTGACCCGTTTGGAAACGCGGTGCATACCGCTCTTTCGTTTAACACGGTGGGCGAGGACGTTTTGATTACCGGCGCGGGTCCTATCGGTATTATGGCGGCAGCCGTTTGTAAATACACGGGCGCGAGAAACGTGGTTATTACCGATATCAACGACGACCGCCTTGAGCTTGCAAAAAAGCTTGGCATCAAGCATACCGTAAATACCGCGAAGGAATCGCTTGAGCCAATTATGAAAAATCTCTTGGTAAAAGAGGGCTTTGACGTCGGTCTTGAAATGTCGGGCAGCGAAATTGCCTTTAATTCAATGATCGACCATATGGTGCACGGCGGTAAGATTGCCTTGCTCGGAATTTTGAAAAACGACGCAAAAATCGATTGGGGCAAGGTTATCTTCAACGGTTTGTTTATAAAGGGTATCTACGGACGCGAGATGCACGAAACCTGGTATAAAATGTCGGCTATGCTTCAAGGCGGCCTTGATATCAGCAATATCATTACACACAAAATGGACGTCAGAGATTACGAGAGCGGATTTGCCGCAATGAACAGCGGTAAATCGGGCAAGGTTATTCTTGATTGGACGAATCTTTAATAGGGGAGAAAAGGTATGAATACAAAAAAGCAGGCGCTTGCTTATTTTAAAGATATCTGTGAAGACATCGAAAAGCAGGGCTTAAAAAAGAACGAAAAAATTATTACTACGAAGCAGAGCGGCGTTGTCGGACTTTCCGACGGACGCCGGGTCATTAATATGTGCGCCAACAACTATCTAGGCCTTGCCGACAATAAAGAGGTGATCGAAGCCGCAAAGAGCGCCTACGATACGCACGGATACGGACTTTCTTCGGTTCGCTTCATCTGCGGAACGCAGGATCTGCATAAAAAGCTTGAGAAGAAAATGAGCGAATTTCTCGGCACGGAGGATACTATCCTTTATTCCTCCTGTTTTGATGCAAACGGCGGACTTTTTGAAACTTTGCTTACCGCGGATGATGCCGTTATAAGCGACGAATTAAATCACGCAAGTATCATAGACGGCGTTCGTCTTTGTAAGGCGGCGCGCTATCGCTATAAAAACAACGATATGGCGGACCTCAGAGCAAAGCTCGAAGAGGCAAAGGACGCGCGAATTAAGCTGATTGCCACCGACGGCGTTTTCTCTATGGACGGTATTATTGCCGACCTTAAAAGCATTTGCGACCTTGCCGACGAATACGGAGCGCTCGTTATGGTTGACGACAGCCACGCGACCGGCTTTATAGGGGAAACGGGAAGAGGAACGGCAGAGCATTGCGGCGTAAGAGGACGTGTCGATATTATCACCGGCACGTTTGGCAAGGCACTCGGCGGTGCATCGGGTGGCTTTACGTCGGGCCGTAAGGAGATAATAGACCTTCTCCGCCAGCGTTCAAGACCATATCTTTTCTCTAATACCGTTGCACCCGCCATTGCGGCGGGAAGCCTTAAGGTTCTGGAGCTTATCGAAAACGATACCTCTCGCCGTGACAGGCTTTTTAGAAACACCAAGCTTTTTGCAGAGAAGATTCAGGAAATCGGACTTGACGTTACCGACGGCGGAACGCCGATACTTCCCGTTATGCTCTACGATGAGCACAAAGCGGTTGAGATGGCAAGGCGTATGATGGAAAAGGGCGTATACGTAGTGGCGTTTTCCTATCCCGTCGTGCCCAAGGGCAGAGCAAGAATAAGAACTCAGATTTCCGCCGCGCTCAGCGAGCAAGATATTCTTTACGCCGCAGAAGCCTTCAGACAGGTCAAGGCGGAAATGGGTCTTTAAATTGTCCTCTTTGGCTATAGCCGAAAAACGCTGAAGATTTAACCTTAATTTTCTCAAAACAAACGCAAAACAAGAGGCGCTGTGTTTTAGTTGACGTTCTATAACGCAGTTTTTAATTAAATATCAGAAAAGCACTTATGATAACGAAAAAATCGTTTGTCATAAGTGCTTTTGCGTTTGCTCTTGTCTATTTTACCCAAAAAGCAATGGCAAATTTTGTTAAATAAATATTGTTAAAAATTGTAATTTTCTATTGACTTTTTGCGGGGGG
>SVRU01000115.1 GCA_015064665.1 Oscillospiraceae bacterium
TCCTCTTATTATGGGGATTACGACGTTTGCGAACGTCGTCGGGCGCGTGGTTGGTGGGCGCGTAAGTTCCCCAACAGTATCGTTCATCTAGTTGGTGCTTATCTATAAAGCACCGGGCGAGGTTGTAGTCGCCTAGAGTTCTACAACAGACACCGGGAGGGGCTGACTGCTCCCGGGGTTGAAAAGCCGAACAACTATTCTGATAGGTAGAAAGGGCAAGGTATGGAATCTTTGAGTGATAAAGCCATAAGCCGTATGATTGAATATCTACGTAATATCGGTTGGACGGAAAAGCAAATCACTGACTTCATTGAGTACATAGTCAGACAATAAAAAAATGCCCACAGACACAAGTTTGACCGCTTCTCTGTGAGCATTTGAGGAATGACAAGGGCGTACCTATCCGCCCGACTCATTCTGATTATGTACTAAGATTATATCACAACTTTAAAAATTTGTCAAGCCCCCACTTTCAAGGGGCAGAAAGAGGTTAAAAATGATAAAAAACTACAAGCCTGCAACATACGAAACAATAAAAGAATACTATCTCGTATTCGACGATGGACACCACAACGGATTTGCTTTTCCTTGTGACAAAAACGGAACCCTCTTGCCTAACGTTCCCGATGAAGCAATTAAAAACTATCAAAACTGTTTAAAAACACCCGAAAAATTCATACGTTTCAACAAAATTATAATCGAAGAGTACAGATACAGAAACAACGCTAGTGGTACTTGCTCGTGCGGAAATAAAGTTGAATTAAGGGATGAATATTACGGCTCTTGTCAATGTGAAAAATGCGGTCAATGGTACAATATGTTAGGTCAACTTTTACTCCCGCCTTCAGAGTGGGAAGACAATCTAGAAAACGACTATTAAGGAGGACTAAACAATGACTGCAACGTTATCCAGAGCGGAGCAGCTCCGCAACGATTTAGAAAATATGCATTTCTCTCGTAAATACCTTATCGGTGTTCTTGCCGAGCTTGAACAACTCGGAAGGACACACACGAGAGAGTACGCAAACGTAAAACAAAATTACGACACCCTCGGGAATAACATCAGAAGAGTACAAGCCGAGCTTGAAAAGGTCGAAGAGGAAGAGTTGTTTTACTTCGAAAACGAATAACGTACATCGAACGTCGGGGCGGCGCTGCCGCCTCGATGGGCGCTCTCTCCCCCTAACAAGTTAGCCGAGTGCCGAGCCACCCCACACCATTTATTTACGAAAGAGAGGATTTTTTTATGTTACACAAAGTTAAACTTTTATCCGGATTTTATCAAGCGGTTATTGACGGCATTAAGCCGTTTGAGATACGTTACAACGACCGTAATTACAGAAAAGGTGACGATATCATCTTCAACGAATGGAAAGACGATGCGTATACCGGGAGACTGTGTTGCGCGGTAATTAAAGACGTTTTCGATATAGGTTTTCTTATGCCGGGATACGTTGCTTTTACTTTTCAAATCCTTGGATGTTTTGAAACTATTGAGCAGTCTGATGCCAAGAGCGTTTTTATAAAGGATTTAAAAGAAGCTGCCGACGTTTCAAGCAAAATACTGCTTGAAGAAACAAAAGCTTTTGTTAAAGAAAATCACCTCTACAACAGTAAGGACGATTTTGCGAAAGCGCACTCTAAAACAAGATACGAGCTTGAAGCCGAAGTTTTAATCAATAAAGGTTATTGCAAGACTGAGGAAGTTATAAACAAAATCGAAGAAATCATAAATAAGCACTATAACAAACATGTTTTTGATAGTGATTTAGAAGATACCGAAGTGGACGCGGTTATAAATTATTCAGACGACATTACATACGACATTTATAAGCTCAAAGAAGAATACAAGGAGAATAAAGAATGTACTACGACTTGACAATTCCAGACGAATACGGGATAAATTACCATTTTTCATTTAACTTCAATGGATATCGCACATCGCGCAGATTCGAAGTTAAGAATGTTTGCATTATAGATATTTTTAAATATCACGACCATCGATATGACTTTAAAGCATTTTTCTACAAGAAAAAGTACATAACATATCAAGAGAATATCCGAAGCAAAAAAGAACTGTACAGCGCAATACAAAAATTACTTCAGGAAAATTTGTATCTGGCCGTACAGTAATACCCGGGCAAAAAACTGCACGTCGACATCCAGTCAACGTTCCGGGAGAAACTGTTGTACATCATACAGTTGCTCGAGAAAATTTAACTTGCCTATAACTTGCTGACAACTTGCATAACAAAAAAGAGCCTGAGTTTTAACTGCTCGGGCTCTTTTCTATATTATTTCGTTACCAGGATAACAGGATCCACCCGTGCCGGTTGATGTTTTTCTACAACATTCCGTTATTTGTCTATCGAGCGTCCGGGATATAACGTATTTCTAAAAATTGCCTATTGACATAAAGCGAAGTTTTTGATATAATAATAGTGCGAACTCAATCAAATGATTGTTTAGTCGGCATAGACCGACCCGCACTGCAGAGAATTTAATCTCTTGCGCCGAGGTTTTCACCTCGGCTTTTTTCTTTTCTGTGTATGTTTTATAGCCCTATGTGTATCATGACTTGATAATTTAAAACGTTCTTTTTCTTCCGGGAAAACCCTTTTATCACTTAAAGTTAAAGGTTTTTTAGACATTCTGTTTTTGCTATAAATTTTAGAATCTATTCCGGTTCTTTTCTCAAGACCATACTTCCTATAATCAATCTCATATAATGCAGGATTGCTTTCGCTTTTTATAGATTTTAATTTTGAAACAGAAACGTTTTTACCGTTATCTCGAACAACAACATAATTTCTCTCTAACTTTGTTTCGGTATCTATGTACTTTGTTCTACCTCGATACACTTTACCAACATTGCTTTTAGGTTTATCTTTTAAGTCGTTTTTCATGCTATTTTCTCCTCATTCTTTTTCTTCATTTCGTGTATATCGTTCTGGAAGTAAGAGTGCTGCTCTTGACCCTCTTCCATTGTCGCCATGACCGTCGCATATTCCTCAAAATCGTCTATATGCATCGTATTCGGCTTGTAGCTGTCAAATACGGAAGAAAGACAGTCGGTAGAATACCTCTTAGAACGGTCCTTTTTGAGTATAATGCGCCATTTTGCCGTTTTAACGTTTCCGTCCATTCGTCCGCTTTCAATCTCCAAATGGAGCGTAAAAACGCCGAATAGGCCGTTAACCTTGTCATAATGGTTATTTATCTTATGGACCGTATTTCGCATAAGGTAAGCAAAAAGCGTATCATCAGAGCGCGCGTAAATGTATTTTGCATGGAAGCTCGTCCACTTAGCTTTAAACCACTTGAATATGCCCTCGAGTACCCAGAACGGTGAGAAGAACGGTAACGTCGGTGAGATCTCACTCTTTTCTTTTATGTAAATAACCTCTCCGAGCTCTCTGCCGCCTGCTCCCCATGCTTCCGGACGCTGCAAATCGCAAATAATACGTATA
This sequence comes from Oscillospiraceae bacterium, assembly GCA_015064665.1. The sequence continues at coordinate 3,471 of SVRU01000115.1, forward strand.
AATACTCTATTTGCAATTACGCAAGCGTGTCGGCACATCATAAGGCAAGCATTGAAAAGGTCGTTCTTTTGGTTAACCTCGTCCGTTTTCTGCTTTAATTCCTTAAGCTCGACCTGATTCTTACGCTCCTTATCCACTTCGGAGATAACGAACGTTCCAAAACTCAGCCTACGAGCTTTCGGATTATCCTCGAGCATTTTCTTGCCGAGACGGAACATATCCATATCAATGATCTTTGCATGCCTGGAATAAGCGTCTTGCAGTCTGACGTCGCGCTGCATAAAATCATTGTTGCGCAGCGGGAAGTTTCCGACGTCCTCAATCATAGAATCCACTCTTATTGAGTAGTTAGCAAAGATGAGCGTTGACTGTACCGTATAGACGAGATACGCGCAAGCATAGTCCTCGATCGCATCAAAAAGATGCGTCATTTTAAGCTCGTCGTTGTAGTATATCGGATATTTGTCGTAATCGTATCCGAAAGTGTAATCCAATGGGAAGAAGCCATAACGTTCTCGTCTTTCCCGATACTTCGAACAGCTGCTATCCAAAGAAACAATCCTATCGAAGAAATACCGATAGCGCTCCAACCATTTTTTGCACGTCGGTATGTCTACGATAACACGTTTGTCAATTTGCGTCTTCACCGCATCTCGAAGTCTTTGCCATGGGAAATTAGGAAACATAAGGTCCTTTTCGAGAAGGATCTCGAACGCCATATCCCATTGCTCCATTTCGGACGTTAACGCCATAGCCGTAACGAGCTGCGTCTTGCCGACGCCCATTTCACCGTATATAGTCGTTAACGTCCGAAATGGAGCAA
>SVRU01000116.1 GCA_015064665.1 Oscillospiraceae bacterium
CGGTATATTCTCTCGGAATGAAGGACAGATTTGATATGTGGCTCTCCGAGTCGCCCGACCTTGAATTCTGGGGCAAATCAAGACTTGTTATGGCGGTTGAGGACGTTCCTTTTGCGAACAACAAAGTAGGACCTGCGGCACCGCCTGTTAAGACCGAAAAAGGTTGGCTTACTACTTTCCATGCTGTTGAGCTTGATACTACTCGGGGCAAGCACGGCTGGGAGGATAAGTGGCAAAAGGTCTACCACGGTGGAATTGCGCTTCTTGACCTTGAGGATCCGTCAAAGGTTATCGGAATGTCAAAAACTCCTATACTTGCGCCCGAACTCTATCATGAATGTGAAGAGGGACTTCGTACGCACGTTATTTTCCCCGGCGGAATGATACTTGAACCGGACGGGGAGGTCAAGATATATTACGGCGCAGCGGATACCGTCGAGTGTCTTGCAACGGCAAACGTTGATGATTTAATTAAAATTTGCTTGGAAAATAAATAATTCGGAGGAACATGCATATGCTAGGACAGTGGAAATCATCGCAGGTTATCACAAAATACGAAAAACCCGTGCTCACTCCGTCTGACATACCGTATAAAGCTACTCTTGTGTTTAATGCGGGTGTCACGAAATTTAACGGAAAATACGTAATGGCATTCAGAAATGACTACGGAGATTTTAATTTTGATAACCCTCGCGAAAGGTGGATAACAGGCGGAATTAATATAGGAATTGCAACAAGCGACGACGGAATTAATTGGACTCCCGAAAAAGCCCCTTGGTTTGAGCTTTACGACGGTGAAATTCTCAGAGGATACGACCCAAGACTCACAGTAATTGACGGGGTGTGCTACGTCTGTCTTGCCGTGGATACCGTACACGGACTTCGCGGCGGAATAATGAAAACCGAGGATTTCGTTAACTACGAGATGATAAGTATGTCTGTTCCCGATAACAGAAATATGGTGCTTTTTCCTGAGAAAATCAGCGGCAGATTTGTAAGACTTGAAAGGCCTATGCCGGTATATTCTCTCGGAATGAAGGACAGATTTGATATGTGGCTCTCCGAGTCGCCCGACCTTGAATTCTGGGGCAAATCAAGACTTGTTATGGCGGTTGAGGACGTTCCTTTTGCAAATAACAAGATTGGTCCCGCAGCGCCGCCCGTTAAGACCGAAAAAGGCTGGCTTACTACGTTCCATGCCGTTGAGCTTGACACAACCCGAGGCAAAAACGGTTGGGAAGAGGTTTGGCAGAAAATGTATTATGCGGGAATCGCGCTTCTTGACCTCGAGGATCCGTCAAAAGTTATAGGAATGTCGAAAACACCGATAATCGCCCCCGAGCTTCATCATGAGTGTAACGAGGGATACAGAACTCACGTCGTATTCCCGGGTGGAATGATACTTGAACCGGACGGGGAGGTCAAGATATATTACGGCGCAGCGGATACCGTCGAATGTCTTGCGACCGCACACGTTGACGAGCTTATTAAGCTTTGCACAGAAAAAAGATGATAAAAGCAGAATATAATCGTTGGCAGAAAATGGTTGAAGATTCAGCTCTCAGAGAAGAACTTGAACTGATGGAAAAGGGCGTGGTTGCTGTAAACGATGCATTTTACCGTCATCTTGAATTTGGAACAGGCGGGCTTCGAGGCATTCTCGGCGTGGGAACAAATCGAATGAATATATATACCGTAAGAAGAGCCAGCCGCGGACTTGCAGGCTACGTTACCAAAAACGGCGGTAAAAGAATTGCCATAGGCTATGACACAAGGATAAACAGCCGTCTTTTTGCCGAAACCGCAGCGAAAGTATTCGCGGACTTCGGACTTGATGTATTCATGTATTCCGAGCCTTTTCCGACACCTATGCTGTCATATGCTGTGCGCGAGCTTTCGTGTAATGCCGGCATTATGATAACTGCATCTCATAATCCTGCGAATTATAACGGCTATAAGGTGTACAGTTCTGACGGATGTCAGATAACAGATGCTATGGCAAAAGCCATACTTAATGAGATAAATTCCTTCGATTATTTTGATGATGCGGCAATAGAGCAACCCTCAAATACCAAAGGAAAAATTCAATTGATTTCGGATTCTGTTTTTGAAAGCTATATTGACCGAGTATCCGAAACCTCGCATCTTTTCGGCGACAGGGCAAACAAAAAAATTAAGATAGTGTATACAGCTCTCAACGGCACAGGCTATAGACCGGTGTTAAGAGTTCTTGAAAAAAACGGTTTTTCGGACGTGTTGGCTGTAAGTGAGCAGGCAATGCCCAACGGCAATTTCCCGACCTGCCCCTATCCAAATCCCGAAATTCCCGAGGCGCTCGCGCTCGGACTTGAATATGCCAAGCGGGTAAATGCCGAAATCCTTCTTGCTACCGATCCTGACTGTGACAGAGTTGGAGTTGCCGTAAGGTGCGGAACCGAGTACAAAATTCTTACGGGAAATGAGGTCGGTTTGCTTTTGTTCGGTTATATTTGCGAGCAGAGAAAAAATCACAAAACAATGCCCCAAAATCCCATTGCCATAAAAACAATCGTTACCACCGACATGGCAGAGAAAACAGCCGCGAAATACGGGGTAGAGATGAAAAACGTGCTTACGGGCTTTAAGTACATAGGTGAGCTTATAGGCAGGCTTGAAGAGCAGGGCAAAGAGAATAGCTGTATTTTTGGCTTTGAAGAGAGCTGCGGATATCTTGGCGGCAGCTATGTCAGAGATAAGGACGGTGTTTACGCATCGCTTCTTGTGTCAGAAATGGCGGCGTATTACAGCGAAAAGGGAATTAATTTGTACGATAAGCTGAACTCTATATATTCCGAGTTTGGCTATACAAAAAATTCTCTGTACTCGTATGCCTTTGACGGTGCGGCAGGATACGAAAAAATGCAAAAGCTAATGTGTAAATTCCGTTCCGACATAAATTTTGGCGATTTTTCAGTAATTAAAACGGAAGATTATTTGCATGGCATAAACGGTCTGCCAAAATCAAACGTCATAAAGCTTTTCTTCGATAATTCATCAAGCATTGTCGTGCGGCCGTCGGGCACTGAGCCAAAGCTTAAAATCTACGTATCCGTAACGGCAAAGTGTGAATTCGAAGCTAAAAGGATAACCGAAAAAATAAAGCGCTTATGCGAGAGCATTATGGAATAATCCTATTTGATTGCATAGCATCACCCGATTTAGAAAATACTAGGTCGGGTGATGTTTTATGTTTAAAGCGGATAGCGAAATAAAGAAAAAAGCCGCCTTTTTTGCAATAGGCGGAATAGGATACGGAATAATCGAGCTTATTTGGCGCGGTTATACGCATCCCACTATGATTATCGCGGGCGGAGTATGCTTTGTTTTCTTTTCAAGAATAGCTGAACGTTATAAAGAAAAGCCGCTTGTTTTCAAAGCGGCTCTTTCGGCTCTCGTAGTTACCGCCGTAGAGCTTGTATTTGGTGTAGTTTTTAATATAATTTTCAAAATGCACATCTGGGATTACAGCAAAATGCCGTTTAACCTTTTCGGTCAGATATGTCCGCTCTTTACATTGGCATGGGGTGCTATCGCTTTCATATTTATACCTATTGCAGAGGTGTTATGCAGATCTATGGCAAGAGGGTGGATATTTAATAGGAGAAAAACGTTCCGCGTGTAATCTAGGGGAATTTCAGCACGCCGTGTAACGAAAGATACCGCATGCGCGGTATGCGAACTTACTCGTTTGCAGGCAAACGATAAGTCGAATTGAGCGCTACCGCAATCAACAAAAAGCACCTACTGCAAGAGTGGGTGCTTTTTGTTGCCTTAAACGTGTAAAAAGGTGTCTAAACTGGGGTAAAAACGAACAAAAGGTGTCTGATTTTTTGTGCCTCTGCCCGACAAATTGGAATTTGATGGATTAGATGTCATTAACTATTGCAGTTAAGCTGTCAAAGTTCACGAAATCCACTTTCTTATTATATGTTTCAATCATAGCCTTTATTTCTGTGGTCTTTTTCTCTTCTGGTAACCCTACTGCTTTTTTATATAACAAGCCCATCATTGTTTTGTGCTTAAAACTTAAACGTGAATAGTCTATTCCGCCCCTTAGATGGAAGATGTGTGCATTTTCATACAGTTCTTTTGAGAGTT
>SVRU01000117.1 GCA_015064665.1 Oscillospiraceae bacterium
TATCTGCCTTTCGGTAGCGGTATCGACAGCGCTTGTAGAGTCGTCGAGAATAAGTATTTTCGGCTTTTTGAGAAGCGCTCTTGCTATGCAAAGCCTCTGCTTTTGACCGCCGGAAACGTTGTTACCGCCTTTTTCAAGAACGGTATCATACCCCTTTGGAAATGCGGTTATAAATTTATCTGCCGCAGAATAAGTGGCAAAAAGACGCATTTCTTCATCGCTCGCATCGAGATTTCCCCATTTCAGATTTTCTTCAACAGTTCCCGAGAACAGAAGATTTTTCTGAAGCACCATACCTATTCCGTCTCTGAGATTTTTAAGAGAATAATCCTTGACGTCAACACCGTCAACAAGAACCTCTCCCGAATCAACGTCGTAAAGTCGCGGAATCATCGATACAAGCGTTGTTTTTCCGCAGCCGGTAGAGCCTATAATTCCAACGGTTTTTCCCGCATCGATTTTAAAGCTGATACCGTTAAGCACCTCTTCGCTGTTATTCTTATAATAACGGAACTTAACGTTTTTAAATTCTATATCACCCTTACTTACCGCAAGGTCGGGATACTTTGCGTTATCGTCGTTAATATCTGTTTTTTCATCTAATACCTCGCTTATTCTTCTGCCCGATGCTATTGCTCTTGAGGACATTGTAAATAAGAAGGATACCATCATCAGAGAATGAAGTATCTGATTTACGTACGCAATAAACGCGCTGAGATCTCCGATATCCATCTTACCGTTTAAGACGTCACCGTGACCGAGCCATATAACGATTATAATAGTCGTATACATAAAGAGATTCATTATGGGAGAAAGCAATATCATAAGCTTGGTTGCTTTCATCGACGAGGCTTTCAAATCTCCGTTAGCTTCCCTGAATTTTTCTATTTCATATTCTTCTCTTACAAACGACTTGACGACACGTACGTTCGTCACGTTTTCCTGAACCGTGGAATTAAGCTTATCTATTTTCTTCTGCATTCTCGAAAATCTCGGAAGCGCAGAGATGATAATTCCGATTATCGTGATTACCATAAACGGAACGGTTACCGCAAGAACTACCGAAAGCGGCGGATTTATCGAAATAGCCATTATCAGTGCGCCTATAATGATTCCCGGAGAGCGCAAAGCCATTCGAAGAAGCATATTTACAAAATGCTGAAGCTGAGTTACGTCGTTCGTAAGTCTGGTTACGAGCGAGCCCGTAGAAAATTTATCTATATTCGAGAATGAAAACTTCTGTATGGATTTATACGCATCGCTTCTTAAGTCGGTTGCGAAATTTACAGACGCCTTTGCTCCGAAATACGCGCCTCCGACACCTCCCGCCATCATAAGAAACGCGGCAAGAACCATAAGCGCGCCCATTCCGATTCCAACGCCTACGCCGTTCGCTCCGTTATTTATAACTATTCCCAAGAAACGAGGCATCAAAATTTCACCGATAACCTCTACTATCATACATATCGGGCCTAATATAAAATAAGGAAGATAAGGCTTTATGTATTTATACCATCTTTTCATATCTTTAATTTATTCCTCTTCCAAAATTGCCTTTAAATTGTTTTGCATTTTATCGATACATTTTGAGAAAACTTCAAGCTCCTCATCGCTAAAGCCCGAAAACGTTTTCTTATCAACCTCGATAAAATGCGCTCTCGACCGCTCAATGATTTCTCTGCCCTTTTCGGTAATGGATATCTCGTTGTATCGGTTATCCGCTCCTACGGTTCTTGAAATAAGACCGTCTCGCTCAAGCTTAGATAGCGCTCCCGTCATAGCAGCTTGAGTAATGCCGAGATGCTCCGCAATCTCTTTCTGAGATTTAAATTTATCGTTTTTCGCAAGATTCATAAGAATTTGATGCCTGCTTCTATGTATTCCGATGTCATCAACAACCGTTTCGATAGCCTTTTTATGCATACGGTTCGCAGTAATGATTTTATGTATCAGTACGTAGTTTCTATCCTCTATCATTAGCCCCTCCTATCAAAAATACTTAACCTGTTAATAATTAACTACTTAATTATTTTATCACCTTTAAACCGGAATGTCAAGAAAATAATTATTGTTTTTAATAGAAAACGGTTATCATAAAATATGGCTGTTTTTTTGGCTTTTGTAATAGCATGATGTTTTTTATAATTTTTTCACTTATTGTAGATGCAATTTTAGTTTATTATCTTGTAGTATGTGCAAAAGATTTAGCTTATCTCGATAAGCTCCTTGAGAAGTATGAGGATAAAGGAAAATATATTGAATCCGTCTGTGAGCAGTGCGTAGATATATGCGCAAAGACAGAAAAAAAGCTCGAGGACCATATAAAGTCCTCGAGAACGAAAACACAACTAGCATATTTTAAAGGTGTCTTTGATGGAAAAAGTAGAAAGGAATAAATTATGGCGAAATATGTAGGAAAGATTTTTCGAATAGATAATCGAACGTTAAAGCTAAAAGGTGCATCTACGCATTATGTTCATGTAAAATGGTATAATCCTTTTACAAGATTGTTTAGGTGCAGAGTTGTTACGTCTTTAGAGAATAGAATATTTTTGGGAGAAAACAAGCGCACTTTAGGTTCGACTCCATATCATAAAAACGAGGATCAAAGTTACAGTTTATTTGAAAAACAAAATTCAAAGTTAAGATCCGGAAAGATCGAGCCTATACCTATTTCAAAAGCAAAAGGCTTTGATTCGTGGCATGGTTACGAAGGTACTCGCTATTTGCATGCACGTCATTTAAAGGGAAAAGAGCGTAAAAATCTTATTATTAAAAAATAAAAAATCGAGGGGGTGCAATGACACCCCCTCTATGTTAGGTAGCCTATACCTTTAATCTGCGACATTTTAATACGTGCGTCTACACATTGATTACTTCCAACGTATAATAACACCTAACTATTGATTGTATTATATGCTTTTTTTTAAAAAAAGTCAATACTTTGCATTTAAATTCCCTTAAAAAAGTCTGTACATTCGAGATAATTTATAAATTCGTCCACTCCGTGACTTTGCATGAAGGACAAAAACGAAGATACGACACGTGTTTTATATATAAAATCGTCTTCGCCTTCTCCTTTTAATTTTCTGTATCTTTTGTTCCTTTCTTTATTTGTCGCATATTCCCATCTTAATGCCATTTTAAACCTCTTTCTGCCCCTCAAAAAGTGGGGACTTGACAAATTTATTTTTATGTGATATACTGTATAAGCAATCAGACCTACGAGGACGGGCAGGCTTGTCCCCGTAGTTCCTTAAATGCTCATAGAGTGGGATTTGGAAATTACTCTATGGGCATTTTATTTTTTGCCGATTGCTTTGTTATATGCTTCTTTGAACTCTTCGAGAGTTTTGCATTTATCCATCAGCACAGAAATGAGGCTGATTATGTATTCTGTTGCAGTCATCTCTTCGATATCCATACCTTTCTGCCTACCCGATTTTGAATTACTTACTTCCCGGGCTTACTCCTTTCGTGTTTCGTTTGGATTCGTAACCCCGGATATATTTAGCCGTATCCGGTCACTGTTGGGGAACTTACGCGCCCACCAACCACGCGATAAAGTTTTGATTTAGATTTTAGCGCCCTCGAGGGAGACATATACCGGTAATCCCCATATTCCCCGCCGGAGGCTCGTACTTTGCTTGCGGTTTTATATGTAGTTGAGAGGACGCCTATAAAAAAACATATACCGAATCCTTGATTCCGAAAACTTTCAAAACACGGTGATATCACAGAGTCAACGAGAGAGGAAAAGTTTTTTCAAAAGTTTTTCCCCGTGGTCTAAAAAAAGTTTTTAAAAAAGTTTTATGAACGACATTGACTCAATCAAGTGATAGCGCTGTGTTAAAATCACAACGGAATTGAGGTGTACGGTATGTGTTTTGCGTAGGTGTCAGCGCAACGGAATATAAATAGAGCAAGCGCCCCTCTCCTTTAAAACTAAAGGAGAGGTGAGTGTGAGAAATTCATCGTTAATCAAACCAACGTCGAGGATTAAAACTAACCGAGGTTATTGTGAGGAATTTTCGACACCTCGCACGAAAGACGTCGGGAAAGAAGTAGATGAAGAGCCGCAGTAAGCGAGCAGCGTGCGGCCTTCATCCTTCCGACCGCGTCCTCGCGAAGCGA
>SVRU01000118.1 GCA_015064665.1 Oscillospiraceae bacterium
ACCCTGCTCGTCGGCTCTTGCAATAGAATTGAGAAGCGCCGTAAGTCCCTCTCTGTCATATCCGCCGCTTTGCCCGAATCCGAATTTTAACATCTCGCCCGCATATCTTCCGTCGGGAGTTGCCTTTGTAAATTCTCCAAACCATTTGTGATGAGGGTTATAACCTATCAGGTCTCCTATGAGTATCGGGTAACCGAAAAGATTTCTTTTTCCCTTGAGGTGCTCCGAAATACTATCGAAAAATTTTCTCGCCATAGCGTTTGAACGCTCGGTATCGTTTCCGAAAAAGTCGCCTTTTTTCTTGATAAGCATGTGAAGATCGTCATATCCTACCCAGTTGTTTTGTAAAGCCGAAATGAGTTCTTTCATAGTAATGATTTTTTCGTCATAGACGAACTGCTTTACAACTATCAGCGAATCAATGGCATTGGTGATTCCGAAAACCATCGGTGAACAAACGACAATGTCTCCCGCACCTCGAGTAGGGCTTTTTGCCTTTTCTATACATCCGTTGAAGAATAGCGCCGATACATAGTTCACGTCTCTCGCTCTTACGGCATTACACTTGTTATCAAATTCAATATGCTTATCCAAATCCCGGAAAAGCTCTCTTGTGTATATCCCGTAAAATTCGTCAAAGCTCTTGCAATCCGCAATTTTCTCATAGTTATTATGGAATACTCTTTCCATTGATTTGAGTAGATTTAAATTCGATGTTGCACCGACAATTCCACCGGGAAAGGCAGGCTCGTTACAGCCGACAGTGGTATAGCTTACTGCATCCTCGTATGTGAACCCACATATTTCTGTATATGCTTGTATCCTCTTCTCGTCATTCTGAAAGGCAATTCGTTTGTTTTTATCCCTTCTTTCGAGGTCCATGGCAAAGCGCAACACGTCCTTTGGCTGCGTTTTCGTCCAGCGCAGCGTTACCTGCGGAATATAGGTCGGAAGATCGGTGAGGGTTTCCAAAATGAGTGCCGAAAGATCGTTGTAAGCATCGCTACCGTCGGGGAGATATCCGCCGACGCAGAAATGAGATTCACCGCCTCTAGTGAAATTAGCCGAGGTTGCGGGGGTTGCCGCCTGAAGCATAAGGAATAATTCCTGTAAATATTCTCCCGCCTCATCTCTTGTTATCCTGGCTGTCGCGAGGTCGGCAAAATAAAACTTTGAAAGGTATCTGTCAAGCGTGCCTACGCTGTCAAGGGCGCAGGAGAAGCAAACGTATATCGTAAGGCACGCCTCGTAGAAGCTTGTAGGCGCGTTTTTCGGAGAGCTCAAAAGTGCCCATGAAAGCTTTTCAAGGTTTTTGCGATATTCTTCATTTTCTACCGTCTTGGCGTATTCAGACACCCTCGCCGAGCATTTTTCACACCAAGCGATAAGCGTTTCTGCGATTTTTCTAAGCCCTAAAAGATACTCGCGCTCATCCTTGTCGGTATGAGTTTCAAGCGAACGGTCAATATCGTCGATCATTCCGACAATTCCTACCTCAAGCACCCTTTTGTAGTCTGCCGTGGCGTGCTGCCACTCCAGCACGTGAAGTCCGCCAACCTGCTTTAAATAGAAATTTTGCATAAGCTCTTTGGTGTGCTTGTGGCCTGAACGGTCGAAAGCAGCTCCGACGACCGAGCCGTCAAATCTGAAAAATCCCGTCAGCCGCTGATACTCGGTGATTATCGGCTCTTGATTGAGAATATACTCGCAAATGCGCTTTACGTCTCGCTCGCAATCGGGGAGGAAAATATCGTTTCTTTCAAACTCGGTATTCTTTGCCTCCGTGTACATTTTTCCGGCAAGAGTAAGCTCGGTCAGCTTTTGTATTCTTTCTGTCATTTTGACACCTCCGAAAAGTAGTTCCGCTATCAGTATATCGAACGGACGGTGAAAAAACAATAGAGAATACGGCATTTTTGTACTTTTACGTACAAATATTGCGCTAAAACATTGACAAAATTGCGATTTAATGCTAAAATCTATAAAAAAGGGGGCCACTTCAAAAATGGAAACCGATTTTATAGTTACCGATATAAAACGTGTAATTATGGTTGGAAAAGACGAGTATCCCGAGCAGATAACAACCTTCAAGCACGATTTACAAAGCAACGAACTGATTTTTAACTTTTCAGGACATTCCACGGTGTATTTTAACGGAAAAGAGCTTGACAACGCCTCGGGAAACGTCAGATTTCTGCCGAAGGGGAAAGTTACTCAATATGAGGTTTTCCGCCACGAAAGAGGCGAGTGCATTGATATATTTTTTAACACAGACCGCCCTCTATCAGACGTGGCTTTCGTAATCAATGCAGTTGACAACGAGAAACTATCATCTCTTTTCAAGCGGATTTTTGCGGTTTGGGTAAGTAAGGAGCAAGGCTATTATTTCGAGGCAATGTCACTCTTGTACCGTATTTTTTCAGAGATAAAAAAGGAAAACCGCTCACCGAAAAGGCACTCTGATAAAATCGCCCCCGCCATATCTCTTATGCATACCGAATTTTTAAAAAAAGAGATTTCTCTTGAAGAGCTTGCGGCCTCATCTGGTATGTGCGAATCATATTTTCAAAGGCTCTTTAAGGAAAAGTACGGCATTTCTCCAAAGAGATATATAATTCAGCTAAAGATAAACCATGCGTGCGACCTATTGCGCCTTGGACGCTACACGGTTTCGCAAATTGCCGAGCTTTGTAATTTTTCCGATATTTATTTCTTCAGCCGGCAATTCAAGGAATATATGGGAATTACACCGACGCAATTTATCAAAAAATACAGATCGTCAAAATGAGAAAAGGCAATGTCCGCATTATAGACATATTAGGTATCGTCCAAGGAAGAGTAGTGTGATATAATAGGGACAACATATCATTAATAAATTTTACATAAAAATCGGACAAAATACTGTTGTCCCTATCCGACTCACCCGCACGGTGTGTTCAAATAGGGACAACTTTTTTATTGAATTTTGTGTTTCGACGGTAGGGGCGAACTGTGTTCGCCCGCGGGCGTTCAAAGAACGCCCCTACGAAATATCATTACGACGCCTTTGCCATGGGAATATTTGCGGCATTTAACATATTTTCAATGAAAATTCCGTACCCCGTGGTGGGATCGTTGATCAGAACGTGTGTCACCGCGCCGACGAGCTTGCCGTTCTGGATGATGGGGCTGCCGCTCACGAGTGTGGTCAAGAAGGGACAACAACTTTTAACAGATACTTTACAATATGACCGAAACCGAACAATGGATAGTTAGCATTTGCGTCCAATCAAGAAATAAATATTTCCGCTAATATGCTCCCCCTCAAGATAAGTACCGTATACATCATCGTGCACTACCTTGAACTGTGGATCGAATTCGGGTGTATGGTCTGTAGATTTTGCAATCGACACCGCGGCTTCACATCCTTTTTCGGGGAAAAGGCATACGGTAGCGTCTTTCAGCCCCGTTATTTTGATCGTTCGTCTGTATCGCGCGTTGACAGGGGGCGCTTCGCGACAGGAGATCACACCGTTATTTTGCTCAACGAATACTCTGCATTCCCGATGTTCACTTCGGCTGAAGCGGTAGGACGATCTTCCATCCGTCATTTCGGCTTCTGCTCCGCATAATATGGGTGCGCCGAACGGGAATTTCAAATGCGTGTCGGTAGTGGTGTTTGCATTGTAGACCGAGAAAAACAGACCGTTATCATGTCGCACGATACAGATGGTGGGAGGTTTTATGCCTCCCTCTTTTTTTGTAAAGGATATTTCATATCCCCACGCTGACAGTGCCTCGCGCAAATGACCTGCGCTCTCTTCAACGTCAAGCTTCACCAAGTTGTCAAAGTTTGCGACTGTTTGAAGCTTTTCCTTCGTTCCGTATACAAGTACGCCAATTCCTTGCTTTGCAAGGGCTACCAACCGAACAAGCACGTCGGGATTTTCGGGAACGGGCGAGATCAATATGCTCTTCTTATAAATATCTACACTATGTTTTAAGATATTATCGGTTGACACCACGCAGCAAAGCGGAAGTCCATCGTTGATCGCGTCACAGATATAGTTATCTCCAAGATTCATTTCTCGGAGAAGTTCGGCATTCTCCGACGTAGTGTACTCACGCATAGGATAGA
>SVRU01000025.1 GCA_015064665.1 Oscillospiraceae bacterium
GCTGAAATGTCGGTAATCTCTTTTGCATGAACCCACTTGCCCTCTTCGGGAATGGGAGCGGGACCGTGGTTAGGACCCTTAGCAACTGTACACATATTCTGAACCTCGCGGCTCATTGCGTACTCGCAAGAAAATTCATTGCTCATTTTTTATCTCCTTAGAAATTTTATTTATGATAGGGAACTATTAGCCGATTACAGTACCGTAGATTTCGCCAAATGCGCAAGCAGCGTTAGCTTCATCGGTGTCGATGTGCATTGCGGGAGCAAACTTTTCGCTTACACGAACAACAACGTCGCCGAAAACGGTGGTACGCTCGGATTTAATCTCAACCGAAACGATCTGCTTATCAGCAACACCCATAGCCTCAGCTGCTTCGGGAGTGAGGTGAATGTGGCGCTTTGCGGCGATAACGCCCTCTGTGAGCTCAAGCTCTGCGCCTGTGTCGGGGTTTACAAGCTTGCAAGCGCCGGAGCCTGCAATGTCACCGCTCTCACGGATGGGAGCTGTTACGCCGATAGAACGGGCATCGGTAAGAGAGATCTCAACCTGGCTTGCGGGACGGGTAGGACCGAGGATGGATGCCTTGAGCTGACCCTTAGGGCCAACAACAACGAGCTTTTCAGCGCAAGCGAACTGACCGGGCTGGGAAAGGTCCTTTTTGTTTGTAAGCTCATATCCCTTACCGAAAAGGATATCAACTGCTTCTCTTGAAAGGTGGATGTGTCTTGCTGATGTTTCAACTAAAACTTCTTTCATTTCAGAAACTCCTTTATGTTATATAATTTTTGTCCATCAATTATTTTACCATAAAAAAAGCGTTCTGTCAATGACGGAACGCTTGAAATAAATAAAATTTGTTAAAAAATTAATAATTTAATATCGCAAAATATATTAAACACCAGAATAAGCGGAGAAACCGCCGTCGATAGGAAGAACGACTCCAGTTATAAAGCTCGATGCTTCATCGCAAAGGAAGAAGAAAAGACCGCCGAGAAGCTCTTCAGACTCGCCAAAACGGTTCATAGGAGTTCCTCTGAGAATCTTGCCGGTTCTTGCAGTAGGAGTTCCGTCGGGATTGAAGAGAAGAGCTCTGTTCTGGTTTGAAACAAAGAATCCGGGAGCTATTGCGTTAACGCGGATTCCGGTATTAGCAAAGTGAACTGCAAGCCATTGAGTAAAGTTAGATACGGCTGCTTTAGCTGCGCTGTATGCAGGAATCTTGGTAAGAGGACGGAATGCGTTCATCGATGAAATGTTAATAATGTTACCGCCTTTACCGCTCTTTGCCATGTCAATTGCAAATACCTGAGTAGTAAGGAATGCTGCGGTTACGTTAAGGTCAAATACAAATTTGAATCCGTCGGGAGAAAGAGAGAAGAAATCCTGAGCATTGGGATCTTGAAGGGTTGCAGGATCAAAGTACTCGTTAACAGTAGTTGCTCTGCCGTTATTTCCACCGGCTCCGTTGATAAGAATGTCGCAGATTCCGAATTCCTTATCTACTATAGCCTTTGCTTCTTCAAGGCTATCCTTTTCAAGACAATTGGTTTTGATGGCAATTGCCTTTCCGCCGTTATCTCTGATATCCTTAGCAACAGCCTCGGCTGCATCAAGGTTGATATCGAGAAGAGCAACAGATGCACCGCATTTAGCGATAGCCTTTGCAAAGTCAGAGCAGAGAACTCCGCCTGCACCGGTTACTACTGCACATTTTCCTTTAAGATTAAGTTCGAATGGAAGCTTCATTTTTTGTTACCTTTCTTTTAATCGGTTTAAAATTTATAAAATAGAATTTAATTCAGGGCAGATTAAATCAAAGTTCTCTCGTCGTTTGATTCATATGCTGCAAGAAGAAGTCTTAGAGCCCACTGCGCACTCTCAAGCGTGATAGGCATTTCCTCACCTGATTCAATAGCTTCGTAGAATTTTTTAATAAGTGTAAGATGACCGTCACCATATACCTCTTTTCCGAGATATCCAGCACCGTCAGTGTCCTCAACAAGCTTGTCGTCGATATAAAGCTTCGAGTTTCTTATCTCAAGCTCACGTTTGTTTGTTTTTATAAATATGGAAGTTCTTGATGTGCCACGGAATGCGTTAGTAGCAAAGAAATTACCGGCAAGTCCGTTTTCAAACTCTACCATACCCTCGCAGGTGTCCTCGACCTCAATTATGCCTTTATGCTTGTGGTTTGCCTTCGTAGCGGTTACAGCAACAGGCTTGCCGAGTAAGCTGATGAGATGATCAATTGAGTGTATCGCTTGGTTGATCATAACTCCGCCACCCTCGGTCGCGTATGCTCCGCGCCAACCGCTTTCGGTATAGTATTCATTCGTTCTCTGCCAGAAAAGCGAGCAGTACGCGCTGACTATACCGTCCTCTTCGGCGATTTTCTTAGCTATCATATTAGCTTTATTATATCTCGTCTGGAATGAAACGGCAACCGATGCTCGACTCTTTTTTTCAGCTTCAAGCAGTATTTTTATCTCTTCGCGGTTTATACAGATAGGCTTTTCAAGGCATACGTATATATCCCTCTCAAGAGCTGCAACCGTCATCGGTGCATGCAGATAGTGAGGGGTGCAAATATGCACCGCATCGATTTTTTCTGATGCAAGCATTTCGTAATAATCGGTGTAAATCTTAGATGAAAGACCGAATTCAAGCTTTCTTGCCTCAGCGCGCTCGGGCTTAATATCGCAAAGCGCCGTGACGTTAACGTAATCAAGCTTTGAGAGCGCTGTAAGATGGTTATACGAAATAGTGCCGCAGCCAACAAGCGCAATATTATATTTTTTCATTATGATTTCTCCTTAGTTTTGTGCCTCAACCTTTTTTGATTTTACTTCGTGAGGCTTGGATATCGCGATTCTTTTCTTAAGCTCCTCGTAGAAAAGCTCGTCGTCAAAGGGGATATCGATAGCTTTGTTAAGCCAGGTGGAGAGAAGCATCGCATTTGCAAGCTGAACTCCGCAAAGACCGTCTTCGGCAGGTGCGTATACCTCTTCAAGACCGAGAATTGCGTTTGCGATGTTGTTGCATATTCCTACGTGCTGAGGATTATCTTCCTCTACCTCTATTTTAACTGTTGGCTTTACCGGAGGACGCTTAAATCCGCCCTTTTCGGTCAGACAGTGAACGCGCTCGTCTACCTCAAGCTCACGGTAGAAAAGATTGAATTCATTCTTTTCTTGATCGTAATCCATTATAAGCGTGCCTTTTGTTCCCGTAACTTCAAAACGGTTTGTGCCGGGAGCGTCGGCGGTTGTCGTAATGAAAACTCCGGTTGCACCGTTGGGGTATTCGCAATAGCAGGTAACGTCGTCTTCAACCTCAATGTCGTGCCATTTGCCGAAGTGACAGAAGGCGTGAACCTTCGAGGGCATCATGCCGACTATCCACTGGAAAAGGTCGAGGTTATGCGGAGCTTGATTGTAAAGAACTCCGCCGCCTTCGCCCGCCCAGGTTGCGCGCCATGAGCCACTGTCGTAATATTCCTGAGTTCTGTACCAGTTTGTAATTATCCAGTTAGTGCGTTTAATTTCACCAAGCTGACCGTCAAGAATCATCTGACGCATTTTTTTAAATATAGGATTCGTTCTTTGGTTAAACATTATGCCGAGTATTTTATCGCTTGTTTTATGGCGTTCAAGCATTTCTTTTACTTGAAGGGTATATACGCCTGCAGGCTTTTCAACGATACAGTGAAGTCCTGAGTCCATAGCAAGAATTGCAAGCTCGGGATGCTGGTAGTGGGGAACGCATATTATTATAGCGTCGCACTCGCCTGACTTGCACATTTCTTCCGCATTGTCATAATATTTTACGGTATCTCCAAAGTTTTCCTTAAAAAATTCAAATCTTTCGGGGTCAATATCGCATACTGCGCTGATATAAGCGTTTTCAATCTTGCCGGCTAAAAAGTTTTTCGCATGGCCCGTGCCCATGTTTCCGCAGCCGACAATGCCAAATCTTACTTTATCCATTCGTTATTACCATTCCTTTTGTATCCGTGTTTCATAAGAAGAGATTTGAGTGCATTCGTTGCAAAATCAAATGCTTCGCGATTTGACTTAAAGGAATATTTTCCTTTTAATTCATGGTCGTCAATATCCTTATAAGCGTCAAAGACGTGAAGGTGAGGTTCAAGGGTCAGATAAACCTCGCCGTCAACCTTTTCGTTTACAATATCGATTATCTCTCCGATTTTTCCTTCGCCCTCTCCGGCTGGGACTATCGTCTGAGATTCAAAAATCGCATCCTTGATATGCATATATTTGAAATTGATGAGGGTTGCTTCAATACCGGCATCAACGTCTGCATCATTCATTCGGTAGTTTGCCGCATCGAATATTCCGCCAAGTCCCTCGACTTCGGTGAGAACGTCGCGCACCTCTTCGGGCATCTGCCCGTATATACGTGATTCGTTTTCATGGCAGAGGGTAATTCCGTGAGCTACCGCTTCCTCGGTCATTACTTTCAGACGGCGGATCACCTCGTCTCTGTTTTTCTTAAGGTCGGATTGCTCGGTAAAGAAGCTGAACATTCTCATATTCTTCGTGCCGAGAATTTCACAGACGCGTATAGCTCTTTTCGTAAGCTCAAGGTGGGGTTCAAATTCGTCTTCTATATTGTATTTTCCAATAGGAGAGCCAAGAGAGTTGACCTTGATTCCGTTTGCGTCAAGTTTTCTCTTTACTTCGTAAAGCTCCTCGTCGGTGAGGGTGAGAATTCCTTTTTTATCAATATTTCTCGGTTCAATATAATCAATCTGATTATCCTTTAGCGCTGCAATCTGCTCGTCAAGCGTAGAGCCAGCCTCGTCAGCAAATGCGGAAAGTAAAAATTTTGCCATTTTATATACCTCAGATGTGAACTATAGGATTAAGATGATCAAAGCTTGATTTCATCTGCTCAAATACGTCACCGAGCATAGCAGCGTTATCCTGTTCAACGAGAATGTTTTCAATACCGTATTTCTTGCAAAGCTTTGCAAGAGGAACGAAGTCAATTACGCCCTCACCGCAGGGGCAAATAGGTCCGCTGGGCTCTTCCTTCATATCCTTGAAGTGTATATTTGTCATTCTGCCTGCCTTCGCAATCTGTTCAAGAATTTCAATGGTATTAGCTCCGGCAAAGGTAGACCAGTACACGTCCTGAATAAAGTCAGTTTCGGGAAGTTCCTCAAAAAGCACGTCAAAAATTCTTGCGCCATCTACCTTTTCAAATTCAAATGCATGGTTGTGATATGCAAATTTGAGTCCTGCATCCTGAATCTTTTTTATCGGAGTCTTTATTGAGTCGATAAAAGCACGCACACCTGCAAGAGACGTTCTGTATTCCTTAGGCATACCGCCGAGACCTATTACGGGGCAGCCGATAATCTTATGATAATTAATAAGATTTTCGGTATCGTTTACGATACTGTCGTAGGGTTTGTGAGTACATGTAATTGGAAGTGCAAATTCATCTGAATATGCTTTGAGTTTTTCAGCTTCAATGTCGCAAACACCTGATATCTGAATGATTTCATATCCGATGTTCTTGATTTTATTCATCGAATTGTAAAGATCCTCATGGGTTTGACATTCTGTTCTGATTGAGTAAAACTGTGCGCCGAGTTTCATAATTAAGCTCCTTTTTTGTTTTCTTTGCTTCAATTTTAACATACCGAAAATCTCATTTCAATAGTATATCGAAAAAAAATATTGTAACCCTTGCAAAAACTATTGCAAAAATTGCTCATATATGATAGAATTTAGACGAATAATTACTGTTGCTAATTTGGAGAATAAGGATGAATAAGACGGTAAACGTAAAAAGTGTCGGCGGTGACGTATATTTCAGTTATACGAATAACGCGGTGATGTCGGATAAATATATTGCTCAGCACTGTCATGACGGATATGAAATACTTTACGTCGTTGAGGGGCGAGGAAAATACGTTATCGAGGGCGCGGAGTATCCAATAAGGTCGGGAACCGTCCTTTTTGCTCCGCCTTTTTCCTATCATTCTATTTATTTTGACTCCGACACGCAGTACGAAAGATACGTATTACAGTTTTTTGCAAACGATCTGACTTCAGCTGCAAGGGAGTTTTTGCTCTCGCTTAATAAGAGTCTTGAGGGAGTTGGGTGCTATTATGCTGCTGACGCGCTCTCTCCGTCGATAGTTTCGATATTTGAGCGTTTTGAATATGCAGACAGTCTGCCTGAAAAGGAAGGGCGTGAATTCAGACGTCTTTTGACCTCGGAGATCGTTCTTTTGCTATCTGTTGCCACAAGGGAAAGCATACCGCGGGATGAGCGCGAGCTTGGAGCGAGGGTAATTAAATATCTCAACGAGCATATTGAAAAGGATGTCAGTCTTGATAAGCTGGCTAAAAAGTTTTTTGTAAGCAAATACTATCTTTGCCGTGCGTTCAAAAAGCATAACGGGATATCTGTTCACGGATACATAAATCAAAAGAGGGTTATGTATGCAAAACAACTTATTGAATCGGGAGAAACTGCTTCTTCGGCAGCGTATCGCGTTGGATTTGGCGATTATTCCGCATTTTACCGCGCGTACGTCAAGATTATCGGAAGAGCGCCGACCTCTCAGGAAACAGAGGTGAGAATCGATGACATATGATATTCTTGATAAAATAAATTCACCGGGCGACGTAAAGTCAATCGGTGAGAAGCAAATACCCACCCTTTGCGAAGAGATTCGTTCCTTTCTAATTGAAAACGTTGAAAAGCAAGGCGGACATCTTGCGTCAAATCTCGGTGTTTGCGAATTAACGGTTGCCTTGCACAGAGTATTTGATTCACCGAAGGATCATATAATTTTCGACGTCGGGCACCAATCCTACGTGCATAAATTACTTACGGGCAGAAGGGAATCCTTTGATACGCTTCGTGAGTCGGGAGGTCTTTCGGGTTTTACCTCGATGAAAGAGAGTGTACACGACGCCTTTGGCGCGGGTCACAGCTCAACCTCTCTCTCGGCAGCGCTCGGATATGCCGAGGCGGATAAGATATCGGGCAGTGATGCGTATAGCGTTGCCGTGATTGGTGACGGCGCGTATACCGGCGGAATGATACACGAGGCTCTCAATAACTGCAAGTCTGAATTGAGGCTTGTAATTATTCTTAACGAAAATGGTATGTCTATTTCGCTTAACAAGGGCAGTTTTGCAGCCTATATTTCTAAGGTACGCGCGTCAAGACGCTACAGAGGCTGGAAACGAGGCACAAAATCCGTTCTGAAAAAGCTTCCGCTTGTTGGCAAGCCGCTTGAAAAATTCTTTTCATTCTTGAAAAATACGGTTAAGAAAATATTCTTTTCTCCGAATTATTTCGAGGATATCGGACTTTATTATATAGGTCCGGTTGACGGAAATGATTATCAAGCTGTCGAGAACGCACTAAGGAAGGCGAGGAGTATTGGCAAGTCTGTTGTCGTTCATGTTAAAACGCAAAAAGGCAAGGGATATATTCCGGCAGAAAGGTCACCTGATGATTTTCACAGCCTTAATAGAAATCTTGTGCGCAGCGATTCATTTCATAGCTTTTTTGCAAAAAAGCTGACAGAGCTTGCTTCTTCGGACGATAAAATCGTTGCGGTTACGGCGGCTATGGGAATAGGGACGGGACTTGAGGAATTCGGTAAAATTTTCAAGGACAGATATTTTGACGTCGGGATTGCCGAGGGGCATGCTTTGACCTTTTCCGCCGGTCTTGCAGCGAGTGGATATAAGCCATTCGTCGCCATTTATTCCACCTTTCTTCAGCGCGGCTACGACAGTATAATTCACGATATATGCTTGCAGAATCTTCCCGTAAAGCTCGTGGTTGACAGAGCCTCTCTAGCCGTCTCTGACGGACCGACACATCACGGAATATTTGACGTTGCCTTTCTTTCTCATATTCCGAACCTATCCGTTTTCGCTCCTATAACCTACGGCTCGCTCTCTGCCGCGGTTGACGAAGCTTTGGTATTTGATTCTCCGATAGCGATAAGATATCCAAACAAGAGCGAATCCGAAAGTGTCGTTAAGTCTTTTTATTCCGACGGAGATTTTAAATCCTTTGGTATCAGATTTGACTTTTCGGAAGGGGATTATCCCGATTATCTCTTTATAACCTACGGCTCGGTAGTTGAGAGCGTTCTTTTAGCTTCCGATATTCTTAAAGCGCAAAATAATAATTCGGGTGTGATCTTACTTGAAAAGCTAAAACCGTATTCTGTCTCTGCCGAAAAAATTCTGACATACGTGCGCTCTGCGAAAAGAGTTCTTTTTGTTGAGGAGGGCATAGAGAACGGCGGAGCGGGAATGCTTTTGCGCGAAGCGCTTATCAAGCTTTCCTGCGAGCTTGACGGAAAATATTTTATCAAGGCGATTGACGATAATTTTGCTTCTCCGGATAAAAAATGCGACGTTTATTCCTATCTTGGATTTTCCCCCGAAGCTCTGGCGGAAAAAATATTGAATTGACTACTTGAAAAAAAGACTGAAAAGATTTATAATATAATGTATGGACATTTACATGAACAAAGATGAAAACAAAAAATATCTTTCATCGGTTGCCGCTCTATTAAACCAAACCCCAAAAAAAGCCTGCGTTTTGACCTTCGGTTGTCAGCAAAATGAAGCCGACAGCGAAAAAATAAGGTCAATGGCTGTTATGATGGGTTACGAGCTTACCGATGACGGAAAATCAGCCGATCTTGTCGTTGTTAATACCTGCGCGATAAGAGAGCATGCTGAATTGAAGGCTCTTTCTATAATCGGAAGCTTCAAGGCAAATAAGCAAAACAATCCCGATGCAATAATAGCGGTTGTCGGATGTATGGCGGCTGAGCCGCACATGGCAGAAAAGATTAAGAAAAGCTACGGCTTCGTTTCTTTCACCCTTGAGCCGTCCTCGATTCACCGCTTTCCCGAGCTTGTATATAAGACGTTGACCGAGAGAAAGCGAAGCTTTGTTTTCGGCGGAGAAGAAACCGTCGTTGAGGGAATCAATCCGCACAGAGCGTCAAAGCACAGAGCGTGGGTTTCAATTATGTACGGGTGTAATAATTTTTGCTCCTACTGCATAGTTCCGTACGTAAGAGGACGAGAGAGAAGCAGAGCTTTTTCGGACGTTTTGAGAGAGTGTCAAGCTCTTGTCGATGAGGGATACCGAGAGATAACCCTGCTTGGTCAGAACGTAAACTCATATAAATCCGATACCGATTTTGCCGGACTTCTTGAGAGTATTGCAAGGATACCCGGAGACTTTATTATCCGCTTTATGACGAGCCATCCGAAAGACGTCTCTGACAGACTTATTGAGGTTATGGGAAAATACAGGGGGAAGATCGCTCCGCATTTCCATCTTCCGCTTCAATCGGGCAGCGATGAAATTCTGTCTAAAATGAACAGAACGTATGATACGAAGCGGTATACGGCTATCGTTGAAAAGCTTCGCTTGGCAGTTCCCGATATAGCATTGACGAGTGATATAATCGTCGGATTTCCCGGCGAGAGTGAGTCGGATTTTGAGGCTACGCTCGATATTCTTGACAAGGTTCGTTTTGATATGGTTTACTCGTTTATATATTCACCGCGCGAGGGAACACGGGCTGCTAAAATGGAAAATCAAATTCCGGATAGCGTTAAAACCGAGCGAATGACTCGTCTTCTTGAAATGCAGGGAAATATATCAAAAGAAAAAAACATGCCGCTGTTTGATACCGTAGTCAAAGTTCTCGTTGATTCGTTTGAAAACGAGGGCGAAAAACGGATATTTAGCGCGCGTACAATGACGAATAAGCTCGTCCATTTTTATTCCGACGATGATTTGGTCGGTAAATTTGCAAATATAAAAATAAACAAGGTTGGCGCATTCGCCCTCTTTGGAGAAATAACAGGAGAAAATTAAAATGACGAAGATTATTGAAATCGCACACATGCTTGGTGAGGAAATTGCAAAAAGCGACGAGATAAAAAATCTTAACAGAACGAAAGAAGCTTTTGATAATGACGAGGCTCTCCAGAATAAAATGAGAGAATACGAAGCCGACAGACTTCTTCTTGGCCAGGAATATGCAAAACCTGAGGGCGAAGCCGACGAAAAGGCTATTGCCGACATTAAGGCGAGAATAGAAGCGCTTACCTCGGAAATTTCAGCCTCTCCCGTATATATCGAATTTTCCATGGCACAGAAGGCCATGAACGACCTTATGGGCTCGGTAAACGCCGAGATCAAATTCTGTATCACAGGCGAGCGTCCCTCTACCTGCACGCATGATTGCTCTACCTGCGGTGGATGCTCTCACTAATATTTTTGATGGCTAACAGAACGGAGGAATCGTCACTATGCCCGAGATCATAAGCAGACGAGATGAATTAAAAACCGTAACCCCCATGATGCAACAGTATCTTGAGGTGAAGGAAAATTACGACGGTTATATTCTTATGTACCGACTTGGCGATTTTTACGAGTGCTTCTACGAGGATGCGATAATTGCATCCCGCGAGCTCGAGATAACCTTGACGTCGAGAGATTGCGGTGACGGAAAACGCGCGGCAATGTGCGGAGTTCCGTTTCATAAAGCCGATTTATATATTGGAAGGCTCGTAGAGCTTGGATTTAAGGTTGCGGTTTGTGAGCAGACCGAAGATCCTAAAGCCGCCGTCGGAATCGTCAAGAGAGAGGTCGTTAGAGTTGTCACGCCCGGCACTGTGACCGATGGTGCGATTTTGTCTGACGGAAATAACAACTTTCTTTTGTCCGTTTGCTTCGGCAAAAACGGCGTTGCGCTTGGATTTGCCGATATTTCAACGGGCGAGGTCTCGGCTACCTTCGTTACGGGAGAGGACGCACTCTCTTCGCTCGAAAATGAAATTGCAGCTTATCAGCCGAGGGAAGCGATTATTAATATTTCCGAAAGTGAATGCAAGGAATTCTGCAGCTTTATAAAAGAGAAGTTTTCTACCCTTATCAACGATTCTGCAAAAAGGCTTTTTGATTATGAGCGCAATCGCGATCTTGTAAAAAGAGTCTTTCACGAAGAGGCGGACAAGCTTTCAGAGCCCGAGATGCTTATGGCTGTCGGCGCTCTTCTCGGTTATATAAAAGAAACGCAGATGACAGACGTTGCTTTCGTCAAAGAAATCAACGTATATACCAAAGGTCAGTATCTGGATATAGATATAAATACAAGGCGCAATCTTGAACTCGTTGAGGCTATGCGCACGAAGGAGAAACGCGGCTCGCTTCTTTGGGTTCTTGATAAAACCGAAACAGCAATGGGTAAGCGTCTTTTGCGCTCGTGGATTCTTAAGCCGCTTTTGAATCCGGTTGCCATCGGTAAGCGTCAAGCGGCAGTGTCGGATTTTGTTTCGGAGGCTTCTTTGAGAGACGAGCTTGGCGAGCTTCTTTCAGGAGTTCTTGATATTGAAAGACTAACTGCCAGAGCAGTTTACGGTACGGCGAACGCAAGAGATCTTATGTCTATTTGTCAGTCGATACAAAAACTGCCCGATATTAAAGCTTTAATTTTGAATCTTCAAAGTGATTATGTTAAAGATATATACTCTAAGCTTGATCCGCTTTTTGATGTTAGGGAGCTTCTCTCAAAGGCTCTCGTTGATAATCCGCCGCTTACTATTCGCGAGGGCGGAATGATTCGCGAAGGCTTTAACGCTGACGTTGATTACTACCGTTCAATAAAAGAAAACGGTACGGAAATCATGGCGTCGATAGAGCAAAGAGAGAAGGAAGCGACCGGAATAAAGACTTTGAAGGTTGCATACAATAAGGTCTTCGGTTATTATATTGAGGTTTCAAAGTCGTTTATAAACGACGTTCCAGACAGATATATCCGTAAGCAGACGCTTACCAACTGTGAAAGATACATAACTCAGGAATTAAAGGAAATGGAAAGCACCATTTTCAACGCTGACGAAAAGCTCGTTGCTCTTGAATATGAAATTTTTACAAGCCTTAGAAATTTCATTGCAGATAATTGCGACAGAATAAGAACGTCAGCGGCACTCGTTGCCGAGCTTGACGTTTTTCGTTCTCTTGCCGTTGTTGCAAGTAAAAATTCCTACGTTTGTCCCGAGGTAGATTTTTCGACCGACCTCTATATAAAAGACGGAAGACATCCCGTTGTTGAAAAATTCGTTAAAGATACCTATTTTGTACCGAACGACACCTCTCTTGATACCAACGGTAATAGGTTAATGATTATTACCGGGCCGAATATGGCCGGTAAGTCTACGTATATGCGGCAGGTTGCCATTATAACCATTATGGCTCAAATCGGCTCCTTCGTGCCTGCGCGCGAAGCAAAAATCGGCATTGTTGACAAGGTGTTTACAAGAGTCGGCGCATCGGATGACTTGGCATCGGGGCAGTCAACCTTTATGCTTGAGATGAACGAGGTTGCAATGATTTTAAAAAATGCAACCAACCGTTCTCTTATCGTTTACGACGAGGTCGGCAGAGGAACAAGCACATTTGATGGAATGGCAATTGCAAGAGCCGTCGTTGAATACACTCACTCGAAGAAAATAGGCGCAAAGACGCTTTTTGCAACTCATTATCACGAGCTTACCGATATGGAGGAGCGTTTCGAGGGTATAGTTAACTACAACATTGCCGCAAAAAAGCGCGGTGATTCGATTATATTCTTAAGAAAGATAGTTAGGGGCGGTACTGACGATTCCTATGGAATCGAGGTTGCTAAGCTTGCAGGCGTTCCTAACGAGGTCGTAAAGCGAGCAAAGGAAATTCTTGCAGAAATCGAGAGCGGAAGCTCAGTTTCTTTGCCAAAGGGTATAAAGGAGAGTAAGGCTGATTCTTCGTTTGACCTTTTCTCAGGTATAGTCGCATCAAAGGACAGCGAGGCAGCCGATAGAATTCGCTCGCTTGACATAAACACCGTTACGCCGATAGAGGCAATGAACTTCTTGTTTGAGATGAAGAAGCTTCTGTCTGATTAAAACAACAGACGTAAGGAAATTTTATGGGAAAGATTAACTTATTAAGCTTTGAAATAGCAAACCTTATCGCTGCGGGCGAGGTCGTTGAACGTCCCTCGTCTGTACTTAAGGAGCTTATAGAAAATTCAATAGATTCGGGTGCCACGAGTATCGTTGCGGAAATAAAACGGGGCGGAGTATCGATTATTCGCGTTTCGGATAACGGATGCGGAATTGATAAAGACGACCTTCCGATTGCCTTGAAACGCCACGCCACGAGCAAAATTCGTGATAAGGATGACTTAAATTCAATTATGACTCTCGGATTCAGAGGAGAGGCGCTTGCCGCAATAGCTTCGGTTTCCGAGCTTTCGATAATCAGTAAAACCAAGGATTGCGAGTTCGGAACAATGCTGACCTCGGAGGCGGGCAACGTCGTAGATATATCCGAGGTCGGATGCGCCGACGGAACGACGGTTGTGGTTGAAAATCTTTTTTACAACGTGCCCGCGCGAAGAAAGTTTTTGAAAAAGGATTCGACGGAGGCGCAGAACGTATGCGCTCTCGTTGAAAAGGTTGCTCTTTCAAGACCCGATATTTCTATTCAGCTTTTAGTTGACGGTGAGGAGAAATTTAAAACTCCCGGAAACTCCGATTTAATTCAGACGATTTCTGCAGTTTTTGGCAGGGAATTTGCTTCTAAATTGATAAAAACCGAGGGCGAAGCAAATGGAATTAAGATTTTCGGTTACATCGGTAGAAGTGATAACACGAGAAAAAACAGAAATCTTGAAAATATATTTATTAACGGAAGATTTGTAAAAAGTCTGACTGCGATGGCAGCGCTTGAAAAGGCGTTCACCTCCTACATTGCGCCCGAATGCTTCCCGACCTGCGTGCTTTTTGTTGAGATGAATCCGGGTACAGTTGACGTAAACGTTCATCCGGCAAAGCTCGAGGTTAAATTTTCAGACGAAAGAGTCGTTTTTGAAGCGATATATTATACCGTGAAGAATGCTCTTGAAAATCATGAATACAGACCGGAACTTGCGCTTGGCGCAAAAAGGGGAAATGAAAGTAATTTTATCGGCGCATTCGTTCCGATAGGAGCGGATACCAAGGGTGAGCAGATATCAATTCGTCCTTCGGTAAATTTCTCAGAAATAAAACAAACACCCACGCAAAATGCGCCTTCGGTTACAAAAAATAGTGCTTACGATAAGCCTATCATCTTTGGAAGCGGTGCGGGAAAAAGCACTTTTTCAAATTCCGGCTTTGAAAAAACTTCTGCTACGTCATCAGTCGGCGCAACAACAAACTCGTACTCACAATCCTCGTCGTCAATGACTCCGAAGGATTCTATCGAGCTTCTTCAGCGTTACCGAGATGCAAAGCCCGTGACTGAGGAACAAAAACAATCGAAAATGCCTGAAATCGTTAATTACGCAAAGAGCGAAAATGTTTCTCTTGAAGAAAATATATCTGATTATAAAATTATAGGAGAGGCGTTTGATTGCTACGTTTTGGTTGAATATGACGGGGCTCTTCTTGTAATAGATAAGCATGCCGCTCACGAGCGGGTTATTTTTGAGGACCTGAAAAAGAATAGGGAAATAGACGGAAGAGTTGCATCACAGAGCCTTCTTTTGCCGATAACGGTTATTTTGACTCCCGAGGAGATATCCGCGGCAGAGGATTGCCGAGATGAAATTATAAGCGTTGGATTTGAGTATTCGATTGACAGAAAGGCGGCAGATATAACGGCAATCCCCGATGCAATAAGCGCATCCGATGCCGAGGAGCTTTTTGTCAAAATGCTTGACGAAGCAATCGACGGAAAAGGCAATCCAACGATTACGGATAGCATAAGACGTGAACGAGCGCTTTATCAAATTGCATGTAAAGCTGCAATAAAAGGCGGCAGAAAGTATGATAAGTCAATAGTTGATTGGCTTGTTAAAAAGATTTTGCTTTTGCCTGATATTACCGTTTGTCCGCACGGACGTCCGATAGCCTACAAGCTCACAAAGCAGGAGCTTGACAGACAGTTTGACAGAATAAAGTAATTTGGAGATGTAATGGGAAAATTTACACTGATTAAAACCGAGGGCAAAGCAAGACGCGCAAGCTTTGAAACGGTTCACGGAACTATACAAACGCCCGTATTTATGAATGTTGGCACTTCTGCCGCCATAAAAGGCGGAATATCAACGAAGGATCTTGAAGAGGTAGGCTGCCAGGTCGAGCTTTCAAATACTTATCACCTTCATATACGTCCCGGGGATGATCTGATATACAGGATGGGCGGTCTTCATAAGTTTTTCAATTGGCAAAGACCCGTCCTCACCGATTCGGGCGGTTTTCAAGTGTTTTCGCTTGGTAAGCTTCGCAAAATAACCGAAGAGGGAGTTGCCTTTAATTCTCATTTTGACGGCAAACGCATATTTATGGGACCTGAGGAATCTATGCGTATTCAGTCGCATCTCGGTTCAACTATTGCAATGGCGTTTGACGAGTGCGTTGAAAATCCCGCACCGTATAAATACGTAAAGGATTCGCATGAGCGCACTATCAGATGGCTGAAAAGATGCCGCGCAGAGCTTGACAGATTAAACGCCGAAGAGGGAACGGTTAACCCGCATCAGATGCTTTTCGGTATAAATCAAGGCGGAACGTACGAGGATTTGCGTATCGAGAACATGAAGCAGATACGTGAGATCGAATGCGACGGATATGCGATAGGCGGTCTTGCGGTAGGCGAGGAGGCCGATGTAATGTATCACATTATTGAAACGGTCGAGCCCTATATGCCTGTCGATAAACCTCGTTATCTTATGGGTGTCGGAACACCTCAGAATATTCTTGAAGCAGTTTATCGCGGAGTTGATTTCTTCGATTGCGTTATGCCAAGCAGAAATGCCAGACACGGAACTATCTTTACTTGGCGCGGCAAAATGATTCTTCTTAATGAAAAATATGCTGAGGACCCCCGTCCGATTGCCGAGGAGTGCGGCTGCCCAGCCTGCAAAAACTACTCAAGAGCATATATAAGACATCTCTTTAAAGCGAAAGAGGCTCTTGGAATGCGACTTGCGGTTCTGCATAATCTTTATTTTTATAACGAGCTTATGCAGAAGATAAGAGATGCTCTTGACGAGGGCAAATTTGAAGAATTCTACCATAAATACCATATTTCTCTTGCAGAGAGAAGAGAAGATTGATTTTCTTTAAAAACAAAAAGCGGTTGTAAACCTTTCCGTCTTAGGAGGGGATACAACCGCTTTTACTATTTATTATTTCTTTTCTAAATCAACGGCTTTACCGTCGCAGTGACCGTCGAACATGTGCGTCATATCTGCAAAGTATTCTCCGCTTTCATTTTGTTTGAAGCCTATTGCGCGAAGAAGTCTTTCTTCTCCCGCATTTTTTGCCGCATAGCAGGAGTGATTTCCGCAAAGATCAATGAAATTCATCGTCGCCCTTCCGAGAATGAACATGGCTTCAAAATCGGAATATCCGATTTTTGTTTTTAAGGTTTTTATGTATCCCGATTCACCCGAAATATCGAACTGAGCTATACCCATAAGCTCTCCGGTTTCTTGATTTATCATAGAATATGCAAATAAGTCGGGGCAGAATTCCGCGCCGCACTCTTCTGCATATTTCTTTTGAACTTCCTTGTCTTGTATTGCCGCTATTTTAAACACAACGCACCTCGTATTATTTTGATTTTGTTGCCTTGTATAAATATTCAACCTCTTCCGCCGTCAGATATCTCCATTTTCCAACGGGAAGATTGTTGAGCTTAAGCTTTCCTATCGAAACACGCGAAAGTCTTTTTACCGTGAGTTCTGCCGCTTCGCACATTTTTCTAATCTGTCTGTTTCTCCCCTCAAAGAGTGTCATTTTAAGAACAGTTCCGCTTTCGTCACTCTCGCCAATGGTTACTTCAACAGGTTTTATTTCATATCCGTCAATTACGAGCGGAGAGGTTAATATCTCATATTGAGAGGAGTTGACCTGTCCGCTGACTTTAACTCGGTATATCTTTGGAAGGCTGTGGCTTGGGTGAGTCAGTCGGTTTTTAAGCTCTCCATCGTCGGTCAGAAGGAGCATTCCCTCGGAAATAAGGTCAAGACGTCCGACAGGGTATACTCGCGCATCTACTCCTGTGAGAAGGTCGGTTACGCACTTTCTTCCTCTGTCGTCCGAGGTGCTCGAAAGGTATCCACGAGGTTTGTTCATCATTATATAGGTGTATTCGCGCTTTTCATATACGATGCGCTTGTTTTTAAATGTAACGGTATCACGGCCGGGGTCGATTTTCATTCCAAGCTCTGCCATATGGCCGTTTACCGAAACGTTGCCTTTTTTTATTTCTTCCTCTGCGGCCCTGCGTGACATAAGCCCGGAATCAGATATGAATTTTTGAAGTCTGATTTCTTTCATTGATTTGTCCTTTTATAAGCTGAAAAATTTTTGTTTTTTTCTGTTTTTCTCAACGCTGTAATCTGCGGTAAGCTGAATTCTGCCGAGTTCCTTTCCTGCCTTTGTAAAAATAACCTCGCCAAGAACGTCGCCCTCATTTATCGGCGCTGAAAAATATCTTGAAAGCTTTACGCAGGTTTTTATTTCTTCATCCGACCTATCATGTATAAATTTTTGTGAATATTTATTTGATATTCTAACAAAATCAAATTTTCCGTCAAGTATCGGAACTTCGTAGCTGAATTCGTTAGGCGATACGACTTTGGCTTCAAGGAGAGAATAGCCAAAATCAAGCATTTTGGTATGATCGCGCCAATCATCCGGAGCATCTATAGTAACGCTGATAAGAGTCACTCCGTCACGTTCTGCAGCACCGACGAGGCATCTTCCGCATTTTTTAGTATAACCTGTTTTTACGCCTATGCATCCATCGTAGCTTTTTAAAAGCTTATTGTGGTTTACGAGCGTTCTTTTTGTGAGATTGCTTTCGATTTGCTTTTTATAGGTGGATACGATTTCTTTAAAAGTGTCGTTTGCGAGGGCTTCCGCTGTTATTACCGATAGGTCGCTTGCCGTCGTATAATGTTTTTCATTATCAAGTCCGTGCGGATTTGTGAAATTTGTGTTTTGAAGATTTAGTTTTTTTGCTCGTTCGTTCATCAGAATTGCAAATTCTTCGATTCCGCCGGCAATTTTATATGCAAGAGCGGCTGCCGCATCGTTTGCGCTTTGGAGAATCAGCGCATATATGAGGTCAAGCGTTTTTAATATTTCACCGTGCTTTAAATATATCGACGAGCCTTCGATGCCTACCGCCCGTCCGTCTATTTCAAAGGATTCGTTATGGTCAAGCTCTTCAAGCGCAAGAAGCGCCGTCATTATCTTGGTCGTGCTTGCCATACCGAGTCGTTGATTTGAATTTTTTGTATATATAAATCTTTCCGTTTCCGGCTCGTATAAAGCAGCAGATCTAGCGCTTAAAGAAATGCCGCCCTCAGAGGAAACGAAAACGGTAAACATCGAAAAAATAAGAGCTAAAATAAAGAGTAAAGCAAGAAATTTTCTGTAATTATTATACATAACCATTCCTCCGCATTTATCTTTTGCAGAGGAAAAAAAGTTATTCATACAGTTTATGTCAAGCTATCCTTTATTTTTTGAATTATTTCGGGCGAACGTTCAATAACCGACAGCGCGTGGTCAAATCCGTTTGTTGAATTTGATATAGGAATGAGGTTTATCTCTGCGTTTTTTCCTACAGTTAAAAAAGCGATGGGCGTTATCGAAACACCCGTTCCGCCTCCTCCGCCAAAATTCTGCGCACCCGAAAATTTCTTCGCGCCATAGTCAACTCCGCCCGTGGCAAACCCGACGGAAACCTTAGAGACGGGAATCACCGTTACACCGCTTGGAGTTTGTATAGGCGCGCCTATTGCGCCGTCAATATCCGTAAAGCCTTTTATTCCGTCTAAAGACGACTTAATTATATCACCCATTTTTGTTTCTGACACGTTTTTTTGACCTTTCTTTTTTTCTTCTTTCAATATTATAGACGATTGTTGAAAAAATAAAAACGAGAAGCGAGGTTTTTAACGTGAAATCAAGTATCGGTTCTTTAAAAGGTAGATTTGAAGTTGTAATAAAATAAGTATCTTCAAGGGTGATTTTTTGTGTTTTTAACGTTAAGTATGTGAAGAAAATAAGAATTACTGTGGATAAATTTCCCTCAAGAGCAACAAGACGGGATGGCTCAATTTCATGTTGCGGAATTTTTATTGAATGAACCCTAATCTCCGAATTTTTTAAAAGGTATGCTAACGATCGTTTAACCGCCAAGGATTTCGTTATTTTCGGTCTGAATCCGTAGCCTGTATTTTTGGATTTAGATTTGTTATTTTCGTTTCCTTGATAGAGTGAAAGGGTAAATAGAAGAAAATCGATATTTATATTAATTTTATCGGTGTAGGTAAATCTTACGTATACCGTAGATGCAAGAATTAATATAGATGCCGAAAACAATAGAAACAATAAAAGTAAATTCGTCATAAAATCTCCAAAAAGAAATATGTAAGAGAAAATATGAGGCAGATTCAATTTGTGCTTCTATTGGCGTCTTTTTATTCTTCGATTATATCGTCGTCCGCAGAAGGCTCCCCGTCTGGAGAAGAGACAAGCTCGTTTTGCACGACTTCATCGATTTCAATTTGAATCTGAGAGTCATCAAGAGTGTTATTGTTTTCCGCCTCGTTTGATTGGTCATCAGTTCCTTCGGCGGTGTCGGGGGCAGAAATTTTTGCTTTGTCAAAAACCTCCATAAGCTCATCGCTCGTACCGGGAAGCATTGAGAGATCCTTGAGCCCGAAGCAACGCAGGAAATCTTGAGTTGTTCCGTAAAGCATCGGTCTTCCGGGGGCGTCAAGTCTGCCCTTGGATTCGATAAGTCCTCTGTCCAAAAGATTGTTCATCGCATAGGAAGAATCGGCGCGGCGAAGCGTATCAACAAACGCTCGCGTTACAGGCTGGTTGTAAGCTATAATAGCAAGAGCTTCCATTGAGGACGTAGAAAGCGAGCCGCTTTTTTTAATTCCGAGTGCATTTCTGATTTCGGTCAGATAATACTGCTTCGTGCAAAGCTGACACGCATCGTTAAAGGTGAGCATTATTACACCGCGTGGAATGGGAGAATCGTTATATTTTAAAGAATACTCAAAAACCTTGTCCTTTACTTTTGACGGAGTCATATCAAAAACTCTGCCAAGGGTAGCGTATGATATAGGGTGTCCTGCCGCAAAAAGTATAGCCTCAAGAGCTTCTTCAAATACAACAGCTCTTTCGGGTTCGGTGTTTTCGGCTTCGAGCACTTCGGCTTTTTCTTCTGCTTCTTCAACTGTATTTATATTTTCAGTCATTTTTTTCATCCTCATTGTCATCGGCGTT
Organism: Oscillospiraceae bacterium; assembly: GCA_015064665.1. The sequence continues at coordinate 20,391 of SVRU01000025.1, forward strand.
TTGGTTGTCTGTTTGGCTGTGGTCAAATTCGCTTTCGGTTATATCACCGGGAACAAAATTCGGGTTAAGCTTGAATTTCATGCTGAGTCCGTTTTCTTCATATTCAACTACGTCCTCAACAAGCTTTACGGTGGTTATCATTATTCTGTGAATTTTTATAAGTTCGAGTATGCCCATAAATCTTGCGACAAGCTCGGGGCGGCTGTCGGCGTCCTTAAGAAGAAAGAATAAGGAAGCCTCTTCCTGTTCTTCGAGCAACTCGCAAATCTCTTCGATTTTTTCTTCAACCGAAACTATCTTATGCTTGATAAGCGGATTAACAAGCTCGGTCGGTGTTCTTTCGGACTGAGCAATTTTGATTCTTCTCATTACCGCATTAAGCGCTTTAATAAGAAGGTCGGGATCAAGGTCAAGCGGAAGCCCCTTTTCAGGCGGAACCTCGTCGGTATCCTTTACATAACGCGTCGAGTATTCGTCATACAGAGGGCGAAGCTCCTTTGCTGCAAGCTTTGCTTGTTGGTACAAAAGAAGCGCATCGGCTATTTCTTTTCTCGGGTCGTTTTCCGTTCCTTCCTCGTGGGGCAGGATCATCTTGCTTTTTATAAGCATGAGCTCACTTGCCATAACGATAAAGTCGCTGGCAATATCAAGATCCATTTTTTGCGCTTCGTCGATATATTCCATATACTGATCGCAAATAATTGCAATGGGAATATCGGTGATGCTGACCTTGTTTTTTGCAATAAGAGTCAAAAGAAGATCAAGAGGACCCTCAAATTGATCAAGTCGGTATGTCAACTGTTCTATCATTACTAAACCTCTGTCTATTAAGAGTTTGGATAAAATGGAATTAAAAATTAAGGGCGGGGATTAGTTGCCAAAAATCAATCATACCCCTCGAAACGAATGAGAAAATCAGACCGAGAATGTCAGAGAGTGAGAAAATTCCCGCAACGAAGGAAAGTACGGGATTAGCCGCGATTATCGGCACTGAAAGCAACACTCTTTTTACGGTATCGCCAAGTGCAAGCCACAAAATCAAGCCAAAATATATTTTTCTTTCATAACGCATGATTCCGAAATAGTATTTCGGAGGCAGAACAACGTTTAAAATTCTTGAGCCGTCAAGCGGAGGAATCGGAATGAGATTAAATATTCCTATTCCTATATTAATTATGTGGAAGATATATACGAAAAGTACCGTGTTTTGCGCAAGTAAATATGAAAACTCGGAATTGAATTTGATATCACTGAATACCGACAAAAGAAGTAGATAAACAAAGGCAGAAATAAATGCAAAAAGCATATTTGATAGCGGTCCCGCAAGTGCCGAAATAGCAAAATCACGCTTTGGATTTTTGAAATTGCGCGGATTTATCGGAACCGGCTTTGCCCAACCGAAATGAAACAGCACCATGCATATTGCTCCAAGCGGATCAAGATGCTTTAAGGGATTAAGCGTAAGTCTTCCAAACGCTTTGGCAGTGCCGTCACCAAGCTTATATGCTGCGTATGCATGCGCGTATTCGTGTACTGTAAGTATCAGAAGAGTGGCAAGCGCTGATAAGGTATAGTATATTACTTGATTCATTTTTTATTCCTTACGTTTTTAGTGCAGACCTTTGTTCGACAAATTGTCGAAAAATAGGTTTAGCTAATCAATAATTACTTCAAGCAATCAAAAATTTTGCTCCAAAGAAGCTCCTTGCCGTCTTTTGTTACCGAAGAAAAGGGAATTGTATCAATATTTGTTCCGAGAAAGTATTCGTTCTGTATAGCTTCAAGAGCCGATTTTACGCCGGATTTTGAAAGCTTGTCACTCTTGGTTGCAACTACAATAAATGGTACCCCCGTATCAATAAGCCAGTTTATCATCATAATATCGTCATCGGTCGGACCGACGCGTATATCGATCAGTTGAAGCACGAGCTTAATATTATCGACTGCAGGGTTTTTTAAAAAATAATCCTCGGTAAGCGAGCTCCAGGATTTTTTCGATTCCATAGAGCGTTTTGCATAGCCGTAACCGGGCAGGTCAACGAGATATATTTTTTTATCAATATCGTAGAAGTTTATCGTTATTGTTTTTCCCGGCGCAGATGAAACTCTTGCTAATGATTTTCTCCCAAGCAGAGTGTTTATAAGCGAGCTTTTTCCAACGTTTGAACGTCCGGAAAGCGCAATTTGCGGTCTCATATCTCGCGGAAACTGTGCCAGCCTTCCTGCAGTTAACGCTATGGAAGCATTATTGACGTTTATTTTCATTTTTATAAGCCTTTAAGTAAATGTTTTAGTCACGGGCAAGCGCGGAGGAAAGCACCTCGGTTGCCGTCTTGCAGGGAATGAATTCCAGATTTGCGCGTGCTTCGGAATCGATTTCGTCAAGATCGCGCATATTGTCTTCGGGTAAAATCATCGTTTTGATTCCCGCACGGTATGCAGCAAGAGTTTTTTCTCTCAATCCGCCGATTGCAAGCACGTTACCTCTGAGTGTGATTTCACCCGTCATTGCAACGTCTCGTCTGACGGGAATTTTACCGAGTGCGCTTACGATTGCAGTAACCATGGTTACACCTGCTGACGGTCCGTCCTTCGGAACCGCGCCCTCCGGAAAGTGAATGTGCAAATCGCTGTTCTTATAAAAGTCGGGGTTAATTCCGTAATCCTTGTAAATGGTTCTTACAAGAGAATGAGCAATTTTTGCAGACTCCTTCATAACGTCGCCAAGCGAGCCCGTGAGCTCGATTTTTCCTGTGCCCTCCATCGCGGCAACTTCGACCTTAAGAAGATCGCCACCCGCCTGCGTATATGCAAGACCGTTTACGACGCCAATGGGATTTTCGTTTTCAAGCCTTTCCGGAATAACCTTTGCTTTGCCGAGGAATGAGGATATGTTTTTCTCGGTGACTGTTACCGATTTAATTTCTTCTTCTGCAATTTTCTTGGCGCTTTTTCTTATAAGCGAGGCAATTTCACGTTCAAGATTTCTTACACCCGCCTCTTTTGTGTAGCTCTTAATGAGCTCAAGAATGGCTCCGTCGGTTATTCTGAACATTTTTTTCGTAATTCCGTTGCGGCGAAGCTGTTTTGGAACGAGATGATTCTTGGCAATAGCAAGCTTTTCTGAATCTGTATAAGTAGATAGCTCGATTATTTCCATTCTGTCAAGAAGCGGACTTGGGATGCCTTCGTAGCTATTTGCCGTCGCAATAAAAAGCGCATCGGACAGATCGATGGGGATTTCCATGAAATTGTCTCTGAAGGATTTGTTCTGCTCCGGGTCTAAAACCTCAAGAAGAGCAGAGGTTGGGTCGCCGCGGAAATCCTTTGCCATTTTATCTATTTCGTCAAGAACTATTACGGGATTTTCAACCTTTGAGTTAATAAGCGCGGTAACGATTCTTCCGGGCATTGCTCCAACGTAGGTTTTTCTGTGCCCGCGTATTTCCGCTTCGTCGTGCATACCGCCAAGCGACACTCTTGCATATTTGCGTTTGAGCGCTCTGGCAACCGATGCCGCAACAGAGGTCTTTCCGACACCGGGAGGGCCTATAAGGCAGATGATCTGACTTTTCAGCTCGGGCGAGAACTGCTTTACTGCAACAAATTCAAGAATTCTTTCCTTGACTTTTTTAAGACCGTCGTGGTCGGCATCGAGAATCACTCTTGCTTCCTCAACGGTGACGGGCTCGGTTGATTTTTTACCGAAAGGGAAATCAAGGCAGGTGTCAAGATAGGTTCGGAGAACCGTTCCCTCGGCTGCTCCGAAAGGTGTTTTCGAAAGCTTGCCAAGCTCTTTATAAAGTTTTTCTTTTACCTCATCGGGAAGTACGGCAGCCTCAATTTTGTCTTCGTATTCTTTAATTTCGTCGTCATCGTCATCGCCGAGCTCCGACTGAATAGCCTTTATTTGCTCTCTGAGAAAATAGTCCTTTTGATTTCTGTCTATTTTTTCACGCACCTGCATTTGAATCGAATGCTCGCACTCAAGAAGCATAGCCTCCTCCTCAAGCGCAACAAGAAGCTTTTCAAGTCTTGATTTGGGAATCGACGTTTCAAGCACGGTTTGCTTATTTTTATAATCTATTATTGCAGAGGAAGCAACAAAATCGGCAAGATAGCCGGGGTCGCTGATTGCCTCTGCGGCAAGACGCATATCCTCGGAGAAGGTTGGATGAATATCCTTGATTTGCGAAAGTCTCATTTTGACCTCGTGCATCAGCGCTTCAAGTGCCTGAGAGAGAGTTTTCACGTTTTGTTCTTTTTTTATCGTCGCAAATGCGGTAAGATATCCCGAAGTATTGCTTACGCCGTTGATTTTTATTCTTGATATTCCTTCAAAAATAACCGAAAGAGTTCCTTGCGGATTTTTAACGACGTGTTTGATTTCTGCGAGAATACCGATTTTATATAAGTCCTTTTCCTCGGGCTCTTCGACAGCGATGTCCTTTTGCGCAACGAGCAGAATTTTTGCGTTGTTTAAGGTTGCCGCCGCGGTAAACGCTTTGAGAGATGTTGGGCGCGCAATCTCAATACTGAGCTGCACGGCAGGGAAGCCGACGATTCCGCGAAGCGGTATTAAGGGCAGATTGATTTCTATATTATTATTTAATGAATTTTCAGACATTGAATTTACCTCGTATATGTGCTGTGTAATGATTTTTGAAACAAATATTCATTATATTATAACATAGATTAATTCGAAAGTCCATACTTTTACCACATTTTAAAAAATATTCACAAAAAATAATTTCACTTTTTGATTTTTTTTGAAAAGGGTATTGACAAACGTGGAATAGGGTGATATAATGTAGCGGAAGAAGCGATGACTTCTACAACAAGCAGAATTTCCGTTCTCACCATACCACAGGGGTGCGTATGGTTAATAACTCTCTTTGACGAGGGTATTTGTGTGCGTACGGAAAATTTTCTGTATGCATTTTTTGTTTTCGGAGGTATAAAACAATTAGCACTAATAACAGCAAAGATCTGCCGATCAATGACGAGATCAAGGTTCCTGAAGTAAGAGTTATAGGCTCTAATAATGAACAGCTTGGTATAATGAAGATTGAAGATGCCAAAAACTACGCTTACAACAACGGAGTTGATTTGGTTCTTATCGTTCCGAATGCCGCTCCGCCCGTATGTCGCGCAATTGATTACGGTAAGTTCTGTTTTGAGCGCGACAAGAGAGAAAAAGAAGCCAAGAAAAAGCAGGTTATAGTTAAGGTAAAGGAAGTGCAGTTGTCCTGCCGTATTGAAAAGCACGATTTCGAGACACGCGTAAATCATGCCAAAAAGTTTTTGTCCGAGGGAAATAAGGTTAAGGCCGTAGTTCGTTTCAAGGGCCGCGAGATGTCGCATATGGAGCTTGGACGCGAGGTAATCGAGAAATTCGAGGAGGCCTGCGCAGGATTTGGCGTAGCCGAAAAGAAACCTTCTCTTGACGGCCGTTTTATGTCCATCACAATTGCTCCCGTTAAGCAGGAGAAAAAGTAATAGTTATTAAAAAAGGGTAAAACCCAAGTAAAAAGGAGAATATATTATGGGAAAAATCAAAACACATAAAGCTTCAGCTAAGAGATTTTCTCTCACAGGAAGCGGCAAAGTAAAGATGTCGCACAACAACCACCGTCACAACCTCGGTCTTAAGACCGCAAAGCGTAAGAGAGGTCTTCGCAAGGGCGCTATACTCAGCGAGTGCTTCGCACCTACTTACAGAAGCCTTATTCAGAAGTAATAAGGGCAAACGAGAAAATAAGAAGGAGAATATAAAATGGCAAGAGTTAAGGGCGCTATAATGACGCGCAAGAGAAGAAAGAGCGTACTCAAGGCAGCTAAGGGTTACTGGGGCGCTAAATCAAAGCATTTCAAGATGGCGAAGCAGGCCGTTCTCAAGAGCGGTAACTATGCTTACATTGGCCGTAAGCAGAAGAAGAGAGATTTTCGTTCTCTCTGGATTGCAAGAATTTCTGCTCAGGCTAAGGTTTGCGGCATGAATTATTCAACACTTATGCACGGTCTTAAGGTTGCAGGTATCGATCTTAACCGTAAGATGCTTGCAGAGATCGCAGTTAGCGACAAGGAAGCTTTTGCAGTTATCTGCGAAAAAGCTAAAGCTGCACTTTAATATGAATTTTGTCCCGGTTTTCCGAACAGGCAAACCGGGCTTTTTTAATTTTCAGTAATCTTGTTGGAGTTATAAAATGATTATTTACAGCGATATAATTTCAAGCAGAAATAATAATACTGTAAAATGGGCTGCATCTCTTGCGCAGAAGAAGGGACGTGATAGTTCATCATGCTTTATTGCCGAGGGGGAAAAGCTTTCGCTCGAAGCACTCGATGCGGGTTTGCCCGTGACACACATTTTTATTTCAGAAAGTAAAAAGGCTTTCGTTATGGAGAAGCTTTCAGGATATATTTCGGATACGTTTTATGAAAAAACCGAGCTTATTACTCTTTCAGATGGAGCGTTTGAAAAAATTTCAACGGAAAATGCGCCCCAGGGTATTATAAGTGTAATAAAATATCTTGACTTTTTCCGCGATATTGATATAATATATAAGGAAGACTTTTTTGTTTTGCCAAGCGAAAGGATAATAATTCTTTGCTCTGTGCGTGATCCGGGCAATCTCGGCGCAGTTATAAGAAGCGCTGCGGCTTTTGGCGTCGAACATATAATTATTACTGCCGATTCTGCGGATATTTACAATCCCAAGACCGTAAGAAGTGCTATGGGCAGTCTTTTTCGCGTTAAAATCTCTATTGTAAAAGATATATCTTCCTTTGTAACGGCTTTGATTGATACGGGGAGAAGGGTTTTTGCTGCTGAGCTTTCCGATGGCGCCCGTTCCGTTTTTGAGGTTGCTTTAAAGCCCACCGATGCGATAATCATCGGCAACGAAGGCCACGGCATTCCAAAGGAGTTATCTAATCAAGCGTCAGGAAGCGTATTTATTCCGATTTCCAAAAAAACCGAATCCTTGAACGCAGCTGTTGCTGCCGCAGTTTTTATGTGGGAGCAAAGTAAACAAACATTATGAGGTAAATATGGACGAGCTTTTATATACCGTGTGGCTTTCTCTGGCGTGTACACCCGGTTCAGAAACCTTTATTAAGCTTTTAAATAAATTTAATAATTCTTTCGGTATATATTCCGCGACCCCCGAAGCAATTGCGTCATGCATAAGCTCTAAATCCAAAGACTATAATTCATTAACCGATAAATCCACTAAAAAAGCAGAAGAAATTTTGAATTTTTGTAAAAGCAAAAAGGTCGGAATACTAACTTATTTCGATAAAAATTATCCCGACTCGCTGAAAAACATTAAAAATCCGCCTGTTCTCCTTTATTACAGAGGAGTGTTGCCGGATTTTAATAATAATTTCTTCGTTTCGGTAGTCGGTACCAGACGTAATTCCGATTACGGAAGAAAAAATACCTTTAAAATATCTTCTGATATTGCAAAAGCGGGCGCAACGGTCGTTTCGGGTATGGCTATCGGAATTGACGGAGTTGCTCTTGCCGGTGCTTTAGCTGCGGGCAGGTCTACGGTTGCTGTAATAGGCAGCGGTATCGACGTTTGCTATCCACCGCAGCATAAAAGACTTGCTAGAGAAATCGTCAAAGAGGGCTGCGTTTTTACGGAATACGCGCCCGGAACCCGACCGCTAAAACACAATTTCCCGAAAAGAAACCGCATAATTAGCGCTCTTTCTTCTGCAACGGTCGTTATGGAGGGCGATGAAAGAAGCGGTTCGTTAATTACGGCAAGATGCGCATTCGAGCAAGGGCGAAAGGTTTACGCATTTCCCGGAAACGTCGGAAACCGCGGAAGCGAGGCATCAAACCTCCTTATAAAAAACGGCGCGGCTCTCATAACCTCGGCGGACGATATAATTCGTGATTTTGATAAAATTTCACCGTCAAAGCTCAATCCGCATCTTCTCTCGAAGCATTCTCTTTTAAATATGAACGAGGTGCTTTGCGAGTTTGAGGTTTCATGCGTCGCTCCGAGCGACGACATTTTCAGAACAACGAGAAAAAAGAAGAAGAGTGAAAACAGGGAAGCTTCTGTTTCATCTTCCGATAACGTTAATTCATCTTCGAAAAAGAACGAAGTTATTTCAACTCTTAATCCGTCCTGCGCGTCGCTTTATAATAAAATACCCGAAAATTCGGATTGCTCAATTGACAGACTCGTCGACGTTGAGCATAATCTCCGCGATGTAATGCAGGGGATTTTAAAGCTTGAAATTTTAGGCGTTGTTACTATGTTACCCGGTGACAGAGTTAAACGCAATCAATAACGAAAGGCAGCGGATTATTCCGCTTTGATTTATGGCAAATTTAGTAATAGTGGAGTCGCCTGCAAAGGCAAATACTATCAAAGGATATCTTGGCTCCGGTTACAAGGTAATAGCGTCAAAGGGACACGTGCGCGATCTGCCGAAAAGCTCCCTTGGTATAGACGTTGAAAACGGTTTTGCGCCGCATTATATTAATATACGTGGAAAAGGCGACGTAATTAAAGAGCTAAAAAAAGAGGCAAAGAGTGCAAAAAAAATTTATCTTGCAACCGACCCTGACCGCGAGGGAGAGGCAATATCCTGGCATATAGCTACGCAGCTTGGAATTCCCGCTGACAAGGAGTGCAGAATAACCTTTAACGAAACAACCCGTGATGCCGTTAAAGAAGCGATAAAGCACCCGCGCAAAATCAACGAGGATCTTGTAAATTCTCAGCAAGCAAGACGAATTCTTGATAGACTCGTCGGATTCAGCGTTAGTGAGATTTTATGGAAAAAAGTTAAAAGCGGTCTTTCTGCAGGACGCGTTCAATCGGTTGCTACGAGAATAATTACCGAAAAGGAAGCCGAAATAAGAGCCTTTGTTCCTCAGGAATATTGGACTATAGAAGCCGTTTTAAACGAAAGCAACGGAGAAAAGATTTTAGCAAGATTTTACGGCGATAAGAAAAATAAAATTAAAATAGAAAACGAATCCGATGCGCGCATTATAGAAGAAAAAATTAAAGAGGGCGTCTTTACCGTTTCGCTTGTTAAGCATAGCGAAAAGCAAAAACAGCCCGCTCCGCCATTTACAACCTCAACGCTTCAACAAGAAGCTTCAAGAAAGCTCGGATTCCAGACGCAAAAGACGATGAAGGTTGCCCAAGAGCTTTACGAGGGTCTTAATCTTGGAGCCGAGTTCGGCGGTTTTCAGGGCCTTATCACCTATATGCGTACCGACTCTTTGAGAATTTCCCCCATAGCGCAAAATTCTGCCGCTGAATTTATCACACAGAATTACGGAGCCGATGCATTGCCTCCGTCAAGAAGAAATTATAAAAGCAACTCAACTGCTCAGGATGCACACGAAGCTATCCGTCCGTCAAACGTTTATATTCAGCCTAAGAACGTAAGAAAGGCTCTTACCTCTGATCAATACAAGCTTTATAAGCTTATCTGGGAGCGTTTTATCGCAAGTCAGATGCAGGCTGCAGTCCTTGATACTGTATCTATTGATATAGAAAATTCCGGTTATATTTTTAAATCCGGAGGTTATATTATTAAATCTTTGGGATATATGGCTGTTTATGATAACAGAGAAGAGGACGCTGACGAATCAACTAATCTTTCAAGACTTCCCGACGTTAAGAAAAAACAGGTTTTGTCAGCTGATTCTATAAAGATGGAACAGCATTTTACCGAGCCTCCCGCAAGATTTACGGAAGCTTCGCTGGTAAAATTCCTTGAGGAAAACGGAATCGGAAGACCTTCTACCTATGCGACCATAATTTCCACCATTATTGCTAGAAATTATATTAAGCGCGACGGAAAGGCTCTCATGGCTACCGAGCTTGGCGAGGTTACTACGGGATTTATGAAGGAAAATTTCCCGGATATCGTCGACTATGAGTTTACAGCTTACATGGAGTCAAGTCTTGATTCTATCGAAAGCGGTGATAATACCATAAACGGTGTTCTTGAATCCTTTTATAAAAAATTTGAAAAGGATCTTGAAGCAGCATCCGAGGTTGATAAAACCTACAATCTTCAGCCCGCGGTTGAGGAAAGCAACGTTGTATGTGAAAAATGCGGACTTAAAATGGTGTATAAAAACGGAAAGTTTGGAAGATTCCTTGCCTGTCCGAGCTATCCTGCTTGCAGAAACACTAAGGCGATTGATAAAAACGGCAACGTCGTGGAGCCTGCTATTCAAAAGGTTGTTTATGCCGGATTTGACTGTGAGACGTGCGGCGGAAAGATGATTGAAAAGCACGGCCGTTACGGAGTCTTTTATGCATGTGAGAATTATCCCGCATGTAAAAATACAAAACAAAAAACAACCGACATTGACGTCTGTTGTCCTCGTTGCTCATCAAAAATTCTCCTTCGCTACGGAAAGGGAAATACTTTGTTTTACAGCTGTGAAAAATATCCCGAATGTGATTTTTCATCATGGGATACGCCTCTTTCCGAAAAGTGCCCGGATTGCGGTGAGATGCTTTTCTACCGAAAGAGCCGCAAATCCGTAATATGCAAGAAAAAGGGATGCGGATATAAGCGTGAAGAAGAAATTGCGGTGAAAGAATAATGGCAGAAAATACAACAATCAGAGTTATCGGCGCAGGTCTTGCGGGCTGTGAAGCCGCATGGCAGGCTGCAAAGCTCGGCGTTCGCGTTGAACTTTACGAAATGAAGCCAAAAAAGTTTTCGCCCGCACACCATAGTGCAGGCTTTGCCGAGCTTGTATGCTCAAATTCATTGCGTTCAAATCAGCTGAA
>SVRU01000119.1 GCA_015064665.1 Oscillospiraceae bacterium
CTCCTTGCAAAGCCCTTGCACTCTTCTCGGGGTTACTCCCCACTTAAAAGCCGCTTCCTTTACAGTGATAAGATCCATTTTTCCTTCTCCAATGCATCGTTCTTCGTTTGAACGAAACGATTTGTTTGATTTTCTTCGTTTGAACGAAGTAATTTCATTATATTCTTTCGTTTGAACGAAATATTTTGACTTTTATGTTTCGTTTGAACGAACTTTCAAGATAATTATACTTCGTTTGAACGAAAAAGTCAACGCTTTTTTCGAATTTTGTCAACAAATATACGGTTGATGGGCTTTTCTTACACACGCAATGAAAATTTAATGCTTTTTCAAGGCAAATCAAGCTAAAATAACATTTATTTAACATTTGTTTAAAAAATATTCGTATATTTGTACGATTTGTTATGCTATAATTGTTTCTGTTATCTTAATTATTCAGCAATTGCTTTTAACATTTAAATTTAACATCTTTGTTTTTTCTTAGAAATACGGATAAGCTTTGAAACACAAAAGTAACCAAAGGGTGAGACAAAATGAAAGAAAAAATCAGAAAGTTAGTTTGCTCCACGAGGTTTATTATTATTCTCGGCCTCATTATAGTACCTATTCTCTCGTTCGTATTGATAACCGTCAGCAAGGAAAGTCCTTTATACACTTCTATTTCAAGAATCGCATGGATAACGGGACACTGGTTCGTTACGTTTCTCTGGGCTATAATCATTATGGCTTCAATAACCTGGATAACCTACAGAATGACCGCTATAGGACCTTTGGACGATAAGAGCAAAAAGATTTTCGCTATCTATCAGATGATAAACATAATCCTCGTTTTTATCGGCTGCGTAATCTTCCCCGCAAAGCCCGATCCCACAAGAGCTCAATTCGTTCACTATATTCACGATTATCTCACGATTGCCGCCTGGGTGCTTTACGGAATAGGTCTTATAACCTACTCGATTCTTCTTCGCAAAAAGGATAAGCTTCTCGGATTTCTCGGTCTCGGTCTTATGAGCTTCGTTGTTTTCTCCTCACTTTTCTTTGTGAAAAACGTTATAGATCCTTCGTCATACGTCGGCGCTTCGGCGGTGAGCGAGGTTTATATAATCAACAGCCTGTTTATCTATCTCGTCGTTATGTACGTTGCCGAGGAATACACCAATGAGATGAGGAGCAAAAAGGCTTCTCTACCGAATGAATTTTTCGAAAAACATACAGAAGATTGCGCATCAGAAAAGCAAATTCCATTCTTTGCAGAAAATCAAAATCAAGCCTAAAAGTATACATTTTGTAAATAACATTTTACATTTTTACATAAAACAGCAGATCTTAATGCCTACACGTGTTAAGTTTTGCTGTTTTTTCTTTTTTGATTTCATGCGTCGTTTTTTGTCTTTTTTTCAGAGCGACAATTTACGTTTTGAAGCTTCTTTTTTCGAGTTCGTATTTTTGCTCTTTTGGCGCTTGAATTTACATTGTACTTTTTGGATGCTTTTACTTTTCAAATCGTTTAAAAAGCTCGATATATTAACACGGTATAGGGGTAAACATTATTTTTCACAACAAAGCTCCACGTAGTGCAAAAGCATTTTTTAAAAAGCCAAGCCGAATCGAGACCGACCGATGCTTTGTCCCAAAATCCGTATTTTTAAGACGTTTTTTTCGCATTTCTTACAAAAAAACATTGATTCAACGATTCCTTAACGACGCTATTGTTTACGGTGCTTCTTGCAAAACAGTCCGTCAACATTCATATATCCTGCATTTTTGATATTTTTTGATATATTTTCTTGCATTTTTTGTTCGTTTCAGGAAGAGAAAAAGTCCGCCAAAAAACGCTGTACTTTAAGGGGGTAAAGTGAAAAACGCTACTTCTCTTCAATATCATTTTTTCACGCGCGTATAAGGAACTTTACCAAATGTCAGCGTAGAAAAGCGTTTCTGTTTTTTGCAATTAGGACGGAAAAAAATTTCAATCTTTCTTTTCCTCAATCTACAGTTTTATACACAATATCACTTTTTCCTACCATTTTAGCTATAATTATAGCTTTTTTGTTAATTCTGCACAAATATCTTTAATTTAGCAAAAAAGACTTGAATTTTTACGCCTGTTGTAGTATAATATACTCTGCGTGTGTTGCTTTTATATTATTTTATTTTTTCTTTCTATATAATTTCGGCTTTTCAGCAGTGGATGAATCGGATAATGTGAAGGCGGGAACGCAAAAAAAAGAAAGGCAAAACCAGAAAATGAACAAGAACAGAAAACTCACGGTGTTTGTGGCGGCTCTTCTGCTTGTGGTATCGATACTCTCATCGGTATTCACAACTACGATCTCCGCGGATACCACCAAGTACTACGGTAAATCACCGTATAACAAGATCGACAATAATTCGGTTTATTTCGATAACAGTCGGTTCTTTGATACGAACGTAGTATACAAGCTTCCCGAGGAGATTGATCTCAACGATGAGATTTCGATCATCATTGAGCTCCCGGGCTACACAGTCCTCGACTGCTATAACGACGCTAATACGGATGCTGATTTTTCGTATTACTACACCACGTCGACAGACGCGGCAAAAGCAGCTGAGGAAATAAGAAAGGATATCGACAGCAAGATAGCTATGCTTGATGCTGCGGGTATCGAATACACCAAGGGAATTGAGTACACTACTCTTATCCGCGGATTTGAGATCGTTATTCTCGGTTCCGAATATGAAAAGGTATGCGAAACTCTTCGCGGCAAGGCAGCCGTACATATCGGTAACACCTATGAAAGAGCAGACGCAAAGGTAGTTACCAACGAGGTGCAGGTTGACGGAAACGGTATCTTCGACGGTAGTGTTATCAATTATGACGGTACCGGCGTCGTTGTTGCGGTTCTCGATACGGGTCTTGACTATACGCACTCCGCATTCTCGGTTGATTACTTCAATCCCGAGGGTATGCGCTTTGACCTCGCGTATATCGAGAGTAAGGTGAACGCAGGCGATAAGCTCTCCGCAGACAGATATTATCCCGGAGTTACCGCAAACGACCTTTACGTAAACGAAAAGGTTCCCTTCGCATTCGACTATGCAGACGCAGACCCCGACGTATTCCCTCAGAAGAGCAATCACGGAACTCACGTCGCAGGTATCATCGCAGGTAATAACAAGGGGCACGTTGTAGGTCACGACGGCGTTCGCGGAGTTGCTCCCAACGCTCAGCTCGCGATAATGAAGGTATTCTCCGATAAGATGGACGGAGCAAGATCCTCTTGGATCATCGCGGCTCTTGAGGACTGCGTAAAGCTCAACGTTGACGTTATCAATATGTCTCTCGGAGCTTCGTGCGGATTCAGTGATCCCGCACTTGAGGAGCAGGTTTATTACAAAATTCAGGAGCAGGGTCTCAGCCTTATCGTTGCCGCAGGTAACGATAACAACTCGGCTGTCGGATCTACCAAGAACGGTAACCTTCCTCTCACATCAAACCCCGACTGCGCTACGGTAGGCTCTCCCGGTTCATATAAGCCCTCGTTCACCGTCGCTTCCATAAGCGGTGTTCCCCAGGCTTATCTTAAGTACGGCGAGAAGATCATCTACTTTGTTGAAGCAAGTGACAGATTCGGCGAGGAGAAAAATTTTGCCGAGGAGCTTCTCGGAAATCAGGAAAATCTCAAAATTGAATTCGTAAGAGTTCCCGGTATCGGTACCAACGCCGACTACGCAAATATAGACGTTAAGGGTAAAATAGCTCTCGTTGCCCGTGGAGAGACCACGTTCGAGGAAAAGGCAAGTATCGCAGAGCTTAACGGCGCAAGCGCTGTTATCATTTACAACAACGTTTCGGGTGACATCAGAATGAACGTCGGAGAGGTTCAGATTCCCGTTGCGTCCATGTCTCAGGACGACGGTGAATTCCTCGCGGCCCTCGGAAAAGGAACTATCGAGCTTTCCAAGAAGCAGGTAGCAGGTCCTTTCATGTCCGACTTCTCAGGCTGGGGCCCCGGTCCCGGACTTGAAATAAAGCCCGAAATTACCGG
>SVRU01000026.1 GCA_015064665.1 Oscillospiraceae bacterium
TTGACTGCGGCAAAGTCCAACAAAATCCACAAAAAAATTATTCGCCGTAAGGTGCGAAGCAGTTTTAAAAGAATAGATTTTTTCATAGACAAGCTGAATTTTTCGAGAAATATGCGGATATTTAAGAAAAATTCGGTGATGTATATGGGAAAATATATCTTTTAAAACCTTATGAGTTCGATTCTCTTACGGCTACCCTAATAATATATCTTCGGCACTATTGTTACCAAGGGGCCTCCGACATATGAAAGACGCTGCTCTTCAAGCTCCTCTATTTTTTCAATTTTTCCGTCAAGATACATACCTATTCTGCGCATTGCAGTTTTTGCCCGTTCCTTCATTCCGCCGTAAACGTGATCGCGGTTTTCAGTACCGAATGGGCGAAGATAGGTGTCCTTGTGATAAGAATGGAGGCGACTGATGTCCTCAAGCTTTTCAAGATAACGAGGGAGAAGAATTCCTCTTATTTCTTCTAAGACCTGCTTATTGCCGCGCTTGTATGCGGAAACAAGCTTTTCGGCAATCTCGCATTTAAGTGCAAGCATATCAAAAATTGCGAGAGCAAAGCCGTAAAGGTAATTCCATTCGCTCTCATCTCTTTCGTATACACGAAAAAAGTCTGCAGTTTTTTTATAATAATCACTTCTCGGATGTTCAATCAGGTCCTTATCAAGAACGTTAACAAATATATCACTTATAAAATAGCGATTTCCTCTGCCGCTTCCCTTATAACCGGCGTTTTCTATCGCCTCGTCACTATCATATAAGTCATTAAAATTGCTAATTTTCATAAATGCGTCATACGATGCACCGGTTAAAAACTCAAAACGCTCTTCGATGCTTTCTGCATTATCGTTGTATGATAGCTCAGCGAAATGACAGAGCGCAAGATAGGTTGTTTGGTAAATGGACGTAACGTAGATCCAAAGCGTGAGGAACACATCTTTAACACCTTTTTTCTTGCAAACGGAAAGAGAAGCTTTGGTAGCTTTCAATGAAAAATAATTATCTGTCAAGGGACTCTGCCAGCTTCTTGCACCTCCGGCAAAAATCGGGTTGTCCGAAAGAACAAAATACTTATCAAGCATATATTCCTCGCATCCGATGTGCTGACCGTAATGCCAGAAAACTATTTCGACGTCTTTGCTGATGCTGCTTTTGATTTTTTCAGAGATAACAGCATCACGGTCGAAATTATTGCCGTTCTTCGAGGAATATGAAACGAACATATCCCCCCACATCATCGGCGAAAGCGAATGCTTTTTGCAGATTTCAACGACTCTGTTGACATGGCGTATATATATTTCGAACTGATCGTGATATCCGTGGAGCTGCAGATATTTTCCCAGTCCCAAACCGGCTGTTTCATCACATCCGATATGTATTTTGCGGCTTCTGAACGGAGATGAGGAATTAATTATCATTTGCTCTATAAACTCATAGGTTTCCTCGCAATCAGGCAAAAGGTTCATCGGCATTATAGCAGGACCTTCTGATATTGCTTCTGCCTCGGGCCAACAGAGATAATTTTTCAAGTGCCCGAGTGTTTGTATACAAGGAACGGCTTCAATTCCCAATGAGTAAGCATAGTCATCAATAGCCTTCAGCTCATCAAAAGAATATCGTCCGCGCAGATAACCAAAATACGGGCGCTCTTTTATTTCGTACATATCTTCCATATAAAGCCATATCTGACTGTAGCCTAAAAGCGCGATATATTCACAAAAATCAAATATGCTTTTTACCGTAAGAGCTGAACCAAACGACAGGTCTAGCATACATCCTACGGTTTTAAAAGCGGCATTCTCCGAAACTTCGAATCTCTCACCGTTGTATTTTTCGATAAATATTCCCAAAAGCCTTGAGAAGTGATTGACTCTGTCACATTTTATATATCCTTCAGCGCCGTCAAAGCCAACTGTTAAACACTCGCTTTTTTCAAATCTTACCGTAACGCTCGGAAGCCTGTCATGAAATCTTTTTGAAATGACGTCAAGGCATCTTTCATAATCCGGCGGTAAATTTATAATTTTCATAGCCATATCTCCCGAATTTTATGTAAGACGGAACAGAGCCGTGTCGGGCTCAGAAAAATCATATACGAACTTTCCACGCTCAATATTTATCAGTTTGCCGGTAAAAAGCTCCTCTGCTACGGAAAATCCTTCATTCACCGTTACTGTAATATTCCCTCCGTCTTTCGTGTGTATTGCCAAAAGATTTCCTTCGGCATATACGGGAAGCTCCTCTTCAACGTTTATCATAACCCCGGCGTCTTTCGCAATTTCCTTCAAAACAGCCGGCGTGAGTTCGTCGTAATTATGAATATAATAGGAAATGTACTTTTCCGTTTTTCGTTTTGCAACGCCCTCTTCATAATAGCTGATGCCGGAGAGCTTCTCGCAGTTTTCTTTATTCAATTCACCGTCCGTCACAATTCCGGGAGCATATAACCACAGGACGCTTCTGCCGTCCTTTAGTACGTATTCATCAAGAATACTGCGCTTTTCGGGTGTTAAATCAAAGAGAGACGTGAAAATTACAAGCTTATACCTGTCAAAATTCTTGATTTTCGGAATATCATTAAATGAATACACCTCGTAAGGCGCGCCGAGCCTATTGAGCTTGTTTCTTGTGCCTAAATTGATTTTTGGCGAGTTTTCGTGAAGCTGGTTTACGAAATAAGTGCTCTCGGCATCAACCACCATAGCAACCTCGCAAGCGTCGACAGCATTCGTCGAAGAAATCCTATCCCAAAGTTTTTTCGCATCTGCGAGGCACTTCATAACCTTCTCGCCTTGATAAAAGCCTCCCCACATATCAAACCACCAAAGGTGCGTGCGCTTGATTAAGCCGAGCGCGGTCTCTCTTTTTATTCCTGCGACGGTTGATTTTTCATCCGGCCAGCGCGGATGATTAAAGTATACGTAAGGCGTAATATGATGATTTGACGTGTGCGTATGTTGATCGCACTCGTGAAGGAGCTTCTTGCCTCTTACAGCAGCACTGCCGCTTGGAATGAGAAATCCGCTTCCTCCACCGATATGACGGTCGCGGTAGGTTCCGGGGCTGATAAGAAAATCAATATCGTCACAATCAAGAACCCTTTCGTACGCAAGATGTCCGCAGGAAACCAGAGTTCCGATACCCTTTTCAAGTATATATCCGTAGAAGCAACCTATTTGGGCTTTGTCGCCGATTATCTCTCTTGTATCACGTGCAAATCTCGTGATGGTATCCGCTATCGATTCGTTGCAGAAATGCCAATATTGAAGGGATAAACCGTCTGCGTTAGGATCACGCAAAAAATCATCGTGCGTTACGTGCGCTCTTACCGACTCGGGCGGAATATCAATAGGGTCGGGTCGTCCGTGCGACAGCTGATAGCTTCTCCATGCGGCTCTGCGCTCAGGGCTTTCTGTTCCGTTTGAATAATCGTACCACTCGTCGGTTGCGCCGCAAGCAAGAACGTACGCGGCAATTCTCTCACCGTATTTTTCGTTTGCATATTTCACGAAATTTTTAAGATAATTTTCGGTAGATTCCAACCAGATGGGATTGTGAACCGCCTTTCCGAGATTTAAAAAGGAATCGTTGCAGCTTTTCAGATTGTTATGCTCAAGCCAGGCGGGAGAGTTAAGGTCTATCATCAGAAGAATTTTTGCTTCGGGCATAACCGACAAGACGTCTTCTACCATTCGGTCAAATGGGGTGAAATCAAATTTGTCGTACCAAAGCCAAGTAGGTGGGTACTGTGAATAAGGAGTTCCTATTGAATTTAACGTATGCGCAGGGTACACACAAACCGTGTTATAGCCTTCGTTGTTGAATTTCTCAATCGTGTCAAGAGGTGTGTGAAAAGACCTGTAAGCTATGAAGCCCGAATTTTTCATTTTTCTTCCCTTTCTTATTGAACTTATAAAATGCGCAAATAACCGCACATAAATTATGCTCCTTGCGAGCCGCGCCTCTTTCGTGGCGGTGCCGCACTTTGTTTTGCTTGTCGCAAAACGCTCGCCGAGCAATCGTCTTCGGCTTCCTTGCAAGTGAGCTTTCAGATAAGCCTTACATAGATTATACCATACCATCCATTCTCATTCAATGTATTCAAATAACATTTTTTGTACTATACTGAACATTGACTTTTAGAGTAATTTGTGTTAGAATCAGTAAGGGTAATTGCGTTTTGCCCGAAATTTAAGCGACAGGGAGATAATAAAATGAGTCAGTATACATACGAACACGAAAACAAGGATACCGCGCTTGAAACATATGAATGGGATAACGTATGGTGGGAGCAGCCGGGAAGAAACGATGTTCCGCGAGTACTGTATATAGGTGATTCCATATCCTGCAACACCAGAAGAACGGCAACGTCTTGTTCGGACGGTAAAATACTGTTCGATGGTTTTGGAACTTCGAAGGCGTTAGACAACCCGTTTTTGTTTGATTCTATCCATATGTTTGCCAAACAGCAAAAACACCGAGATGCAATTCTATTCAACAACGGACTTCACGGCTGGCACCTTGATGACGATACGCAATATCTGCACTACTACGAGCAAACGGTAAAGTTCCTTATTGATGAATTCAAGGATACTCCTATAATCATAGCTCTAACAACAAGTGTATCTGATACGGAAAGAGAGGAGCGAGTAAAACTCAGAAACAAGGTTGCTGCGCAAGTAGCCGCAAAATATGGATTGTCGGTGGTGGATCTTTACTCGGTCTCTATAAAAGCTGCTGATTTTCGTACTGCTGACGGCGTTCATTTTACCACCGATGGATATGGAAAATTTGCTGAACAAATCGTCAGTGATTTAAAAAAATTATTGTAAAATGAGGCTATGTAAAAAATATAATAATGATTTATAATTTAGATAACGAAATAAGGGTTAGAACCTTTGGGCGTATATCGCGGAACAAGGGTGCATGGCATAGCGGTCAATGCACTCCTTACAGCACCTTGTTATACTGTATACGAGGTTCGTTTGATATGAGCGTAGAAAACGAAATTTTCCACGTTGAGCCTTCGGACGTCTTGCTTATACCGCCAAATATGTTTTTTTTGCCGCTCAACGGAGGAGCGTGTGAATATTACGTCATTAGTTTTTTAGCGGCGAGCGTCACCGAAAATATTACAAAAAACAAATTAAGCGTTACGAGACGTATAGAGCTAAACGACGGTTATGCATACAAATGCAAGAGTGAATATACTTCCCTGAGCGAGATTCGGAATTTCACAAAAAACACACCTACAAGTGTCAAGCATATATTTGAAAGAGCAAACAAGCTGGAGCCGAACGAAAGCTTTAATGAACAGTTGCTTCTCGATCAACTCGTTAAGGAACTTTTAATTCTTCTCGGCAACGTAAATTCCCTGAAGCAAAGCCGCAGATTAGGCGGTATTTTAAAATATATTGAACAAAATTACTCTAGCACACTAAGTCTCTCCGGTATATCTCAAAAATTTTCATTATCGGAATCCTACGTCTCAAGACTGTTCAAAAAAGAGCTTAACTGCAAGCCATCGGAATATATAAACAACGTGAGAATATCGGCTGCGGAAGAGTTGCTTTTAACAACCGAGTTGTCAGTAACGGAAATATCCGCTAAGGTTGGTTATTCCGACGTTTACTACTTTTCAAAAACTTTCAAACGGATAGTCGGCATTTCGCCGTCAAAGGCAAGAGCGTCAAATACAGGCTTCGTTACTCCGTAAAAGCCTTTTTATTGCGCCCTACTGTATCTACGTAAAACCCTCTGCACCAAAAATGACGGTTTCCGTATTTATACTTCAAGTTCGCATATTTTTCGAAAATCATCAGGCTGATTTTTCCTTTAAGGCACCTTATTCAATGCCCAAAGTACAGAATAATTGTTGGGTTAATTATTAAAACGATACAGCCTAATGCACAAATAGTTGCAAGCGCATAAAAATAATATCATACTCCTGGCAGCGAATTCGGGAAAGAAAAGGGTCGATACAAAAAGCTAAAAGACATAGTTATATGCTATGCTAATGCTAGTTGTATCGACCTGTTTTATATCAAGACCTCATCTTCGCTTGACATTGGCTTGATAAACATTACAAAGTAAATCGGGAGATAGGTTACTTTACCTACTGTTTTTATTTCTCTTTCATTTGATAAGACATATCCACACTTTGCAGGATATGATTCGCTATTCAAAAAATGATTCAGCGCACTGTGAATAGTGTAATCTCTTCCGCTCTTTACTTCTATCGGCAA
The DNA here is from genome assembly GCA_015064665.1 of Oscillospiraceae bacterium. Next base: position 6,252 of record SVRU01000026.1, read on the forward strand.
AATCGAAAGATTGTCAAAATCATCTACCAGGAAATCGACCTCGCCACGATTTCTATTATCGTAATAGAAAAGCTTATGACCGAGTGCTTTCAGTTGACCTGCCACGGCTGTTTCATAAAGTGCGCCAAGATTTATAGAGCGCACGTCATCAAGTATAGGCTTCGCGTTGTTCTTATACAAAAGACCGGAGAGCAGTCCAACGTCGTTCATATAAAGCTTAAGCAGTGTTTTATCTTCTGATTGCACGAGTGGAAAAATAGGATTCGCAATTGCTTTTACTTCAAGCGCAATACCCGAGCTTGTCAGATAGTCAAATTCATCTGCATAGTTTTTGAATCTTTTTCCCACTATGCCCTCGATATCTTTTGCAACTATTCGCTTCTTGGTATTCTGCATAGTTGAGGGCAGCATATCGTATATACGTTTGATTTTGAGCTTGTTCCCCGCATCGTATTTTGATGCATCTTCACCGTAAAATCTAATGATATCTTCCTGTATCTTTCGAATAACAACAACGTTTCGGGTTTTCAAAAATTCATTTACCGCATCAGGAAGACCGCCAACTATCAAATATTTCTTGAATAGATCAAGCAGCTTTTCGTGCATAGCCTCGTCAAGAGATTTGCGAGATAAAAACTTGTTTTCAAGAACGTTAATTGCTTCGCTTGAGAATCCGTTTGCGATTAAGAACTCCTCAAAGTCAAGCTGATACATTCTCTTTATTTCGATAGAACCAATAGGAATAGAACCGGTATTAGCAAGAGTAACACCGAGCAGTGAGCCCGATGCAATATAAGTATACTTATCATCTTGCTTTAAAAATTTAAGAAGCGTAATAAACTGGGGATATTCTTGGATTTCATCAAGAAAGATTAATGTGTTCTCCTTATCCTTCATTTTATCCCCGGCAATAGTGCTGAGTGTAAAATAGAAGTCCTCTACAGTATTAACGTTCTTAAAAAGTTTGCTGCCTTCTTTATCCTGGGCAAAGTTAATTTCAATGTAATTCTCTTTGAAGAGATCTACACCAACTTTGCGAATTATATATGATTTACCAATCTGACGAGCTCCGTCAATCACGAGAATCTTGTTACTATTCAAAGTCAAATATTCTCTAATAAAGCTCTCGATTTTTCTAAAAAGCACGATTGTAAACCTCCCGTGAAACATTTTTCAACAATAGTATAACATAGTTTTTTACACTTTTCAATATATTTTTAATATTTTTTCAAACACTTTTCAATATATTATTTGTCAAATAAAATACACTTATGTATTATTGGGAGTTAATTATTATTAAAAATTCATACACCATAAAAAAGAAAAAAGAGGCCGGACAAGCAGCATCGAAAAAATACTCAAAAATGCGTTTTCTGATTACAATGTCTAAACCTAGGTAATATCCGCTTTTGCCCTTTGGGAAAGGATATTCCAACAACGAGTACGAAAACGAGTGTTTTATAAAAACCCCGAGCGGCAAACAAGTACGGGAATCAGCCTCGCCCACAAGGTTTCGACGCGAGACGGCGAGGCTGTGATTCGAATCCCGGCGCAAATCACGCAAAGCATGTTTGCGCTGGGTTCGATGACGTACGGGTCACCAACCACAAAAAAAGAAAAGCACCACTGTTGTGGTGCTTTCTTGTGGTTGGTGACCCGTACGGGAATCGAACCCATGTTACAGCCGTGAAAGGGCCGTGTCTTAACCGCTTGACCAACGGGCCTTTTATGGTAGCGGATGTCGGATTTGAACCAACGACCTGCCGGGTATGAACCGGACGCTCTAGCCAACTGAGCTAATCCGCCATTCGTCATTTGAGGTTTCCCTCAAAATCTCGCTTGGTTATTATATCACAATAAAATTCAAAAGTCAAGTGTTTTTTTCGGTTTTTTGCTTTTATTTTTTATTTTTTTCGTTTCGCCTTGTTTTTAAAACGGTTTTTCTATATATTCTCAGAGCTTTTTTGCCCTTTCTTCGTTTTCTTTAGCTATTATAACAAGCGATACCGTATAGGAAAACAGCGGATAAATATTAAATATGAAATTGTCAACAAGACTGCCTGCAATGAGCGCCGCCATTGAAAGCGCCATAAACGTTTTCTTTAAACTTAATCTTGTGAAAATTTCCTTCAAGGTAAAAAAACGGTATAAAAGATAGGAAAAAAGTCCGAAAAGCCCCGACGAGCTGAGAAGCTGAACAAGCGTATTATGCGCCATTTTCGGCACGGGGCCGAATGAATAAAGAACCGAATCATCAACGTCGAGTCCGAAGAAACCGCACCCGAACAAAGGCGAGGAAAGAAAATTTTTAAAGGCTATTCCCCATAGCTTAAATCTTCCGTTGTCCGAGAGTCCTCGGTTAAAATAATCGGCAAGTAATTTTTTTATCTCGCCGTAAAACGTTGCAAAAAATACAAGCGCCAAAAGAATGATGAAAAGAGCAAAAAATCTGAAGAATTTCTGATACCTTCCGTAAAAGCAATAAATCAGAATACATATAAAGTAAAGCGCCGTGCCGACGAGGAGAGCGTTTCTTGACATCGTAAACACAGACGCTATATACACCGCGCATGCTACGCAAAAATACAACACGGGGTGCTTGCCTTTTGCTATTCCGTAAAAAATAAGCGGAATCAGAACGATGAGCGAGTTGCCGACAAGATTCCATATTCCAAATCCTAGAGCAACCTCAACCTTGTTTATCGAGCCTTCTGCAAATATTTTGTCGTTAGTCATATAAAGTGCAAACAGCTCGGCGGTTATAACCAGACCCACAAGAAGCGATAAATAGGAAAAATATCCTGCTATATCATCGGAATTTTCTTTCTCTGAAAATCCGTTATATAATAAGACGGGAAAAACGCAAAGGAGAGCAGCGTTTAAAATACCGAAAAGAAGACTTGACAAGGTCCATTTGTCATAAAAAGCGCCGTTTAACAAAAGCGCGGCAAAAAGGAGCGCAAAATACCCTCTGCCCTTTCCAAAAGCCAAAAATGTCCTTTTATAAACTCGGTTACGGTAAATAAACGCGGAAAAGCCTATAATAACGGCTATGAATATAGCCAAAACCACAAAAAGACGCCACCCCGTGTAAAGATAATCTGACCTGTTTGGATAAAAAGGGGAATTTTTCACCGACAGCTGCATAACGAAGGTGAGAAGAGAAATCAAGGTCGGCTTTATTGAATTTGATATACAAAGTCCTATAACGGCAATAATCGTATGAAGCGCGGCGGTATAAATTTCGATTCCAAAAATTGCCCCGAAAGCAACGAGCAAGGAAATCACTGCAGGATACAAGTCGCTCATATAAAACGAGCGCAGCTTTTTCGGGGTAAAGAATCTTATAAACGAATTTGTCAAGCTTCGATAAGCTCCTTTACGGTATTATAGGTTTTATCAAAAACGGTGTCAAACGAAAAATCTTTATATCTTGAGAAGGCTTCGCCCTTATCTATCGTTAACTCTCCGCAATATATTAATTTTATAAGGTCAACGAGCTGCCCCACGTTATCTTTTTTAAATAAAAAACCGCTTTTTCCGTGCTCAATTATATCCTTATGTCCCTTTACAGACGAGGCAATCACGGTTTTTTTACAGCCGAGAGCTTCTATTATATTAAAGGGCATTCCCTCTTTTTTGCTTGCGGAAAGATATATATCGCATGCTCTGATAAGGTCACACGGGTTGTTCTGTTTTCCCATAAACAAGACCGAGTCCGACAAATTAAGCTCACGCACGTAAAGCTCAAGCCGCCGCCTTTCTTTGCCGTCACCGACAAGCCACAGCACAGCGTTTGGAATATGTGCTTTTATCCCCGGCATAGCCGATATAAGCATCTTTTGATTTTTCAGCTCGGAAAGCTCGCCGACAAAGCACAAAACGTATTTACCGATACCTTGCTTTAAATCAAAGACGGACTCTGCCAAAATTTGTGGCTTATCGCTTATTTTTGCCCCCATTCCGCGAGTCATTCTGACCTCACCTAAACAAAGTCTGTATCTTTTCGCAATAAAATAATCATCAGAGTTCATTACTATGATATGATCGGTTTTAGAACTTAAAAGCTTCTCGCAAAAGAGGAATATTTTTTCCTTTAGCCCCACGGGCTCGGGTTCAAACATATACCCGTGTACGAAATTTATTACCTTTGTTGTTTTTTTGCGCGGCAGCGCAAGTCTTATAATAAAAGCCGCTAAGGTGGTATTAAGTATTACGGTGTCAAATCCTTCGCGTATCATGATTTTTCTGACCTTTAAGACGAGAAAAAGATTTTTTATGGAAAACATTTTTTTGACGAACGGAACCTCAATATCGACGCCGTCACCCTTCGCCATTGTAACCACCTCGTGTCCCTCCTTGCGAAGCCTTTCGATATACGGCAAATGAAAATTTTTGATATGCTCTGCCGTGCCGGCTGCGTATAGCACTTTGCTCATTCTTTTTCACCTCTCCGAGCGTGTTTTCGCGCGGTGTATTTTTCATTTTTATTAAAAGCCTTGAAGGGCGTTTTTAAAAGTATAACAATATCAAGCCAAACCGACCAATTCTCTATATACTCAATATCCTCACGTATTCTTTCTTCAATCGAGGTATCTCCGCGCAACCCCTTTATCTGCGCAAGACCTGTAATGCCCGGCTTTACGTAATGCTTCAGCATATAAAGCGGCACGGTATTTTTGAATTGCTCAACGAACATGGGAATTTCTGGGCGAGGCCCTACGAGCGACATACTGCCGCGTAAAACGTTAAAAAACTGAGGAAGCTCGTCAATTGCGTATCTTCTGATAAAGGTGCCGAATTTCGTTTTTCTCGGATCGTCGCCCGTTGTCCACGCGCTATTTGAAGCAGAGTTTACGCGCATTGAACGAAATTTATATATATAGAATTTTTTCCCAAGCTTTCCAACCCTCTCTTGCTTGAAAATTACAGGTCCGAGTGAGGAAAAATATACTCCCACTACCGCGAAAGCCATTATCGGCAAAGTTAAAATTATCAAAATGAAGGAGCCGATTAAATCCATCGCTCTTTTAATAATGGCGTTTGCCGTATTATCAAGAGGCGTGCTGTGAATATTAATCAAGGGCATTGAGCCTATTTTTTCAATCTGAGCGGAATTTTTGAAAAATTCGTATATTATCGGCAGAAAATATACCTTGATACAACGGTCGTCGCAGACGTTTACAAGCGGAATAAGACGTCTTTTATCGTATACGTCGGGCGCAAAAACCACCTCGGTGGGACGGTATTTATCAAGCACCGCCTCAAAATCAGCGGCATTGCCGAGCCTTTTTACTCCTATCGCGCCGACGTCAGTTTTGTCGCTTACGAGCCCCAAAATCAAGCTCCCACGCTGAGTGCCGCTCTCTTTGATATAATCGGATATAGCAAAGACGTTGTCACCCATAATTACAACCCTTCTCAAGTGGCGGTTTGCTGAGTGAAAAATAACGATAAGCCATTTTATAATAAGCCTTTTCAGCGTCAGAAACAACGTAGATATAACAGCCGAAAAAATAATTATACGAAACGTATCCTGCCGCCATGCGCCTCTTACGGTTAGAGCCGCAACCAAGCTTATAAGCCCCACCGATACCAAATTTGCCTTCAAGAGAGCGCGAAAGCTTTTATAATTCCGAACGTATCTGTTCGGGCGGTATATATCCATAGCGTGATAAACGAATGAAATTATAAGAAGGTTATTAAAGATAAACAGAACAGCGTAAGGATGAAGTATATTTACTCTATCTCTGCCCGTAGGGCTTAGTATGATGGCAACTAGATAGCCTGTTAATATAGCCGCAAGATTTATAAACATATCAATATAGCCCTCAAGAGCCGAAAACACACTGCGATTTTCTTTATGCATTATAACCTCTTAAATTCAGGATATAGTTATTTTTTGTCAAGCTTGGCTATTTATACACACTTGACAACCGATTCAATTAATGATAAAATAAATAAAAATAAAAAAACAAGGAAAACACATGGTTTTTTCAAAAAATATATCGGTTATAGAAAAGAAAATCGGATACACCTTTAAGGACAAGGCGCTTTTGCGCCAGGCGTTTACAAGAACGAGCTATACCAACGAGCATAAGGATGCGAAAACCGGGCTCAGATACCAGTCGAACGAGGTTCTTGAATTTTTCGGTGACAGCATTCTCTCTGCGGCAATAGTGACCCTTTTGATGAAGGATTTATCCGAGAGATATAAATTCGGAATATCCACGACTCTTAACGAGGGGGATTTTTCAAATATAAAATCAAAGCTTTCGGACAAGAAAAACCTTTCGCTTGCAACCGAAAAACTCGGCCTTCAGAAATTTCTTTTAATGGGTGATGGTGACGCGAAGCTGGGTATAGAAAACGAGCCGTCGGTTATGGAGGACCTGTTTGAATCAATAATCGGCGCTATTTACATTGACAGCGGCAACGACATTAAAGCAGTTATCTCCTCTCTTGCGCTTATGCTTGACGTAGAGAATTATCTCGTAAGCAAAGCACCGCCGATACAGAGCTTTAAAAACGCGCTTCAGGAGTGGTGCGCCGACAAAAACCACCGACTTACGCCCCCCGTCTACAAAACGGTATCCGAAAGCGGTCCCGACCATAAAAAAATTTACGAGCGCGCCTGCTATATCGGAGATAAGCTATACGGAATCGGAAAAGGCAAAAACCAGAAGCTTGCAGACGCCGCGGCAGCCGAAGCGGCTCTCTCGGCACTTATGGAAGAAGCAAAAAAGAAAAAAGTCCTCCAAAATGAAGCGAAGCTTCAGAATACGCTTGGAAAGCTTAAGGAATACGCACAGAAATCAAAAAAAGCTTCTCCCGAATTCCGCGACCTAGGCGAAACGGATAACTCAACAGCAAATCTTCGCGAATACGAGATAGAATGCCGCTTTGACGGAATTAAAGCAACGGGTATTGCCTCTGACAAGCGCACGGCAAAGGCTCTGGCCGCCGAGAGAATACTGAAAATGATTGAAGCCAACGCAAAATGTGAAGCAAAAATCAAAAAAGCGCGCCCCGTGTCAAATAATAAGCCAAAATCAAAGGCGCCCTCGCCCCAAAAAACCAAGACGGTTACACCGAAAAAACAAACCAAACGTATAGCAAAAAGAAAGCCCGAAACAAAATGATTCGGGCTTTCTTTTTATATCAACCGACAATTATTTTACGGGAACGAGCAGACCGTAGTCCCCGTCCTTTCTTTTATACACAACGCATATATCCTGCGTTTCGGCATCTGTAAATGCAAAGAACTCGTGACCGAGAAGATTCATCTGTAAAATCGCCTCTTCGGGAGCCATGGGCTTGAACGGAAAGCTTTTCACTCTAATGTTAAATTCCGCCTCCTCTTCATACTCGTCGTCATCGTCGACGTCGAAGGTCGTGAAGGCTCCGCGCTTAACCGTTTTTTCAAGTCTTGTCTTATTCTTTCTTATCTGTCGTTCAAGTCCTTCCGTCGCTCTGTCAAGCGCAGTTATAAAGGTTTCGCTCTCTTCTTCCGAACGGAAGGTCGTTCCACCGTAATTTACGGTAATTTCGATAATCTTGTCTCCTTTGCGAACCTTGCAGGTTACGAACGCTTCGGTATCCTCGCCAAAGAATTTGTCAAATTTGCGAAGCTTCTTTTCCACTGCTTCCTTAAGGCTTTCGCGTACTGTCATCTGTTTTCCGTAAATCGTGATTTTCATAGGGTTCTTTCCTTTCCTCTGTTTGAAGCCGGCAACTGTCTGCTGACCTCATATGTATTATAGCATATATTTTGTGAAAAGTAAACAGTTTTTTCTAAATTTAGTTATTTTTTTCGGTAAATATGTCCACACTGTAAAATTTACGCCAATCCTTGTTTTTTTATTGACATTGCCTTGAAAATGTGATAAAATAGATATTGTGGTGCGACCGTTTTTGCGGTCGTTTTTTATAACTTTTTTGCTTCTCATAGCGGCGAAGCAAACCAATAGAGGTACGAACATGTCAAATCTTGAAGAGAAAAGAATTTCACGCAAGGAAATATATAAAGGACACATAATAGACGTTGTGCTTGACACGGTGACCCTGCCCAACGGGAAATGCGCTCCGCGCGAGGTGTGTATGCACGTCGGGGCGGTTTGCGTGATTCCGCTCCTTGATGACGGGCGCGTTTTGATGGAGCGGCAGTTCAGATATCCGCACGGCAGAGTATTTCTTGAAATACCTGCGGGAAAGCTGAATTCAAAGGATGAGGACTCACTTCTTGCGGCGCAGAGAGAGCTTCGCGAAGAAACGGGCGCCGTAGCAAAGAAATACACCGACCTTGGCGACCTTATTCCCTCACCCGCAGTGCTTGACGAGAAAATCAGAATGTATCTTGCCGAGGATATTTCGTTTACCGACAGAGAGCTTGACGATGATGAATTTCTTGACGTTGAAAAAATACCGCTCGCAGAGCTTTACGAAATGGTGATGCGCGGTGAGATTGCCGATGCTAAAACCCAGGTGGCAATCCTCAAGGTTTGGGATATGAGGGGCAAAAATTACGTCCTTGATTGACAAAAACACAGTCTTTGTGATATTATTGAATAGAAGACAAGCCTTACTAAAGGAGCATATTAAATGCTTAACACAAATATTTTAGCCATAAGCGCAGCCGATCCCTTAAACTTCGGTCCGCTGATTTACGGCTTTGTGATCCTTCTTGCCGCGTTTGGCGCGCTGGTCGGTTTTTGGCGCGGATTTATGCGGCAGACGGTCAGGTCTATCACAATTTTAATATCGGGAATAATAAGCTACGCTGTAATTCCGTTTATACACGGTAAAATAGACGGATATATCGGTCAAAAAAGCCCCGAAGAAATTCAAGCCGTGCTTAACGGATGGGATAAAATTCCCTCGTGGCTTCAGGGTGATTTTTTGTCAAGCCTTGACGCACACACACTAAAGCTTTTTTTATCGGTGCCGATAGCTTTAATTGCCATGCCGATAATATTCGTCTTACTTTTTATCGTCATAAACAAAATACTGCTTATTTTACATAAAATTATATGCGCCTTTTGCGGATTTAAATCAAGACGAAATACATTTTTTACGAGAATTCTCGGCTTTTTGCTCGGATGTCTGCAGGGTGCGGCAATAGCAGGCATAATTCTTTTGCCCGCAATCGGTATAGGAAATATTGCGAGAGAAGCTCACGAAGAGATAAACCTCTCTTCCGATGGCAGCGAGTCGGCGGCAAAATTCAACGAGACATACGAGGCATACGCAAAAAGCGTCAGCGAGCATCCTTTGGTCTTTATGTACGGAATTCTCGGCGTAGACGCTATGTATGAAAGGATTTCCACCGCGCGCGTTGACGGTGAGGAAACAAAAATGGCCGAGCTTTTGCCCGATGCGCTAATCATCGCGGCAGACGTTACCGCTTTCGGCGGTTGCGACCCGAAATCACTTACGTCCGAAGAAGAGGCGCGGATACTTTCCATGCTGAAAAGAGTTGAAGGCAACCCGATAATGACCGATTTGATTGCTTCAGCGGTGCGCTCAGGCTCTTACGCTTATGAAAACGGCAGCTTTCCCGTTACGGCGCCCGACCCGTTCAACATTTTAATATGCGAATCGCTTGAAATATTTCGCACGACAACTCCCGAAAATCTTTCGGGCGACCTTAAAACGCTTTCGGATATTTACTTTGTTCTGTCGGATAGCGGAGTTCTCACCGCCTTTAACGACGGCTCCGATGCAATAACCGAAGCAATGAATGCCACCGACAGCGAAGGAAAAACTACGGCAAATAAGATAATCGAAATTGCAAAATCAAACGAAAGAATGACCCCGCTTCTGACAGCGCTCACAAAGCTTTCGATAACCGCCATGCAAAACGGCACGGGAATTGACGAAAAGTCATTTGAAACCTTCGAGAGCATCAAATCCGGAATCAATACAAGCGTATTGACAATCGATAAAAACGGTTACGAAAACGAAGAGGATTACGTTGCCGACGTATCGTCTGCTCTCGATGAAACCTTAAAAACCAACGGCATTGAGCTTGAAAAAGAGATAGTTGACGGAATTGCAGACTACGTCGCGGACAATTACAGCGAAACAAAAGAAATCACAGACGAAGAGGCGTGTGACATTATCCTTAACTATTACGATGCATACCTTAAGTATAAGGAAACAGGCGAGGTGCCCGAAGAATTGCCAAACGGCAACGCGGCGGAATAAACCCGCATTTTCGCAACAAACAGCAAAAACAAAAGAGGAAAGAATCCCGATGCGCTCGGTAATTCTTTCCTCTTTTGTTTTCAATTAAATCACATCTTCATCTCAAGTCCGATTGCCGCGATTATGGCATCGGTCGTGGGAGCAAGCTCCTGCTTTGAGAGAGTGCGCTCGCGGGATACGAAGGTAAAGCGAAGCGTGAGCGCGGTAACACCGTCGGCGGTGTAGATATCCTTAACCTTTACGTCGGCAAGAATAGCGCCTGCTGCAGCCTTTGCATCGGCAGTGAGCTTTTCAAAATCTATCTCGGATACGTTTGCGTTAAAGGTAAGGTCGATATCAATTGCGGGGAATTTCGAGGGCTCTTGATATGCGGTAACGTTCGCCTTAACCGTTGCAAACTTTTCGGTGCTTATCTCAAAGAATGCAATAGCGCATTTCTTATCGATATTTGCAAGAACGGTGGGATGAGGAACCGAGAGCGTTCCAACCTTGATTCCGTCAACCGACACCGCAAAAGTATTCACGGGGTGCTGGTAATCATACTCTGTCTCGGCAGAAGCAAATGAAACGTCCTTGTGGAGAATGTCCGAAGAAAGCTCTGCGATAATATCGCGCGCCTGCATAAAGAGTGCTTCTTCGCCCTCGCTCTTTGAGTAAAGAACTACTCCGAGCTTGTTTTCTTCCTTGCAGTAGCCGTTGTCACGGAGTCCGTCAACGGTATGGCCGATTTCAAAAATTCCGTAGCTGTCGCTGTAACCCTTATTCTCCTTCGCAAAGGCAAGAAGAGTGGGTATCATAGACTTGCGAAGATACTTATGGTCGGGAGTCTGTGCATTGATGATTGCAACGTTCTTCGGCGTTTCGATTCCAAGCTCCTTATCCTTTGAAACGTCTGACCAGATATAAGAGTGGACCTCGTGAAGACGGTAGCTCTTAACGAGAATATCCTTCATTCTGTCCTCATCGGACTTAAGGACTTCCTTGCGGACGGGCGCAAGCGCGCTCTCCGAGGTAAATATCTCAAAGTTATCGTAGCCGTAGATTCTCGTTATTTCCTCGATTATATCCGCCTTGATGGTTACGTCCTTGGTTGCGCGCCAGGTGGGAACGGTGACGGAGAAATTATTGCCGTCGCGCTTTATGCCAAATCCAAGACCTGTAAGAGTTTTTACAATGGTTTCGGTGGGAATATCTATACCGGTGTAGCGGTCCACGTACTTTTTATCAAAGTCGAGGACTATTGTGGGATATTTTCTTACGTACTCGTCGGTAAAGGAAGAGATTACCTTTGCGCCTCCGTCGCACTCGAAAAGAAGGTTCAAAAGGCGCTCGGTTGCTACCCTGCAAAGTTCGGGGTCAAGCATCTTCTCATATCTCATCGAAGCATCGGTACGAAGGCCGAGACGGGTGGTTGTTTTTCTGACCGAAACACCGTCGAAGGTGGCGGATTCAAGAAGAAGAGAGGTCGTGTCATCCTCGATTTTAGATGCATCGCCGCCCATAACGCCTGCGATAGCCACGGGCACGTCACCCGAAGTTATCATAAGCATATTTTCATCGATATTGCGCTCTACGCCGTCAAGAGTGGTGAACTTGAACTCCTTGTCAAAGGTCTGAACCTCGATTTTGTCAACCTTTCTGTTGTCGAATGCGTGCATCGGCTGACCGATTTCCATCATTACGTAGTTGGTAAGGTCGGCAAGGAAATTAATTGCGCGGGAGCCGCAGTAATAGAGTCTTATTCTCATATTAACGGGGCTCACCTTGCGGGTGATATTCTCAACCTTAATTGCCGAGTAGCGATATGCAAGCTCGGTATTTTTCACGTTAACGGCAACTGCGGGAAGATTATCGTATACGGAAAGGTCGCACACGGGTACGGGCTTCAGCTCTCTGCCGGTAATTGTAGCGAACTCACGTGCGATTCCATAATGGCTCCAGAGATCGGGACGGTTTGTAAGAGATTTGTTATCAACCTCAAAGATTATATCGTCGACGTCGTAAACCGTTTTAATATCCGTGCCGAGAGGAATATCGTCGGTGATATCCCAGATGCCCGAGTTATCGTCGCTTATACCAAGCTCAGCCTCGGAGCAGCACATACCGTAAGAGGTAAATCCTGCAATGGTTGCGGGAGCAATCGGGTGACCGCATACAGCGCCGCCGTTCGTTGCAAGAGCAACCTTCATTCCCTCTCTTACGTTGGGCGCGCCGCAAACGATGTCAACGACCTCGTCGCCCTTGTCAACCTTAAGAAGATGAAGCTTCTTTGAGGTAGGATGATTTTCAACCGAGAGAATTTTTGCAACTACTACGCCGTAGGTATCCTCACCCTTGACGATGATATCCTCAACCTCAGCGGTTGAAAGGGTGAAATTGTGAATAAGCGATTTTTTATCAAGTCCGGAGAGGTCAACAAAATCTCCGATCCAATTCATAGATAAGAACATATTCGAAAACCTCCTTAAATGGACTTAAACTGAGAAAGAGCTTTAAGATTACCGCTGTTAAAGTCGCGGATATCCTTTACGCCGTATCTCATCATTGCAAGTCTTGTAAGACCGAGACCGAAAGCAAAGCCCGAATATTTTTCGGTATCTATTCCGCCCTCGGAAAGCACGTTCGGATGAATCATGCCGCAGGGGCAAAGTTCAAGCCAACCCGAGTTTTTGCAGGAGGGACATCCGTCACCGCCGCAGATAGCGCAGTTGATATCAAGCTCAAAGCCCGGCTCGACAAAGGGGAAAAATCCGGGACGAAGTCTTACCTTAACGTCGCGCTTAAACACCTCGGAGAGCATGGTTTTCATAAAATAGATGAGGTTTGAAATAGATATATTTTCGTCAATCATCATACCCTCCATCTGAAAGAAGGTATTCTCATGACATGCGTCGGTCGACTCGTTTCTGAAGCAGCGTCCGGGGAAAATCGCGCGAAGGGGAGCGCCGTACTTCTTCATAATAGCATTCTGCGCCGCCGAGGTATGAGTTTTGAGAAGCTGTCCGTTTTCAAGATAGTATGTATCCTGCATATCGCGCGCAGGGTGATGCTTCGGTATATTAAGCGCCTCAAAGCACTGATAATCGTCAACTATCTCGGCATAGTTTTCTATGGTGAAGCCCATGCTTTCAAACACCGCCTCAACCTCACGGGTTGCGAGGGTTATGGGGTGATATGAGCCAAGCTCACGCTCGTAAGCAAGCGAGGGATTATACTTTTTCGCACCTCTTATCTGAGCGTCAATAGCTGCCTTGCGAAGAGTTTCTTCAGCCTCGGCAATCGCCGACTCGACCTCAACCTTAAAGCTGTTGATAAGCTGACCTGCCGTCTTTTTATCCGCAACGTCGCGAAGCCCCTTCATAAGCTCTGCAACGGCGCCCTTTTTGCCGAGGAAATTAACTCTGAGAGCTTCAAGCGCATCGGCGGTGGCGGCTGCCGAAAGCTCTTCGGCAAAACGGGATTTGAGTTCCAAAATTTTTTCTTCCATCGTTTTGAAAGTCCTTTCCGTATATCAATACGTATAAAGTATTAACTTATATTAACTTTATAATTATAAACTAAATATATGATTTTGTCAATGATTATTGAGAAATGAAATCACTTTTTCGGGCAAAATTTCCTCAAGATTTTCTCCGCTTGCTATATATCCGCGCGCTTTGGTGGAGCTAACGTCCTTAAATGCGTCGTCGGCGCGCCAAAGCTCCGTTTCATATCCGCCACGCTCAAGGTTGAAGCTCGCCTGCCGCCTCTCGTATTCAAGGTCGACGGCGTTTCTGTAACCCTTTATGATTTTATCTATTCCCTTTTCCCTCATATAGTCAACGACGTATCCGTCGGATGAATCAACCACGACGTTTGGAAGCTCTTCGGTTGCAAGGGATATCATCTTTACCCTGTCGGCAAGCGAAAATCTATAGTTCTTCTCGGGATTTATAAATATCGTTACGAAAACCTCGTCGTAAAGCGATGAGGCGCGCTTTATAAGCTCAAGGTGACCGAGAGTTATCGGGTCGTAGCTTCCGGGCAAAATCACCTTCATTCCGCGCTACCTCTGTAAAGCAGTATGTTAACGAAGGTCTTCTTGCCGTAATGGGTGGATTTTATAACCTCAAAATTCGATAAGGACAGAACGTCAATCTCCTCCGTGCCGGATTCGAGAACAAGAATAGCCCCTTTTTCAAGAAGCCCTGATTCCGAAAGGCGCACAAGAGCGTCGGCGCAACACTCCATCGAATAGGGAGGGTCGATAAAAACAAGGTCGTACTTATCCCTGCCCGACGCCTTTCTTATATAATTGCGCCAATCGCTGACGACGTATCGGCAATCCTCGAAAAATCCCGTTGCCTTTGCGTTTTTCTTTACGACCTCCATCGCCTCTCTTGCCGAATCAACGAAGCTTACGGAAGCCGCGCCGCGCGAGAGCGCTTCAAGTCCGAGCTGACCCGAGCCTGCAAAAAGGTCAAGCACCCGCCTGTTTTCTATATCAAACTGAATTGCCGAAAATACCGCCTCTTTAATTCTCTCGGACGTCGGGCGGGTTAGCTCGCCCTCAAGCGTTTCTATGCGCTTTCCCTTAGCTTTTCCTGTGATAATTCTTAACACGGGGTCTATTCTCCTTTATGATAGTATTGATATATATTCTCTGCATCAGCTTCCGATATGCCTTGGATTTTTGAAAGCTCGTTCTTCGATGAGGTACGTATTTTGGCAAGCGGCATCGACGAGAGAAGCAGCTTCGCTTTTTTAGGACCGATTCCCTTGATTTTTTCAAGGGTGGAACGGGTCATTGTTTTTATCTTTGCGCCCTGCGAGTTTTTAAGGGCAAATCTGTGGGCTTCCTCTTGAATATTGTAAACGAAAGAGTATACCCCCATCTCCTTTGCAATAGATATATCCCTATCTCCGTCGGTTATCGCGCGCGTTTTATGATAATCGTCTTTAACCATGCCAAACAGCGGAATATCTATTCCTCGCTCCTCCATAAGAGCCCTTACGACACCGACGTGAGCCTCACCGCCGTCAAGCAAAATAAGGTCGGGCTGCTCACCGAGCGACAGACTTCCGTCGCCTATATGCGAAAATCTTCTGCCAAGCACCTCTCGCATCGAGCCGTAATCGTCAGCACCGAGCGTGGTTTTGACGGTGAATGTGCGGTAATCGCTTTTTTTCATTTTGCCGCCCGACCAAACGACCATCGAAGCGGTAATATTTTCGTTTCCTATATTTGATATATCGTAGGCTTCTATGCGCCTCGGAACCTCGGAAAGACCGAGAAGCTCGGTAAGTCTTTTAAGGTTTTTATCCTCTCGCTCACCCTCAAGCTTATACTGTCTTGCCGATTCCCTTGCGTTTTCAAGAGCCATATCACAAAGCGCGCGTCCATCGCCACGCTCGGGAATTTTCACCGAAACCTTGTATTTCGTATTTAGAGAAAGATATTCCGAGAGCAGCTCCGTATCCTCGTCGGAAAGCGAGAAATCCAGCATCACCTCACGCGGTATATTTCCAGTGCCGTCGTAGTAATCGGCTATGAGAGATATCACGTCCTCGGGGCTTGTAAGCTCACCCGCCGAAAGAATAAATTCGCTTTTGTTGACAAGAGCTCCCGAGCGAATCGACAGCATTGCAAGCACCCCCTCGGTCTCGGAGGTGTATATTGCAAACACATCGCGATTAACCTTTGAATCGGCAACCACCTTCTGCTTTTCAGAAAGCCGTTCAAGCGAAAAAATACTGTCGCGTATTGCGGCGGCGCGCTCAAATTCAAGATTTTGCGACGCCTCCTCCATCTCGCCTCTCAACATTTGTGCCGTTTCCTTTATATTTCCGTCCAGAACCCATTCGGCGCACTTGACAAGAGAGCGATATTCCGAGGATGAAACCTTACCCGTGCAGGGCGCAATGCAACGCCCCATATCACGATATATGCACGGACGCTCTCTGCCTATATCCTTTGGAAAGGAGCGCTTGCAGGTGGCGAGAGTAAATATTTTCATAACCGTATCAAGAGCGGTATGCGCACTTTGTGAGCTCTGATAAGGGCCGAAATATTTCGCCCTGTCGCTCTTTCGCTCACGCGTGACGAAAAGCTTAGGAAATTCCTCGCCCGTCACCTTTATATACGGATATGATTTTGCATCCTTAAGCTTGATGTTGTATTTTGGGGAATGCTTTTTTATAAGAACGTTTTCAAGTGTCAGAGCCTCTATTTCGGTTTTGCATACGATATAGTCGAAATCCTTTACAAGACTGACCATTTTGGCCGTTTTATAGCTGTGGGTTGAGCCGACGAAATACGAGGTGACGCGGTTTTTCAGCTTTTTCGACTTTCCGACGTATATAACCGCACCGTCCGCGTCCTTCATAATATAAACACCCGGCTGCATAGGCAATGAATTTGCCTTATCACGAAGCCTTTCAATTAAAGTCAAACCACCGCCCCCAAGCTTTCAAAAATAACGCACTCTGCATTTTGCGAAATGAAAATCAAAAGAGCCGCCGCAAGCACTGAAACCTGTGACAGCTCTTTAAATATGATATGACGAAAAGACGGCGAATGCCGTTTTCAACCTTTTACAAGCTTACATTTTCGAGAATCCGCTGTCAATAAGAGCTACGAGTCCCTCTACTGCTGCAGCCTCGTCGTTGCCGTCTGCAATAAGAGTAATCTTCGTGCCCGCTACGATTCCGAGAGAAAGAACTCCAAGAAGGCTCTTTGCATTGACTCTGCAATCCTCCTTCTCAACCCAGATAGAGCTCTTATAAGAATTAGCCTTCTGGATAAAGAAGGTTGCAGGTCTTGCATGCAATCCTACACTGTTCTTAATTATTATATCACGAGAAATCATTGGAATACCTCTCCTTAGACCTTTATCATTACAAGTATAACAAATTGTTCCAAAAAAATCAATACTTTTTTTAAAAAAACTTTACTGCCACGCTTTAAAATATCAAAACCTCAACGATTTACGCTTATATCAAGCGCGCTTGAATCCGAGCTGCTTGAGTCACCGTAGTATCCGAGACGGTCGTCGTTTTCATGGCGCGCCGTTCTCAGAGCTGCCGTCGATACCGCAAACACCAAAATGAAAAGATAAAGAACGGTTACGTCGGCAAATATAAAATCAAAGGCTCCGCAGGCGAGAAGAGCAACTATTGCCACGGCGCTCATATCAGAAGAGACGGTTACGAGCGAGTTTCTGGAATAGAGTCGGTAATACGAAAGATGTCTGAACCTTATTATCATTGCCAGAACAAAGAGCGACAGGAATATCACGCCAAGCTCCGCACCGATGCCACAGAAATTATTTGAAATGGAATTTATTTCTCCGCATCCGACGCCAAACCAAATATTGTCACCGAAAATGCCCAGAGCCTCGTTACATTCGGAAATCATATCCGAAAAACCGCTTTGGATATTTAAGTAGCCGTAAACCCTATCGGCAATATCCGTGGGAAGAAAATAAGCGAGATGAGGAATTATTACCAAAACCAAAAGAAAATCAAGAGGAATGCGGCGCGACCTCACCACAGTGTATGAGAGAGCCGCAATAATTGCCGCAATCCAAGTGCCGAGATGCATAGTAAGTCCGAGCACTGCAATTTCCAAAACGAATACGGAAAAATAGAAAAATCCAACGGCGCCGTTTCTGTTTTCAATAGCAAACGCCAAAGTCATAATTGCCGCGACGAGAATGAACGCAGCAAGTGCAGCAGAGGATGAGAAGAACGCCGAGACGCCCGGTGTCGAATAATCCGGCGCGGTAAAGCTCGTTGACGGATGCTCAACGATAAATTCAATTATAGAAATTATCGCTATCGGTATCGCCGAAAGAATAACGGCGTTTACGGCGGTGTCGGCAAGTCTGCGGTTTATTATAACGTTGCTTATCGGAAAATATCCGAAAAGCAAAATAACGGAAACGAGCATATCGCCCCCGGACGCTCCGCGGTTCAAAGCCGCGCCTGTAAGTATTGCGGCAATCAAAATGAAGACTATTATGCTGTATGTATCTATCGAAAAAACTCTCTTGCCGACGATAACCTTAAGCGCATATGAGAAAATAGTTATAACCGTAAGCGAGCATATCAAAATCTCAGGCTTCGGAAAAAGCGGCAAATAAGGCAAAAGAAGAATGGTAAGCATCATTGAAAACTCGGGCGACGTAACGGCAATACTTACAATCGCGCCAACCGCTATAACGGCAAAAACCTGTTCAACCGGCACAAAATAGCTTACACCGGCGGGAATAAATCCGAAAAACACCGCCAAAAGAGGCGATATAGACCTTTGCTCTGCATTTCGGTGCATTCTTCTTACCGCCATAAAATCAAACAAAATTCTATCGGTCAGACGAAAATCCTGCAAAACTATACACGCAGGACCCGAAATCAGAAGAAGAGGTATAGACAAGAGCGAAATCGCAAGGCAAAAGATAATCGAAAGCAGAGGGACGTCGGGCGTTGACTTGAAGTAATATTCGCCAAGCTGCAAAAGCAGGCTGACGATACCGAAGGAA
This sequence comes from Oscillospiraceae bacterium, assembly GCA_015064665.1. The sequence continues at coordinate 24,977 of SVRU01000026.1, forward strand.
AGCAAAAAGCAACCGTAAGAACGCACCGAGGTATAGGAGAGAGCTCTGGCAATAAAATTAAGAACCCTTGCAACGCTTCCGCGAAGCAGCCTTAATGTTCCGACGCTTCCTATACCGCTTATTTCCTTTGAAGAAAAAAGCTTCTCGTTAAAGCTTGAAAAATCCGACTTCATTCGACTTTATTCCTTTCCCTCGTTTTTTAACTTCCTTCTTTTTTTAACCTTCGGCTTAAGCATCTCTTCAAATTCGGGATGCGCCGAAAGAAGATCGGGACGGCGCTCCCGGGTAATTTTGACCGCTTCTTCAAGCCGCCATCTTTCAATTTTTTTGTGATCGCCCGAAACTAAAACCTCGGGCACTTCCCTGTTTAAAAACACACGGGGCTTGGTATATTGGGGATATTCAAGTATTCCCGAGGCGACCGACTCGCCCTCGTAGCACTCATTCGAAGCCAAAACCCCCTCTTTAAGACGGGATACGGCGTCTATAACTATACACGCGGGAATCTCTCCGCCCGTAACTACGTAGTCGCCTATTGAAATTTCCTCGTCCACGATTTCGTCTATTATACGCTGATCAACACCCTCGTAGTGACCGCACAGAAAAATCAGATTGTCATACGAGGACAGTTCCATGGCAACGTCATGGTTAAAAAGCCTACCTTTTGGCGACATAAATATTACACGGGTAGCCGCTTTTTCGTTAATCTGAGCCTTTATATCGGTATAGCAATCGTATATAGGCTGACAGGTCATAACCATTCCGACACCGCCCCCAAAAGGCGTATCGTCGGTTTTTCTGTGCTTGTCCGTCGAATAATCGCGTATATTATGGGCGTGAACTTCTATAATGCCGGATTTCTGAGCCCGACCTATTATGCTCTCCCCTAAAACGTTACTAACCATTTCGGGAAAAAGCGTCATTATATCAAATCTCATCACTCGGTAAAGAATCCCGGTATAACGCGAACGAATACTCCGCGCTCGGTATCTATCTCCTTTATGAAATCTCCCACTCCCGGCAGAATGACGTCGCCAGCCTCGGTCCTGACGGTATAAAGCTTGCCCTGTACGCCGTCGTTAACCTCGGAAACCTCACCGTAGACTCTGCCCGTGTCAATATCTATCACGGAAAGTCCAATAATATCGGCTATAAGCACCGTGCCTTTTTTAAGAGGAATATCAGCTCGGTTAAGATAGAGTATTCTGTTTTTTTCAGCCTGAGCCGCCTCTCTTGTATCAATACCCTCAAGCGTCATAATAACGTACCTTGAGCCCGAGGATGCCGAAAGAACCTTAACCTCTTTATATCCGCCGTCCTTTTCGGCAAAAAACACCCTGTTCTGCGAGGCTAAAATCTTAGACGAATCGCACCAATGCTCTACGTTTACAGCTCCGCGCACTCCGTGCGCTGAGCAAATTTTTCCACATTCAAGATATTCTTTTTTCATACTATGTATTTTAACACATCTCCTGTCAAAAGTCAATCAAATAACGCTACGCGCGCCTTAATCCTTTGTCCTTTTTTTTCTGAAATATTCGGTCAGTATACACCGTGTTTCCTCTTCGAGCACACCGCCCTTGACCTCAGGTGTGTGGTTGAGCGGAATTTCGGCAAGATTTAGGGCAGAGCCAAACGCACCGAATCTTATATCCCGCGTTCCGTAAACAACCCTCGGTATCCTTGCGTTTATTATTGCGCCGGCGCACATTGCACACGGCTCCATTGTGACGTAAAGAGTCACACCCGGCAATCTCCAGCCGCCCATAACGCGACACGCCTCCTCGATAGCCAGAAGCTCTGCATGGTGAGTGGCGCACTTCGTGCTCTCCCTTGTGTTGTACGCTTTTGCAATTATCTCTCCGCCGCGCACGACGAGCGCGCCTACGGGAACTTCGTCAATTTCTTCGGCAAGACGCGCAAGCTTCAGCGCCTCCCGCATATAATATTCATCATTAAACATATATCCAACCTGCTTTTCTCGGGTAATTAAATCAGACTTGTAACCGCAATCAAAAGAGTCATAACAATAAAAACGATGGGAGCATATCCGAATTCACGCACCTCGGTTTTATCCTCTCCGAAAGCGAAGGCTGCCGCCGACCTGTATTTTTTTCTCATAAAAAACATCGGAATAAGCGAAACAACTGCGAATGATAAAAGAACCGTAATGTAAATCCTCGCAAAGCCTGCCTCACCGCCGCCTCTGAGCCAGATTATTGAAATCAGGTTGTTGCCGAAATGCAGAATAAGCGACGGAATAATACTGTTATAAGCAACGTCAAGCACCGCAAATACAATGCCCGCCAAAAACGCGTATGGAATCTGATAAAGGCTGCAATGCGCAAGTGCAAAAAACAAAGATGAAATTATTACAGCCGTACGTTTTGAATACGGAACGAGAAAGGCAAGGGGAATATATCTGAAAAGAGACTCTTCACACACGGCGGTAAGAATGGCATGAGTGAAAATAACAAGAAATATATTTCCCGATACGTCGGCCGCGGCTCCGTTATCAAATCGGGATAAAATAATCGAGGTAAGCCATGATACAAAAAATATCAAGGCAAAGGCGGGAGCTGCCGCGCCGGCTGTCAGAACCAATCCCCCGCGGTCAATTTTAAGCTTGGGTAATGACATACCTATCCCAAGTCTGCCGCCCCCCCACAGTCCGAGGAAAACAGGCAGGGCAAAAGCGAGATAGTATATCACGTAACCCAAAATTCCGCCAAAGAAACCCGATAACGAAAGCAAAAGTATAAAGATGACGTCAAGAAAAACTATATACTTTAAAGCATTTTTCATAGAAATAAATCCTGTTTGATAATTTTTATATAGCCGATATCAGCCGTCAGACAACTGAAAAGCGAAGCTTTCCGCGTATCACGTCTGCCTCTTCAAGCCTAACCCTTACTCTGTCGCCAAGCCGGAATACCGTTTCACGTGAGCGAAGAGTAAGATTTTTTTCGTCAAAAATAAACATGCCGGGAAGCTCGCTGATAGGCACAAGACCCTCGCAGGTGTTTTCAAGCTCGGCAAAAAATCCAAAGGATGTGACCGAATTTATAATCGCATCAAATTCTTCACCCACAAACCTGTCCATATATATTACTTTATAAAGATTCTCAATTCTTCGCTCCGCAGAAAGTGCGCGAAGCTCACCCTCTGTTGCCGCCGCGGCAGCACGCCTTGCATATCCCGAATACGTCTCGGGCCGTTTACCATCAAGCAAAACCTTGTGAATTATACGGTGAGTGGCAAGGTCGGAAAGTCTTCTGATAGGTGAGGTAAAGTGGCAATAGCACTCTATGCCGAGCCCGAAGTGCGAATTTTTTTGTTCAGAATATTTCGCTTTGGACATTGAGCGAAGCATGCTATATGAAACGGGGGCTAAAATGCCTCTTTTTTCAGCCGCGGCGAGAAGATTGGAAAAGTCCTTTGAATCCGCCTTTTCTCTTGAAATCATCGCGGTATCAAATCCAAGATTATGGGCAAATGACAAAAATTCCGAAAGCTTCTCGGGCGGCGGATTCTCATGAACGCGATATACGCAGGGAATCTTTTTTGATGTCAGAAAGGCAGCGACAGCCTCGTTTGCACATAGCATGAACTGCTCTATAAGTTTTTCTGCATCACCGCGCTCGCGCTTTATAATTTCACACGGGCAGTCATCGCTGTCAAGAATTATCTCGGCTTCGCTGACGTCGAGTTCAAGCGCTCCGCGCTTCTCGCTCCTCTCCTTCAATACAAGATAAAGCTCGTGCATTTTAGAAAGAGTCGGCATAACCTCTTTATATTTAGCTTTAAGCGATGAATCGGCCTCACCGTTGAATATTCGGTTCACCTCTTCGTAAACGCCTCTCACGCGGCTCTTGATAACAGTCGGAATAATCTTCACCAAAAGAATATCTCCGTTTGGAGAAAGGTTAATTATCGCGCTCAACGCATATTTTTCCTCACCCGGATTCAGCGAGCATGCACCGTTTGAAAGCGATGGCGGAAGCATTGGAACAACCTTGTCGGTAAAATAAACGCTCGTCCCTCTCGCCATAACCGCACGGTCAAGATGCGTTCTTTCCTTAACGTAATGAGATACGTCGGCAATATGAACGCCAAGCTGCCATGCGCCCTTCGGCAATCTTTTCAAGGATACGGCATCATCAAGATCCTTCGCGCCCGCACCGTCGATTGTAAATATTACATCTCGCTCAAGCCTGACACGCCCCTCGTCAGAAATAGGAAGAGATGCAAAAAACTCGGCTTCAGCGAGCTCCTTTTGGCTGAAATCAACAGGAATTTCACAATCGGCAAGTATCGCCTCATAATTAGCCTCTTTTGAATACGAATCTCCGAAATTACGAACGACAGAGGCATAAATCGGATATGATGAGGTCCTGTCAAGAAGCACCTCAACCTTATCCCCTTCCTTCGCGCCCATAACATCGCTGACTATCGGTCTCATCATAACCTTGCTGTCATCAGCAATAACGGTATATCTTGCAAAAGAGCGTTTTTTGCTCCTGAATCCAAAGCTGTCACGCACGAGAGTTCCGATTACCGTTTTTCTTCCGTATTCTACTATTTTTCTGACACGCCCCTCGGTTTTTTCCTCGCCGAATCGGTCATTATATATGTGATAGATAATCTCAACAAGGTCACCGTCTATCGCTCCGCCCGTCTTGTCCTCGGGAATAAAAATATCTTTTTCATATCCCTCAGTCAGACTGACGAATCCAAATCCGCTTTTAGAAGAAGAGAACACGCCCCGTGCGATAGTTTCATCGCGGCGCGCCTTGTTACCGATTCTTCCGCCTCTTCCAAGGTCAAGAGCATATTTCAACTTCAGCGAATCGGTCCCGACACCCGTTTCGAAAGCGGCGCGCATAAGCTCGGCTTTTGCTTTTTCTTTTGAATTACGCTTATGCGTATTTCTTTTTGAAAACTTTGAGATTGCCCTTTTGGTTTTATTATTTTTCATTTTTTCTCCGCTAAATCAGCCGAAAAAGATAACTCTGTAACGGCTAGCCGTAAGAGAATCGAACTCATAAGGTTTTAAAAGAATAGATTTTTTCATAGACAAGCTGAATTTTTCGAGAAATATGCGGATATTTAAGAAAAATTCGGTGATGTATATGGGAAAATATATCTTTTAAAACTGCTTCGCACCTTACGGCGAATAAATTTTTTGTGGATTTTGTTGGACTTTGCCGCAGTCAAGTAGGAACTTTACAAGGCGAAGTACGGTGAAAGACGCTAAAATTTATCGCCGCAAGGCTTGTTAGTTCGATTCTCTTACGGCTAGGCAAGAGTGAATAATCCGAACTCGTTTTAGAGAGGCGAATTTTGCGAATTACATCGGTAAAAATTCTCATAATATCCGCATATTATATCAAATTTTAACCTCGTCCTTCGAAAAATTCGCTCTC
>SVRU01000027.1 GCA_015064665.1 Oscillospiraceae bacterium
CTGAGGTTTCAGCACTTCTCGGCCGTATGCCCTCAGCCGTTGGTTACCAGCCCACTCTGGCAACCGAAATGGGCGCACTTCAAGAGAGAATCACCTCGACTAAGAAGGGCTCTATAACCTCTGTTCAGGCGGTTTACGTTCCTGCGGACGACCTTACCGACCCTGCTCCTGCTACAACCTTTGCTCACCTCGATGCTACAACCGTTCTTTCAAGAAGCATTGCATCGCTCGGTATATATCCCGCGGTTGACCCGCTTGATTCGACCTCAAGAATTCTCTCCCCTGACGTTGTGGGAATTGAGCACTACGAGGTAGCTCGCGAGGTGCAGAGTATTCTTCAGAGATATAAGGAACTTCAAGATATAATTGCAATTATGGGTATGGATGAGCTTTCCGAGGAGGATAAGCTTGTCGTAAGCCGCGCAAGAAAAATTCAGAGATTCCTCTCACAGCCTTTCTCGGTTGCCGAGCAGTTTACGGGTATGGAGGGAAGATACGTTCCAATCAAGGAAACTATTCGCGGATTCCGTGAGATTCTTGACGGTAAGCACGACTCGCTTCCCGAGAGTGCGTTCCTCTTCGTCGGCACTATTGACGAGGCGGTTGAAAAAGCAAAAAAGCTTAAAGCAGAGGCGTAATTATGCGACAGTTTCATCTTGAAATAGTGACACCCGACGGGCTTATATTCGAGGGGAGCGCAGAATCAATACTTGTTCGCGCCGGCAGCGGTGATATTGAAATAATGGCAGGCCATGCCGACTATTTTGCAACCCTCGGCATAGGAAGAGCCAAGCTTGTGGCAGACGGCAAATCAAGAGAGGCTTCAACAGCAGGCGGCTTTATATCCGTAAAGGGCGGCGACGTGAAGCTTGTATGCACTACGCTTGAGTTTGCCGAGGATATCGACCTTATGCGAGCAGAGGCTGCAAAGATAAGAGCCGAGGAAGCCATGAGACGAGCCGCAAACGACAAGGAGCTTGCAGTTGCAAAGGCAAAGCTTGAGAGAGCATTAAACAGAATAAACGTTGCAAATTTAAGGTAGAACTGAATCTATGAAAGCATACGAAAGATTTTTAGAATACGGTGCGTATCCTACTATGTCGGACGAAAGCTCCGATAGCTGCCCGAGCACCAAAAAGCAGCTGAAGCTTGCCGAGGCTCTTTGCGAGGAGCTTATTTCGCTCGGACTTACCGATGCTCAGGTTGACGGGCACGGATACGTTTACGCAAGTCTTGAAAAGAACACCGACAGTGACGTAAATTCTATCGGATTTATCGCCCATATGGACACATCCCCCGAGGCGTGTGACGAAAATATTAAATTTCAGGTGGTTGATTACGAGGGCGGAGATATTCTCTTAAACGAAGAGGCAGGCATTTACCTGAAAGCTGACGACTACCCTTATCTTGAGGATTACAAGGGTCAGCACCTCATAACGAGTGACGGAACAACCCTTATCGGAGCTGACGACAAGGCTGGAATTGCCGAGATTATCACTGCTTTAGAAAAAATAATTGACACGGGTGTGCCCCACGGCAAAATATGCGTGGCATTTACTCCCGATGAGGAAATCGGAAGAGGAGCTGACCTGTTTGACGTTGAGACTTTTGGTGCAGATTACGCCTATACGGTTGACGGCGGTCCTATCGGTGAGCTTGAATATGAGAATTTTAATGCCGCAAGCGCAAGGGTTAAAATACACGGTGTGTCGATTCATCCGGGAAGCGCAAAGGACAGAATGAAGAACGCTGCCCTCATAGCGTGTGAATTTAATTCGCTTCTTCCGCCTGATGAGATTCCCGCAAAGACCGAAGGATACGAAGGCTTTTATCACCTGACCGATATGTCCGGCGGAATTGAAAATGCCGATATGCACTATATAATCCGCGACCACGACAGAGAAAAGTTTGAAAGCAAAAAGTTTATTTTCAAATCTGCTATAGACAAAATCAACGAGATATACGGTGACGGCACAGCCGAGGTTGAAATTTCCGACTCATATTATAATATGAAGGAAAAAATCGAGCCGCATATGTATATCGTTGACAGAGCCAAGGCGGCAATGGAAGAGCTTGGCATTCGCCCGGTTATCGTTCCCATAAGAGGCGGCACCGACGGAGCAAGGCTTTCATTTATGGGACTGCCCTGCCCCAATCTTTGCACCGGCGGCGAAAACTTCCATTCAAGATTTGAGTTTATCTCAGTCGAAGCTATGGAGAAAATTTCGGATATACTCGTTAAGATAATAGAAAATGCCGTCAAAGACGGCAAAAGATAGCAAATAAAGCTGCAGGCATTGGCACACCGCCAAGCATGCAGCTTTATTATTACTTTAAATTACTTTCACACTACTGTGCGAGGTATTTCGCAGCAGCGGTTTTATTTTTTAATCAATCCGTCTATTTGAACAAGGTTCATAACGTCAACGGGCATACCCGATGCAATTGATTTGTTTGCCGCGATGCCTGTAAGAATACTCATAGCGCCGTCGATATGAGAAGCCGCTCTTTTATACGGGTCTTCCACGGGTATGCCGAAAAGGTCGTTAAGAAGCACGGCATCTCCGCCGCCGTGACCGCCTGCCGCCTCTTCGATTGGAACGTTATAGGGTTCGCCGAACATGGGATAAACGGTAATTTTCTTTCCTTTTACGACGCCCTCGTTTGCCGAATCTCCGCCCGCGTTTATATAAACCGACTCGATAACCTCCATCTCAATCCTTCCCTTCGTTCCGGTGATTGAGACACGGAAGCCCTCCCAAGGAGAGTAAGCGTTAAGAGAGTAAGACATCTGCGCTCCGTTTTTATACTGAACGAGAACGTTCATAGTGTCCTCTATGCTGATATTGTCACCGAAAACGCTCTGGTCGCGAATGTATCCGTCGTCAGCCTCTGCGTCAAGATAGAGCCTTTTAAGTCTTTCGTTATCTTCAAGAACGAGCGCAAACGGATCACCCTCTGCATTTTTCTGACCGTGAACGCGTGAATAAAACTTGGTTACGCCACGCTCCTCGGCGTTTTCTCTGCCGTAAAATTTAAGGTCGCCAAGAGCGAAGACACGCTTCGGATAGGTATCAAGCCAAAAGTTTACAAGGTCAAAGTGGTGGGTCGATTTGTGAACGAGAAGTCCGCCGCTATTTCTCTTGTCTCTGTGCCATCTGCGGAAATAATCTGCACCGTGCGAGGTGTTGAGAAGCCATTCAAAATGAACCTGCGTTATCTTTCCAACGGTGTCGTTCATTATAAGGTCACGCATTTTCGTATTGTGCGGAGCATAACGGTAATTAAAGCTTACTCGAAGCTTTTTGCCGGTGCGCTCGATGCAATCGATAATATCCTGGCATTTGTCGCTGTCAACCGTCATCGGCTTTTCGGATATAACGTCGCAGCCCAGCTCCATTGCCTTGATTATATATCTGTGATGCGTGCGGTCAACCGAGGTAACGATAACTACGTCGGGCTTCGTTTCGATAATCATTTTTTCAAAGTCCTCTGCTCCGTACATCGGCACCTTATGATATCCGCAATCCTTTTCAAGAATTTCGTTGGCATACTCCATTCGAGTCTTATTGATATCGCAGAATGCGACAAGCTCCGAGCTTTCGTTAAAATCAGCCGCGATAGCTTTGTAAAACATTCTTGCTCTGCCGCCTATGCCAACTTGCGCGTATCTTTTTTTCTCCATATTAAAATCTCCTTTATTAAATTTATTCTTTAATAAAATTATATATCATTTTATTGGTATATTCCTTAGGAAATTTGACAAGATAGGCACAAGTTCTTAGTTTTTTTGATGTTTTTTAAAAGAAATAATAAATATTCAAAAAATCGGCAGAGCTGCAAAAGCACCGCCGATTTTCGTATTTTTATTATACAACGCCCTGCGCAAGCATTGCGTCAGCAACCTTTATAAAGCCTGCGATATTTGCGCCTGCTACGAGGTTGCCCTCCATGCCGAAGGTCTTTGCCGCCTTAACGGATGCGTCGAAGATGTTCTTCATAATAACCTTGAGCTTTTCGTCAACCTCTTCAGCGCTCCAGGAGTAACGCATTGAGTTCTGGCTCATTTCAAGACCGGATACCGAAACTCCGCCTGCATTAACCGCCTTAGAGGGAGCAACAACCAATCCGCTCTTCATAAGATATGCAACGGCTTCGTTGGTCGTGGGCATATTGGAAACCTCAACGTAATACTTCACGCCGTTTGCAACGATCTTCTCAGCCTCTGCCATTCCGACCTCATTCTGAGTAGCGCAAGGCATCACGATGTCAACCTTAACGCCCCAGGGCTTCTCGCCCTTGAAGAAGGGAACGCCGAACTTATCGGCATAATCCTCAACTCTGTTACGGCAGGAAGCGCGCATCTCGAGCATATAGTTGATCTTCTCCTCGGTAGAAACGCCGTCCTTATCGTAAATATATCCGTCGGGACCGGAAATGGTTACGACCTTACCGCCAAGCTCGGTAATCTTCTTAACCGCGCCCCAGGCAACGTTGCCAAATCCCGAGATAGCAAAGGTCTTGCCCTTGATGTCGTCTCCGAAATGCTTAAGCATTTCAACGGTATAGTAGACCGCGCCGAAGCCGGTTGCTTCGGGACGGATAAGCGAGCCTCCGTAAGGAATGCCCTTGCCGGTAAGAACTCCGGTGAACTCGTCGCGAAGACGCTTATACTGACCGTAAAGATAGCCTATCTCACGCGCGCCTACACCGATATCGCCTGCGGGAACGTCGGTGTCAGCACCTATATACTTCTGAAGCTCCGTCATAAAGCTCTGACAGAAACGCATAACCTCTGCATCGGATTTGCCTTGCGGGTCAAAGTCTGCTCCGCCCTTACCGCCGCCCATAGGAAGCGAGGTGAGAGAATTTTTAAAGGTCTGCTCAAAGCCGAGAAACTTTATAATACTTTCGTTTACGCTGGGATGGAAGCGAAGACCGCCCTTGTAAGGACCAATCGCGCTGTTGAACTGAATGCGGTAACCGCGGTTAACGACTACGTTGCCGTTATCGTCCGTCCACGGAACTCTGAACTTTATAATGCGCTCGGGCTCAACGAGTCTTTCGATTACACCCGCCTTTATATATTCGGGGCGCTGTTCGAGAACGGGCTCGATTGATTCGAGAACCTCGCGGACTGTCTGATGAAATTCAGGTTCACCGGGATTGCGACGCTCAACGCGCACCATAAGATCGTTAAGATACTCTGATTTAAACATTGGTTTATCCTCCGAAATAATTATATGTAAATTTTATCATATTTATTTTATAAAATCAATAGCATTTTGCAAGTTTTATAAAATTTCTTGCAAAATGTGCAACAAAAATATCGCTTGACAGCTTTAAATGAAACATTTGCAACAAAGCAGTTTCACAATCTGTTAAATTTATCCTGTAATTATACGGCTTATACGTGAAAAACTAAGAAAAAAAGAAGGACGTGTGTATTTTGTCTTTAGCAGCAAGAAGAAAACTCAATACGAAAATCGGCTCGTCAATATGGTCGGTCGGCTCAAACTTTGCATCGCGCGCTCTCGGATTTTTGTTCACGCCGATTTTTATAAGACTTCTGCCGCCCGAGGAATACGGAATTTATTCGCTGTACGTCAGCCTTATGGGGATTTTCACGGTGCTGACGACGTTTGAAATTTCAGGCAGCGTCATATACCGCGGTATCGCAAGGTTTGACGGCAACGGACGGGCAGAATTTTTGTCAAGTGCGCTCGGAGCGGTATCGGCACTTAATCTGGTGTCGCTCGCTATATATATAATATTCAGAAGATACATCAACGCTATAACCTCGCTCGGCACTCTTCTGACGGTTTTTCTGTTTTTTCAGGTTTTCCTCAATGCTGCGACGGGAATATACTTTGCCGAAAAAAGATACTCCGAAGACTATAAAAAAGTAGCTCTTATAAATCTTGCAACCGGAATATGCTCACCGCTTCTCTCGCTTATATTTATAAGGCTTGGCGGCGGTGGAAAATCACGAATTATAGCTCCTCTTATCACCTCGGCGTTTATCAGCGCGCCGCTGATCTTTTCTCTTATAAAAAAGGGAAAAAAGCTGTTATCCGTCGAGCCATGGAAATTTATCTTCCGCCTTACCGTGCCGATGCTTCCTCACTATCTTGCTCTTTCTCTTATGGCGCAAAGCGATAAAATAATAATTGCAAGAACTCTCGGTGACGTCGAACTTGGAAAATACTCAGCAGCGCACTCGGTGGGCTTTTTGCTTTCGCTATTAACCGGCGGAATACTCTTGGTGCTGTCGCCGTGGACTGTGAAAAAACAAAAGGAAGAGGACGCGGGATTGGTATCCTACGCTATTTCTTCATCGGCGAAGCTCGTCTCATTCGCAACCTTAATCTTCCTCACCCTGATTCCCGAAATATTCGGAATAATCGCGGAGGGGGAGTATTTTGAGGCTATGCGCGCGGTGTATCCTGTCGCGTGGTCGGTCGTGTTCCTGTTTCTTTCCGTCTGCGCGTCAAACTGTCTGGTCTATTTTGAAAAACCGCATCTCATCACGAAAAACTCGCTTATCTGCGCCGCGTTGTGCCTTATACTCAATACTTTTTTGATAGACCGCATAGGATATATCGGCGGCGCTTATTCAACTATGCTCTCTTACGTTTTTCTCTTTTTTCTAAATCGAAAATCGCTGAAAAAGGTTTCAAAAAACAACATAAGCGTAAGCTTCAGTTGTCATTTTTGCCTAATTATAATAGTTTTTGCCCTTTTGACTTTTTTGCTGCGCGGCTCTTTTTCTGCAAGAATAATACTGCTTTTAGCAATACTTGCCTCGGCATTGCCCGAAATCAAAAGCTTTAGGCAAGAGCGAATATTTTAATATTATTTACTTTCCTTAAGTGCGGCTCTCTTCTGCGCCTGTATTCTCTTTCTTTGAGGAGTGTCAAGTACGACCTTACGAAGTCTTACACTCTTCGGAGTTACCTCGATAAGCTCGTCCTCGGTTATAAATTCAATAGCCTCCTCAAGCGAAAGCTGAACCGGGGTTATGAGAGTGAGCTTTTCGTCAGCGCCTGTTGAACGGATTGCGGTAAGATGCTTTTCACGGCAGACGTTGACCTCGATATCGTCGGGCTTCGGGTTTTCGCCTACTATCATACCCTCGTAAACGGGGGTTGCCGGTCCGATAAAGAGCGGACCTCTGTCCTGCGCCTGAAAGAGTCCGTAGGTAGTGGAGGTTCCCGTTTCGGAAGCAACGAGAGACGAGGTAAAGCGTGTCTTTATCTCACCGCGGAAGGGCTCGTATCCCGCAAAAAGAGTGGAAATAATTCCCTCTCCTCTCGTGTCGGTCAAAAGCTCGCTTCTGTAACCGAAAAGACATCTTGTGGGGATTGAATAGTAGAGCTTCTGACGCTTGCCGTTAAGCTGCATATCAACAAGCGTTCCCTTTCTTGCTCCGAGCTTTTCCATAACCGAGCCAAGATATTCCTCGGGAACGTCTATTATAACCTCCTCAATAGGCTCGCATTTTACGCCGTCGATCTCCTTGAAAAGAACCCTGGGGTTAGAGCAGCAAAGCTCGTATCCCTCACGGCGCATATTTTCTATAAGAATGGAGAGGTGCATCTCACCTCTTCCTGCAACGCGGAAGCTGTCGGTCGTGTCACCGTCAGAAACTCTGAGCGATACGTCGCGCAGAAGCTCACGGTAAAGACGGGAACGAAGATGGCGGGAGGTGACGTACTTGCCCTCTTTTCCCGCAAACGGAGAATCGTTCACCGAGAAGGTCATTTCCATCGTAGGCTCACCGACCTTAACGAACTCGACCGGCTCGACCTTTGCGGGTGAGCATACCGTATCTCCTATTGAGATATCCTCACAGCCCGAGAAGCAGACGATATCTCCGACCTGAGCCTCGGTAACCTGCGTCCTTTTAAGACCGTCAAACTGATAAACCGAAACTATCTTTGCGGGGCGGGATTTTCCGTCCTTATCGTGATAGTTGCAGATTGCAACGCCCTGCCCCTGCTTGATAGTTCCCCTCTCAATTCTTCCTATACCGATTCTTCCGACGAATTCGTTATAGTCAATCGAGGAAACGAGAAGCTGAAGCGGATCATCCTCCTCGCCCTCGGGCGCGGGCATATATTCAAGTATGGTATCAAGAAGCGGTTTTAAATCCGTTCCGGGAGTATGCGGGTCAAAGGATGCCGTGCCTGCTCTGCCCGAGCAGAAAAGCATTGGGGAGTCAAGCTGCTCGTTAGTTGCGTTAAGCTCAAGAAGAAGCTCAAGCACCTCGTCGCCGATCTCGTCAAGACGCGCGTCGGGGCGGTCGATTTTATTGACTACGACGATAACCCTGTGATTCATCGAAAGTGCCTTTTCAAGCACGAATCTCGTCTGAGGCATCGGTCCCTCCGCCGAATCAACGAGCAAAATAACGCCGTTTACCATCTTAAGTATGCGTTCGACCTCACCGCCGAAATCCGCGTGGCCGGGTGTGTCAACGACGTTTATTTTTACGCCTTTATAATATATTGCCGTATTTTTTGCAAGAATGGTTATTCCGCGCTCACGCTCAAGGTCGTTTGAGTCCATAACTCTGTCGGTCGTTTCTTGATTTTCACGGTATATACCGCCCTGGCGGAGCATTTCGTCAACGAGAGTCGTTTTTCCATGGTCAACGTGGGCAATTATTGCGATATTTCTAAGGTCTGTACGCTTCATACTTTTCCCTCTCTTATTTCTCTTTTTTCGATATTGTCTTAACCTATATATTTTATCACAAAATAAAGAAAAAAGCAAATTTTATTTTTTACATATTTTACAAAGCTTTTTTTATTATTTTTATATAGAAAACACAAAACGAAAGCGCATCACGAAAAGGATTTTCCCCGCGGGATAGGTCCGCCGTGATGCGCGTTTTTTTTAGGCTTCGAGCTTTGGATTTTCCTGTGCGAATTTTTTCATAAATACAACCAGCTTTTCAACGCCCTCCATCGGCATTGCGTTGTATATTGAAGCACACATACCGCCGACAGAGCTGTCGCCTCCGAGGTTTTCAAGGCCCTCTGCCTTTGCCTCCTCGGCAAACTTCTTGTCAAGCGCGGCATCTCCCGTTACGAAAACAACGTTCATCATGGAACGGCACTTTTTATCAACGGGGGCTGTGTAATAGGTCTGGCTGTCAAGATAATCGTATATAACGCTTGCCTTTCTTTCGTTGCGGCGCTTTATTTCAAGAAGACCGCCGATTGATTTTATCCATTCAAAGACGAGCTTGGCAACGTATATGCTCCAAATGGGCGCAAGCTGAAAATCGGCGTCACCGTCGCTTATTCGCTTATAGTCGAGAAGCAGGGGAACGTCGCTCGTTGCACCGCCCATAAGGTCGTCTCGTATAATAAGGACGGTGAGTCCGGATATGCCGATTCCGCACTCCGCATTGGCGTATATGAGCGCGAACTTTGATGTTTCAATCGGCTCGGAGAGCAAAAACGAAGACATATCGGCAACGAGAGGTATATTACCCGTGTCGGGAACGTAATGGAATTTCGTTCCGTAAACGGTATTGTTAAAGCAGATGTGAACGTAATCTGCGTCGGGTCTGAAATGCTTTCTCTCGGTTTCGGGGACGGTGGAAAACGCCGGAGTTGCACCCGCGCTTGATGCCGCCAGAGCAATATCACCGTATCTTTTCGCCTCAAGAGAGGCGTTCTTCGAAAGTCTGCCCGATATGATATAGTCAGCGCACTTATGGTCTGACAAAAGGTTCAGCGGAATAGCCGAATACTGCACCGCCGAGCTTCCGTTCATAAAGAAAACCTTATAGTTCTGAGGAATTCCCAAAAGCTCTCTGAGCAATGCCTCGGCAGAGGAATATATTTCGTTATATTCCTTGCTTTTTTTGTTGATTTCCATAACCGACATACCCGTGCCGTTATAGTTTTTAAAATTCTCTGCCAGCTTTTCTATTACTTCCGCGGGGAGCATTGACGGTCCCGATGAAAAATTATAAACTCTGTCCATATTTATCTCCATTTCTCCGAGTGTTTCGGATTCAAGACGTTTTTCAGTAAACGAGAGAAAGGTACGTGATCCACTCGTCGAATACAGGCTCGTAAATCGCGCGGTTTCTTTCCTGACAGCACATAGTTACGTGAATCAGCGAATACTCGTTTCTAAGTATGGTGTCGCAATAAAAGGTGCTCTCGTCCTCGTATACGTATTTGAGCACGATTTTCTTGTTTTCCTCGTCGTAATTTTCTTCGACGTTGGTATAGCCGTTTAAATTTACAAACCAATCGGCGTATTCCTTAACCGTGGAATCCATATCCATATAAAGATCGGTCAGAAGAGCCTCGCTTGAATAAAAATAGATAAAGAACTGAGTATCGTCACCGCTGTTTGCAAAGCAAAGGTCGGCGTAGTTGACGTTTATGGTTTCCATATAACTCGGCAGTGAGAAATTAAGACCGTTTTCGGAATAGTGCAAAAGCTCGTCGGTAATTTTAAAGGACTTAGTCCATTTTTTAAAGGTTTTGACGTAATCCGACTTCAAATCCGAGTCACAGGACATGCTTACGTGATAGAGAGTGTTCCCGTCTCTTATTATATAATCGTAGCAATAGCGTTCAGCCTCATCCGCAACGGTAAGGTATTCAACGACGGTAAGATTTTTATCGGCGTCGTAGTTCTCCGACGTTAGAGAAATTTTGTTTTTCATGACGTACCAATCGCAATAAGCCTTTACGGTGGCAGACTCGCCTATATCCTCGGAAATCTTCTCCTCGGCATAGTAATAAACGCAAAAACGTGTTCCGTCATCATCGTTTTGATAAACACCGTAATCCGAAGCTACCTTTTTCGACATATATTTCGGAATGGTAAACTGAAGCCCCGCAACGCACTCGGTCTTGTTTTTATCCTCCGAGCAGGACGAGGTAGATAACAAGGTTGCTAAAATCAAAGAGAAAACCGTAATTATACTTAAGATTTTTTTCATTTCAGTTATCCTTTAAGTTAAAAAATAAACGTTACTTGCATAGCTTAGAAAATCGACACGCCCCGCCTCTTCATCCGCTGCAGGCGCGGCAAAAAGTATTACGAAATACGCGTATGCCGAGCGATAAAACGCCTCAAGATAAAAGACCTCCTCAGCTCCGCTCTCGCCAAAGCCGTAATACTCGCAATATACCGAGCCGTCTTTTATAAGGTTTGCATCCCTCGCACATCTATCGAGCCAAAAGAGCCCGAACTCATACGGCGTCATGGTTTCGGCAATCCCCTCGCTGACCCCTGCGACGAAGGATATGCGAAGCAATGCCATGGTATATTTTCCGTTTGACCAAACGGCGTCGAAGTTTTCATCACTTACAGATTTAAAACCGTCTCCCAAAGGCAGATTTGCCTCGCAGTATGAAAAAATTCCACCGCCGTCCGAGCAGGAAGTAACTAATGAAAATGTAATCGCAATTAAGACTAAAAGAAAAATCAACCTTTTAATCAACAGCGAGAACCCCCTTAACGATTTCGTCGGGATGCGTTACGATAAGATCGGCACCCGCCCCCTCAAGCTCGTCTCTTTTTCGGAAGCCCCAGAGAACTCCGATTGAAATAGCCGCGCCGAGATTTTTTCCGGTTTCAATGTCGGTCGAGGTATCGCCGACCCATGCGGTTTCGCTCTCGCTAAAGCCAAGCCTCTTAAGTATATTTCTTGCCGCGGTGGGATCAGGCTTTAATGGCACGCCGTCGATTCCGCCCGCCGCGTCGTCAAAAAGTCCGGGGAAGAAATTCTCAACGACGCTCTTGACCGCAGCGTCCTGCTTGTTTGAAAGAACGGCAAGCTTAATTCCCTTTTCGCGAAGCTTCAGAAGCATCTCGTTTATTCCCTCAAAAATCGTAGTGAGGTGAAGCGGCTTTGAATCATATGCAAAAAGATACTCCTTAAGAATTCTGTCAACCGTATCCTTATCGGTAATTCCCTTAGAAGCAAGCGAGCGTTCCATAAGCTTTCTTGCGCCGTTTCCCGCAAAATACTTGCACTCGTCAATAGTAATCGGACTTATCCCATTCTTTTCGAGAGTTACGTTTACGTAATGGGTGATAGTGGTTATCGTATCGAGAATAGTTCCGTCAAGGTCAAAAATACAACATTTAATCATTATATTATAGTCTCCTTAATTTTGCATATGTTGCCATTAGTTTTTTGGTAATACCCGCGTCAAATTTTACTTCATAAAGCACGTCTCCGCCCAAATCTCTTGCAGAGAGTATTACGCCGTCGCCAAACGTTGCATGTCTCACTCTCGTGCCGGGGGCGAATTTTTTCACGCCAAAGCTTTCCGCAGTGTTTTTTGGTCTTTGCGCTCCGCTTATTTCGGGGCGGCGCGAAAACTCGCCAGAGATCGATTCGCGTTGCTGCACCGGCCTTCTTACGCTCGGATTGTAGGAAAGCGGCGCTCTCGGCGGTGCGGTTCTCGGACTGTCGCGCTCTATGAGCGAGTCGGGCACCTCTTCTCTTATAAAACAGGAGAGCATTCCGTAATTGGTTCTTCCGTACATCGTTCTGTTTTTTGCGTAGGTAACGAAAAGCTTTTCCTTTGCCCTGGTTATTGCAACGTATGCAAGTCTGCGTTCCTCGCTCATTTCGGCTTCGTTTCCTATATTCTGCTGGGATGGGAATATTCCGTCCTCCATACCAGAAAGAAAAACTATCGGAAATTCCAGTCCCTTTGCCGCGTGAATGGTCATAAGAACGACCGAGTCGGAATTCTCGTCGTATTTATCAACGTCGCTTATAAGCGAAATTTCCTCAAGGAATCCCTCAAGGGTGGCATCACCGTCAATACTTTCGGCGCGCTTCTCGTACTCGACCGCAGCGGAGATAAATTCGTTTACATTTGCAATCTTTCCCTCGCCCTCAAATCCCTCTGCGGCAAGCATATCCTTATATCCCGTTTTTTCGAAAACGGCAGAAATAAGCTCCGAAGGCTTAAGCGCCTCTTGCTTTATCGACTCTATAAGACTGACGAACGCCGAAAGCTTTTCCGCGCTCTTTGAAAGCGCCTCGTATTTATGAGCGCTCTGCATTATTTTATACATAGAAGAATTCTCGGCGTTTGCGATGTTTTCTATCGCCTCAACCGTTGCCGCGCCGATTTTTCTCTTCGGCTCGTTAATTACTCTTTTGAGGCGCAGATTGTCGCTCGGAGAATTCATTATAGCAAGATAAGCCGCAATATCCTTTATTTCCTTGCGGTCGTAAAATCGCATTGAGCCAAGTATTCTATACGGAATGCCGCTTTTGGCAAAGCTGGTTTCAAGCGAGCGGGCAAGCTCGTTAACTCGGTAGAGAACGGCGTAATCGGAATATTTTCTTCCGTTCGTTCTGACCCCGGACGTTATTCTGTCAATTATATATCTTCCCTCGTCGTTTTGGTCGTAAGCCTCGCGCAGAGTTATCTTTGATCCCTCGCCCCTGTCGCACCACAGATTTTTCGCATGGCGCTTGTCATTGTGACCGATGACGGCGTTTGCGGCGGCAAGAATATTTTCGGTAGAGCGGTAATTCTGCTCAAGCTTGACAACCGTCGCATCGGGGTAGGTCTTATCAAAGTTAAGAATGTTTTCAACCGTTGCTCCTCTGAAGCGGTAAATACTCTGATCATCGTCGCCGACGACCATAATATTGCGGTACTTGTCAGAGAGAAGCTTTGTCAAAACAAACTGAGCGTAGTTCGTATCCTGATATTCGTCGACGAGGACGTATTTAAATTTATTCTGATAATACTCGCGCACCTCTGAATCCGACTCGAGAAGCTCAACCGTCTTCATTATTATATCGTCAAAATCGACCGCGTTGTATTCAATAAGCTTCTTTTGATAAAGTCGGTATATAGCGGCGATATCCTTTGTCCGCGGGTCAATAGTTATCTCAAAATTCTCGCTTGATACGAGGTTATCCTTTGCAATGCTGATAGCGTTTGCAACCGCTTTTGGCTGGAGCCGCTTTTCGTCAATACAAAGCTCCTTCATACAAAGCGATATCATTCGTTTTTTATCATCGGTATCGTAAATCGAAAAACCGTCGCGGTAACCGAGCCTGTCGGCATATTTACGCAGAATACGCATGCATACCGAATGGAAAGTACCCGACCAGATTGAATCGGTTATGGAAGAATCCGAGAAGGCGCCGGCTATTCTCGTTTTAATTTCGTTTGCAGCCTTATTCGTGAAGGTAATGGCAAGAACCTGCCAGGGAGGACAGGGCTCGCATATAAACTCGGGAAGAATGGCTGAAATCTCATCGATAGGCAAATTGAGGGCATCCTCAAGCGCAGAAACGGAAGCATTGGACAAATCCCCGTATACCTTCTCGGAAAAGAAGGCGTTTCCGTATTTAATAATGTAAGCAATTCGGTTAACGAGCACCGTCGTCTTTCCGCTGCCCGCACCCGCAAGAACCAAAAGAGGACCTTTCGTCGTAAAAACGGCGCGGCATTGCTCGGTATTCAATTTACTGCCGAAAACCTTATAAAACAAGGCTTTTTTCGCTTTTATATACCTGTTTTGAAGCTCTTGCATCTGATTTTTCCTTTAAAATTCTTGCATTCGTAAAATTTGCGATTGCTTTTTGAGGCTTAAAATTTTATTTCGTCAAAAAACTATCGTAAAAAAATAATTTGAAATAGGTTTTTAAATCTAATTTTTTCTTTTTTTCGGATATCGGATTATTTTAAAAAACAACTTTTCAACATTCAAATCTGTTGAAAATGTGGAAAATTTTTTGTCGAAGAATGAAGGAAACAGTAGGATTTGCCTTGGACAAGCCAAATAATCCCACAAGATTTCAACATTCAAACACATCTCGGCTGTTGAAAACTCATTTTGCCGAAAAAAACTACTTTTCCGTTTTTTGAAGCATTTCCCTTCTTTTTTGCTTTTTGACGCCTTTTTTGAAGGTTGGCTTTTCTGCCGCGCATTTTTGTATATACAAGTTCGTATTTTTTACTACCACTAGTCAAAATAACCAAATCCAACAGGATTTTTATCTGTTTTTGCTATTAAATCCGCGCTTTTTGGCGGTATTCTCCGACCTTGCGCGTTTTTTCGAGTCTTTAGAGCCAAAACGAGCCGAGGACGAGGGCTTTGCAAGCTTTTTCGCGCCCCTCTGCGCCGGCTTTGATTTTTCACGCGGGACGAATCTTGAATTTGAGGCTTGACCGAACGCCGCTTTAACAAGGCAGCCGGGCGCTGAGCCTATAAGGTCCTCGCGTCCCGCCTTTTTGAGAGCCTCTCTTACCAGATTGGCATTCTCGGGACGTGAAAACTGCAAAAGCGCGCGCTGCAGCTGCTTTTCTCTGTAATCGGTCGTTACGAAAACCGACTTGCCGTTCATCGGATTTATGCCGGTATAATACATAACCGTGGATATCGTGCCGGGGGTCGGATAGAAATCCTGCACCTGTTCGGGCGAGTAACCCCACTTTTTAAGCCAAAGAGCCATTTCAACGGCGTCGCTTAAGGTCGTTCCGGGGTGGCTTGACATAAGATACGGCACTATATACTGTTCAAGTCCCGCAGCCTCGGTCAGCTGAAAGTACTTCTTTTTAAATCTCTCGAAAACCTCAATATTCGGCTTGCCCATCATCATAAGGGCGTTGTTTGAGCAATGCTCAGGCGCAACCTTAAGCTGACCCGAAATATGTCTTTCAACGAGCTGACGGAAAAAGCCGTCGTCATCATCGTACATAAGATAATCAAAGCGTATTCCCGAACGGACGAACACCTTTTTTATCCCGTTTATCCTTTCAATCTCGGAAAGTATTTCGGCATACTCCGAGTGGTCCACCTTCAAATGCTTGCACGGGGTGGGGGCAAGACACTTTTTATTAGGGCAAACGCCGCACTCCGCCTGTCTGTCGCAGGACGGATATCTGAAATTTGCCGTAGGTCCGCCGACGTCGTTGATATAACCCTTGAAGTCGGGCATCTCAGAAATCAATTTTGCCTCGGCTATAACGCTCTCCTTGCTTCTTGACCTGACCTCGCGTCCTTGGTGAAACGCAAGAGCGCAGAAATTACACGCGCCAAAGCAACCGCGGTTATGAGTTATCGAAAATTTGACCTCGGTTATCGCGGGAACGCCGCCCTCCGAATCGTAATCGGGGTGAAAATCGCGGGCGTACGGGAGCGAATATACTCTGTCAAGCTCCTCGCGCTCGAGAGGAGGCATAGGCGGATTCTGAACCAGCATTTTGTCGCCGTAATACTCTATTACCGCCTTACCCTTCACCGAATCGGTATTTTTATACTGAACGGCAAACGCCTTTGCGTAAGCCGCCTTATCTTCCTTGAGCAAATCGTAATCCGCGGTTTCGACCGAATCGAAATATACCTTCTCGCCGCGCTTCGCAAGATAAACGCAGCCGCGAACGTCGCGTAT
Source organism: Oscillospiraceae bacterium (assembly GCA_015064665.1). The sequence continues at coordinate 16,421 of SVRU01000027.1, forward strand.
TTTCTTCACGGGCACACCCTTATCAAGAAGCTTTGCAATCCGCGTTATAATATTTTCGCCCATTCCGTAGGTCAGAATATCCGCCCTCGAATCGACGAGAATGCTCCGCCTTACGCGCTCGTCCCAGTAATCGTAATGCGCAAAACGCCTCAGCGACGCTTCAAGACCGCCTATAATAATCGGAACGTCGCCGAACGCCTCTCTGATTCTGTTGCAGTAAACTATAACCGCCCTATCGGGTCTTTTGCCGGATTTTCCGCCGGGGCTGTAGTAATCATAGGTGCGTTTCTTTTTTGAAACGGTATAATGCGCGACCATCGAGTCAATATTGCCGCCCGAAACGAGAAAAGCAAGTCTCGGTCTTCCGAAGCGGCGAAAATCCTCACAGCTCTTGTAATCAGGCTGTGCAAGGACGGCAACTCTGAAGCCCTCAGCCTCCAGCACGCGCGTTATAATAGAGATGCCGAAAGACGGGTGATCAACGTATGCGTCACCCGTTACGTAAACGAAATCTACCTCTGACCAATTGCGAGCCGAAACATCGCTTTTCGTCGTGGGGAGGAAATCAAGTCTGTCTCTCATTTCGGAATCCTCCGTTTCGGAAAAAGTCCGAGAAAATCGCTCTCGGACCTTCCGCAATTTTTATCTTAGGCAATAGTAAAGCTGTCGAGCTTTACCTCCGTCTGAGTTCCGTCAGCCATATTCTTAAGCTGAGCCGCACCCGCATCTATTTCGGAATCACCGATAATAAGGGTGTATTCCGCGCCAATCTTATTTGCGTATTTCATCTGCGCCTTAAGGCTTCTGCCGACTACGTCGCACTCGGCGTACTTACCGTCGCGGCGAAGTCTTTCGGTTATCTCAAGCGCCTTTACGGTTGCTCTGTCGCCGAGCGAAGCTATATAAAGGCAGGGCTTTTTAGACTCTGTACTGTCAAGTCCAAGCTCGCGCATAGCAAGAATGATTCTCGTAATTCCCATAGCAAAGCCTATGCCCGAAAGCTTAGGTCCGCCAAGCGATTCAACGAGTCCGTCGTATCTTCCGCCGCCGCATACGGTTGACTGCGCGCCGATTCCGTCGGCAATAAATTCAAATACCGTGCCGGTGTAGTAATCAAGACCGCGCACGATTGAGGTGTCAACCACGTAATCAATGCCCATAGCGTCAAGAGAGCTTTTAAGAAGCTCGAATTTCGTCGAGCAGCTCTCGCAAAGATGATCTACCGTCTTGGGAGCCGACGCTGCAAGAGCTGCGCAATCGGAATTTTTGCAATCGAGCAGTCTGAGCGGATTTTTTTCAAGGCGGGTCTTGCAGGTATCGCAAAGCTTGTCCGAGTGCGACGAATAGTAGTCCACAAGCGCCTTGCGGTAATTCGGTCTGCATTCCTTGCAGCCGATAGAGTTTATGTGAAGCTTAACGTTGGTAAGTCCGAGTCTTTTAAGAACCGAGGATGCAAGCGCCATAACGGTAGCATCGGCGGCAGGACTTTCAGCGCCGAACATCTCGGTGCCGAACTGAAAGAACTCGCGGCTTCTTCCCGCCTGAGGCTTTTCGTGACGGAAGCAGGATATGATGTAGTAATATTTAAGCGGCATCGGGTCGGAGCATTTTCCGTTCTCGATAATTGCGCGCGCAACCGAAGCAGTTCCCTCGGGACGAAGCGATATAGATCTGTTCTCATCTCTGTCCGCAAAGGTATACATTTCCTTTTGAACGACGTCGGTAGTATCTCCGACGCCCCTTACGAAAAGCTCGGTATTCTCAAAGGTGGGAGTTCTTATTTCACCGTATCCGTATTTTTCAGCCTCCTCCCTCATTATACCCTCGATATATCTGAACAGGGGTGTTTCGTTTGGAAGAATGTCCATCGTGCCTTTAATTTTCTGAATCATTTTCGTTATCCTCTAAGTCCTCTGAATGTGATTTTTCTAATAGAAATTCAAGCCGCTCCGTGTCGCCAAGCCACTCAAGCATACCAACGACGGCCTCAAAGCCCGTCGCATAACGGTAATCCTTGCCGCTTGCGTGCTTCGGCTTGTTAAGATGAGTCGAATTTGACGCCCGTCTGAATACGTCGACCTCCTCGGGCAAAAGAAGGTCGGCTATTTTCTCATACATTTTCGCCTGAGCCTCTGCCGTGACGTAACGAAGAGCCTCGCGGTTAAGGTCGGCGGATTTAGTAAGTCCGCGCAAAACGAGCATACGCCTGACGAAAAGCGAGTGCCGCGCGTCGCCAAGGTATGAAAGTGCCGCCACCGACGGCAAATCCGCTCCGCAAATTTTTTTATCCATTTCTTTCGGTTACCGCCTGAAAATAATGCAATATTTACTGTAAAAAACCTGCCGAACGGCAAGACTTTTCATTATCACTTAATTATAACACATAAAATATTAAAAATCAACACCTCGCCAATGGAATATTTTAAAAACAACTTAAAGAAATATTTTTAAAAATACTTGAAAAATAAAATGGCAGATGCTATAATAATTATAATAGGTGAATTATATGAACAATTTTAGCTATATAAAAAGAAATTACGATTCTCTGCTTGAGGAAATATCGTCGCTCTCGGATAGGCTCGGTGTTGCCGCTCCTACGCTCGTTTGCGTGACGAAGAGCGGGGACGACGGTGAGCTCGTTGCACTTGCCGAGGCGGGCGCCGCCGATATCGGAGAAAACCGACCCGGCGAGGTAAGCCGACGCGGTGAAATTTTAAGAGGCGCGGGCTTTTCTCCCCGCATGCACGAAATCGGAACTCTTCAAAGAAATAAAATCAAGCTTATAATAGACAGCGTATATATGATTCACTCGGTTGATTCCGTGAAGCTTGCGCGCGATATTAACAGACTCGCCGAGGCTTGCGGCAGAGTGATTCCGGTTCTCATCGAGGTCAACTCAGCCGAGGAGAGCCAAAAAAGCGGCGTTATGCCGAGTGATGCGGAGCGGTTGCTATGCGACATATCCGAGCTTTCAAACATCAAGGTGTCGGGCCTTATGACTATGGGTCCCGCAACCGATGACGGCGAGGAGCTTCGCCCCTATTTCAGAAACACTAAAAAATTGTTCGACAAGCTGAACTCCGACTACGGCTTCGGCAACTCACCCACTCTCTCGATGGGAATGAGTGATTCGTGGCAGGTCGCAGTGGAGGAGGGCTCTTCCCTTATCAGAGTCGGACGGCGATTATTTATAAAATAAAGGAGTAAAGAAAGATGTTTGACGCACTCAGAAAGAAGCTCGCAAGAGCAGCAAATGAAGACGAGGAGATAATCTTCAAGCCCTACGAGGAAAGACCCGTGGCGCAAACCGCAACCGCAGCTCAGCCCGCCAATGACGACAGCTCAGCGCTTGAAGGCAACAATATAGAGCTTAAGGTTGTAAGACCCGAGTCGATAGACGAGATATTTACTATCGCGGACTATCTTATGAGCGGATGCACCGTCGTTCTTAACCTTGAGGTAATAACCGGCGACGTTGTTACAAGAATGCTTGATTTCCTTAACGGCGTTACCTATACCACCGGCGGTGAAATCAAAAACGTTTCTCAGGGAACCTACATCATCACACCCAACGGCATTAATCTTAACAAATAATTGACGGCAAAAAAACGGCGGTTGGCGCGCCGTTTTTTTGTTACGCGCGCGAAAGACAACCGTCTTTTGACGCTTATGGAGATATAAGTGGAAGCAATATTTCATTTTACAGCGGTATTCGTAGCGGCAATGCTCGATTTCGTGTCACTCGCTATGATAATAAGAATGTTTTTTTCTCTGTTTTTTGCCGGTGAGGAAAATCGGTTTTCCCTGTTCCTTGCCTGCGTAACAGAGCCCTTTATCACGCCCGTACGCTTTCTTATGGCAAAATTCAATATACTGCAAGGCTCGCCTATTGATTGGTCGTTTACGATAACCTATCTCATAATAGTGTTGCTGCGCACGGTATTGCCAGTAATATAGCCGTAAAAAAGGAGATGATAAAATGAAGAAAATGTCCCGCTTGGAATATTTAATATACTCTGCCATAATAGCCGTCGGAATAGCTCTTGACCAGCTTACCAAATGGCTTTCGGTCAAATATCTTGCGCCGATTGACACTCTGCCGATTATAAAAGACGTTATCCACCTGACCTACGTTGAAAACAGAGGTGCGGCATTCGGAATGCTTGCAAATCACAGGTGGGTATTTATAATTATTTCGACCGTAACGATAGTCTTGCTTTTATATCTTCTGTTTTCGGGAAGACTGTCGTCAAACAAGCTTTACACCGTATCGGTCGCGATGATAATCTCGGGCGGCATCGGTAATATGATTGACAGAACTCTTCTCGGCTACGTGGTGGATTTTATAGATTTCCGTCTTATAAATTTTGCCGTGTTTAACGGAGCCGACTCCTTCGTTTGTGTCGGTGCGGGTATTCTGATGCTCGGCTTAGTGCTTGACATAATAGCCGAATCAAAAAAACAGAAGCAAAACACAGAGGACAGGGAAAATTGAAATACCTTGTAACAGAAAAAGACCGAGGCGTAAGGCTTGACGTTTTCATTTCGGAGAACACCGAGCTTTCGCGAAGCGCCGCGGCAAAGCTGATAGAGAGCGGAGACGCCACCGTCAACGGCAGACAAGCAGTGAAAAAATACGAGATGCAGCTTGGCGACTCGGTTGAAATCGTAATGCCCGAGCCCGAGCCGTCAGAGGCTCTGCCCGAAAACATTCCGCTTGATATTCTTTACGAGGACGGTGACATTCTGATAATCAACAAGCCGTCGGGAATGGTCGTTCATCCCGCACCGGGAAATTACACGGGTACGCTCGTTAACGCCCTTCTTTATCATTGCGGGGACAGCCTTTCGGGTATAGGCGGAGTGATACGCCCCGGAATCGTGCACAGAATCGATAAGGACACGAGCGGTCTGCTCGTCGTTGCAAAAAACGACGCGGCTCACAGAATTCTTTCCGAGGAGCTTGAACGGCACGGCATTGAGCGCGAATATCACGCGCTCGTGAGAGGCGGCTTTAAAGTTGATACGGGTACTGTAGACGCGCCGATTGGCAGGCACCCCGTCGACCGAAAGAAAATGGCTGTCTTAACGTCGCCCGATGCCCACGCAAAAGAAGCGATAACGCATTACGAGGTAATTTCGCGCTTCGGCGACGTGAGCTACGTGAAATGTATTCTTGAAACCGGAAGAACGCACCAGATACGCGTTCATATGTCCTATATCGGTCACGCACTGCTTGGCGACGTGGTATACGCAACCGCGAAAACAAGGTTTGAAAAGCTACACGCCCCCCTATTTGACGGTCAGGCTCTGCATGCAAAAAGGCTCACTCTCACACACCCGACGACGAAAGAGCGTATGAGCTTTGAATGCGACCTGCCCGAAAACTTTAGAAAAATGCTTTCCTTATTAAATAGAGAAAGCGAATAAAAAGACGGTGGGATCTCCCCTGCACAGCAAGAGATATGTGTTTTGCTCGGTATATTTGCAAGACGAAGGTGAAACCGGCAACAAAATAAAGGAGGTGTTTGCTCTGGCAACTTGGAGTGGAATCCGACACAAGCTTGAAAATGATTATCTTGCAAGTTCCTTGAAGGGTCACATTCAGTATTACTGCACATCATACAGTAAAAGTCCCGACCAACACGGCCGTGCGGCTATAAGGTTTGACGGCCAGGAAATAATAAGCGGTTGCTATTGGAACAATTGGAGCAAAGCGCATTTATTCCCTCATGACGAAACATACGAAAAGCGAATGACAGAAAATGATGCCTATATTGACGAAACAGCATTAAAATTAGGTGTTTTCAGCGAACAGAGTTTTTATCGTGCTTTTCAAGAGTTTGATAATCAAGCTATTGATGATAGTTTGAACAGCGATAACTTAATTGTCAGAATTTTTGCTATTCTCGACCGAAGAGTCGGAAAAAGACGATTAACGAAAATATATTATGAATTGAATCTGGAAGATAAGATTTTCAATATGTTTTATTATATACGCGCTAACGCGGAAAACATTGCATTAAAATAATTAACCCCGAAGGATTTTAAGGTCTGTCGGGGTTAATTATTTGTTTGCGGCGGGAGTACCCCCGCCCTACGTTCTTATAAAAGCCGCCGTTTCAGCGGTTTATTATTTTTTAATGTTTATTGCAAATCTTACAATACGGATTTTGCAATCAGCCCGTTGACCTTCTCTCGCAGTGATAGAATCTGTTCTGCTTTTTTAGCGCAGGTGTCAAAGGTTACGTTTGTGCCAATGGCTTCGTCTATCAGTTTTATCACGGCTTCTCTGCCGCATAGCTTTTCCGCAAGCTTCATTGCTCGGATATCCTGAAGCGCTTCGTAAAATACCAGAATTCTTATAGATTCAAGCGCTTCGCCGCTGATTGACGGATATACGGAAAATGCGTCACCGGGGGATACCCAACCGTCGCCGTCCTGCTCGATAAACGGAATAACAGTATCCGCCGAGTGGTAATTACCGTAAAAATTATAACCCCAATGCAAGAATCCTACAATATTGTATTTATACATCTGGAAGCCTATTGAGCGGTTACGCTGAGAGGTCATGGCAATAAATCTGTTCGAAACAAGCTCTGTCTGCGAGCAACAGTAATATGTCCATAAATTCGGAACGCCTGCCTCGATAAACGGAGCTATGTGATTGTTTGCGGGAATGGGTGTTTTAAGCAGTCCGAGCTTCCAGAAATCATAGCTTGAAAGCGCGTCCATAATAGTATAATCCGCCAGAATATCCTCAACGGCAGACTTTGCCGCCTTGTAGCTTTCAAGATGCTCGCCTCTCGGCTCGTCGGATATATGGAAGAAGCAACGCTTATCATCGCCCCGCTTTTTCATATGCGCTAAAAGCTCGGTTACGAAGCTGCGGAGAAATTTGCGGTATTCCTCTCCCGCCGCCTCGGTTTCCCAACCGAATATGCGTTTGTATTCACCGTCAACGGTCGCCATAACCTTTGGCGCGTGGTATGCTCCCCATTGAGTGAAAAAGTGAGATATTTCAAGGTATTTCACACCTACTCGGTCGCACATATCAATCCATCTGTCAAGAAGAGCGAAATCAAAGCTGTATTCACCGCCGTCAACCTTGACCGTAACAAGCTGCGTAGTAGTTCTCTCTCCTCCCGGAGCTGTGTCAAGCGGAGGGGTGAAAACGGGGGTTAGGAGCATATTAATACCGTTTTTTACGGCTACCCGTGCGAAATTTTCGATAATTTCCCAATGTCTTTGCGACCATACCTCAAGATTGTAATAATTGGCAAGAGAGTCACAGTGAAACCACTGTGTAAAATATATGTCGTCTTTTGGAAGAATTGCGTTAATTACCTTGATTTTGACCGAGCTTTCAGCTCTTCCCTTCTCTCCTGCTTCAAGACTGATTTTAAGCTCATATTCACCGCTCTCAAAACCGTCGGGAATATTTATTTCGACCCAAACCGAGCCAACGAGCGCGGGCGCGCAAATGACGTCACCTCCGTAATGAAGCGGACGCAAAAGGTCGGGGAAAAGTCCGGGACGGCGGCTTATGTAATCATTGTCCGCCACTGCCTTTTCAAGCGTGGGCTTTTGAACAGGAACGTGGCATACGTCCCGAAAGCTTGCATACTTCGCAAGCTCGCCCTCTGCCGTAAGCTTTGCGCGCGCGGAATTTCTATCTATCGGCGAAGAATCGGACGCGTATTCATACGTATGTATAAGCTGAACCGAAAGACGCTCACCGCGAAGCGCGGAAATTGTTTCAAGCGGTGCATAATCCTCTATTTTATCTTCAAGAAGGACCTTTTCAAGCGATGATACGATTTTTGTTTTTAACATACGGCTTCTCCTTTTTTCATATGCTTTAATTTGATTATATACCGCGGAGCAATCTTTTTCAATGGAAAATTGAACTTTGTTTTGCAAAATAGAGCAAATTGTTTAAACTTGTTACCGTTGCTTATATTTATTGTCGTTTGTGCTAGAATATATACGGTACATCAAGCACCCACAGAGCACCATATACGGCGGTTGCTTCCCTTCTGACCGAGGGGAGCGAAATTTTCTTTTAGTCTCAAAGTGACTCGGTCACGCTCGGGGTCTGACAGTTATCAACTGTCATTCAATACCCTCATGCCGCTTTGCTACCCAAAGGGAAGGGCTAAAAGCGGCAGATTTATGCAATCGATGCTGAGCGAGGGAGTTTGGTGGAGAAACCGTCGGCTTCCGAGCGAGAAGCGTACGAGTGCTATCATCATACGGATTTGCAAAGAGAAATTTCGCAAGACAAGGCAAAGCGAGCGAGGGAGATGAAGACGTAGTAACCTACGTCGATTCGACCGAGTCGATGCTTTAACGCAGTATTGCGGAATTTATCAAAGCAAATCAAAGCAAAATCAAAAAGCGGTGGAAATTTCTTTCCACCGCTTTTTGCCCAATCAAGTTATGCTTTTTATTAATGTTTGTTAATTTTTAAATTATTCTGTAATTACCTTAAAGCTCTTTGCTGCAGCTGCAAACTGAAGAAGAGCTTCTGCAAACGTCTTAGCTGCTGCATCCTGGCTCTCGCTTGCATAGTTGTAGAGAGAGTAAGTAGAAGTTGTTTCACCAACGGTAACGGTAAATACGCTGTCGATGAAGGCTACGTCTACGTCTTCAACAATCCATGCTCCAGCCTCGCCGGTAACTTCGGGAGTTATCGTAAGCTTCTTTTCACCGGACTTGCTGTAAATCACGTATTTAACTACGGGAGCAGTCTCGGAGTCGCTGTTGATTACAACACTAAGCTTACCAAGATTGTCAATAGCATAGCCGAGCTTAACGTTTCCGGTTGCAGCGGTCGTATTCTCTGCATAGGTTGCATCAGCAATAGTTCCGTATGCGTTATAGAAATCACTTACGGAAGCAACGCCGCTTGCTTCGAATGCGCCCTCAGACGTGTATTCAGCAGCAGCAACCTTGTAGTCAACAAGCTCTTTTGCAAGAGTCTTGTACTCAGCATTTTCGCCGGCTGCAAGGAGAGATGCGTACTTAACAACATCAAGAGTTACAGTGAAAGCGATGTCATATTCAACGCCGCCCTCGGTGTAAGTTGCGGTCACAGTTACAGTCTTAACAGCAAAGCTGTCTGCAGCTGTCTTCCAAGAGTAAATCTGGTATCCGGCATTGTTTGCGGAATCCTCAAGAGCTGTGCCGTTAACCTTGATATTCGAAAGCTTTTCAGTAGGAATGTAAAGATTGAATGCCATTCCGCCCGCAAGATCAACGTTAGCCTGAGTGCCTACGGTAATCTTAGAGCAAGCGTAGGTGCCGTCACCGTTATCCTTTGCAATGTAAGGAGCATTGAATGTTATCTTAGCATTCTCGCCCATCGGCTTGAAGGTGAAGCTGTTAACCGCGGGTTTAATGTTCTGGAGATCAGCGTTCGTAATAAGAGTTCCGCCCTCTTCAAGCTTGCTTGCTGCAATGCCGGGAATGTACTCAACAGTCTTAAAGTTATCTGCAGTTGCCCAGTAGCCGTTACCTGCGGAATATTTTCCGGTGTAAACGACGTCAGAGCACTTGTAGATAGGATTGATGATGCCTGCCTTAAAGTCTGCCATAAGGTCATCAACACCGTAACCTGCGCTTACGTAAGCATCGTAAGATACTGTACCTGTGAAGTAATCCTGCTCAGCTTCAACACCGGTGATAAGATTCTTATCAAAATCAAGTACAACGTTCGTTCTGTACCAGTTGATAGCCATGTTATCCATCATGTAGGAGTAACGGTCATCATTCTTTAATGCACCGTTAACCAAGAAACCGATACCTCTGATACCGTAGTAAGAATCCTTTTTATAGTTTGAAGCAAGAGTGTTGTGAGTGAGATACTCACCGTTTACGTAAAGAACGTAGGAAACACCCTCTGCAAGTGTGCCGTTGTCATATACAACGGTGATATGGTCGGTTGCTTTAACCTCGTTGGTAAGACGAACCTTGTTGCCGTTTGATGCAGTAAGATACCATACGCCGTCAATCTCTTTTATGGTTGCGTCAAATTTGGTGACTGTATCGCCCCTAGCAGCAGTTTTATCGTTGTACATATAGTAAGCCACTATAGACGTACCCTCAAGATATGCGGGTCTGCAAGCCTCTGCAACGTAAAGTGTACCGTCTTCGTTAGTTACGACGTTGGTTACGGTATCAGCCTCTATAAAGTATTTTTCATTGGATTTTGAGGTAGTCACACTGTATGTCTTAGCAAGAGATGTGGGATTCTTTACGTATTCAAGATATTCCTCATAGGACTCAACCGTAATATAAATGGTCTGCTGACTGAAGTTTTCGGTCTTCTGATAGAATGTGTAGTCCTTTTTACTAAGAGTAACCGTTTCTTCGGTTAATACGTATTCATTTGTTTCATCTGCTTCGGTCTCAGGATCATCAGCAGTTGAATTTGCAGCAAGCCATGCATCGGTAATCGCCGTACCTGCAGCCTTGGTAACTCTCGTTACGTCAGCTACGTATGCGAACGTGTATCTGTCGGTACCGAAATCAAAATCAACTACTGCGTAGTCGGTCTTGTTAAGGTCAGAGTGGTAGTTTACCTGTGCGGTTGTATTTTTATCGTTGGTATCAATCACACCGTCACCGTTTGTATCGGTAGCATAAATCTTCTGCGACCACTCATTGTTGTAACCGAGCTGCCAATATCCTGCTGCTTGGCTGTTGGTCCAGCTCTTACCGCCGGTTCCGTAAACACGGTAGTAACCAAGAGATTTGCTGGTGGTCTGACCCATACCTACAAAGTGGTCTCGTCACTCTGCATCACAGAACCTGAGTTAACGTCCTTTGATGCGTCGGTTGCGTTAAGAGCGGGACTGCCTGAAACAGTGAAATCGGTATATATGTTATATCTGTCGCTTGTCTTGTTAAGCTCAGCTCTGGTCATTGCTCCGGCGCCTGTTCCTACAACGTAGTAAAGGTCGCCAATCATATAGAGCTTATGAGTTTCTTCAGCATTACCTGCAAGTACAACTGCTGCAGCATTAAATGCCTTAACGGTAAAGCTGCGGTCTGCGGGAAGGCTAGAGAATGCGATGTCATCGCCTATCCAAAGAGTGTCGCCGTTTTCAAGACCTGCAATAAGTGCATTAACCTCACCTGCGATGGTCGCTACGGTCTTGCCGCCGTCAACGGTTGCCCATGCGCCGGGGAATGCCTTTGCGCTTGTGTAGTAAACGTCAGCGCAAGCAGATACGGGCTTTACAGTGCCTGCCTTAAGGTCTGTGATAAGGTCATCAACACCGTATGCGTCAGCAGTGGTATATCCTGTTGCGTACTGGTTGAATGCGATGTTATCAAGCATCATGGAGTAGTTATCGCGAGCTCTCTCCTCTGAGTTCAAGTTGTAAACACCTATGCTACCGAAGTGAGAATAGGTACTCTCAACCTGTCCAAGGAACTGTCCGTTAACGTAGACGGCAGCGGTAACCTTACCTGCCGTAGTTATTCCGTTATCAAACACCATGGTAATATGGTCTGTTACCTTTGCTTCGCCGGAAAGAGCAATTTTGTTATCGCCGATGCTTATGTAGGTCTGCTTATCAGCAGAATTATATGCTACGGAAAAGAATTGCTGATATTTCTTGCCCGAACCGTCGTTCATCCAGAAATAAGGAGCAATGTAAGCAGGTCTGAAGGAGCCTTCTACGATTTTTGCATTTGTAATAACGTCGGTCTGAGTAGCTGTGTATCTGTCTGAGTAAAACGCTTTTGTTTCGGTAACCTTCGTTCCGTTAAGGAGAGAGGGGTTAGCAACGTATGCATCATACTCAGCCTTGCTGGAAACCGTCATGTAAAGGGTAAGATTACCCATATCGGTTGCTGCCTGAGAAGCGGGGTATGACGAACCGTCAGCCTTGGTTCCGGTAGCCTCAATAGTTCTTACTACGTCAGCAGTGTAGCTGAAGGTATATCTCTCTGTTCCGTAATCGAAATCAAGTACAGAATAGTCTGATTCTTTCAAACTCAACGAAGAAGCACCATAGCCCCAGAATGCGCCGCCAGTGCTACCTAGATAGTGTTGCATTCCAGCACTGTAGATACGAAGGTATCCTAACTCTTTATTAGCCTCAACAATAATACCGGAACCAATGTCACCGTCGCTTACACCAAAGCTACCATAACGTCCTTTGACGTTAGTTCCGCCGCTATTTGAATCAGTACCTTTGTAATAGCTAAAAGAAGTGGTAGAGAAATTATTATAGAAGAGAGAATCTTCGAAAATGATAAACTCCTCTTCGTTAGCGCCGCGAAGCGAGCCGTTGTTTACGTAGAGGTAAACCTGATTTGCAGCGTCAACGAGGTATGCATCGTAAACCAATGCAGCCTCGGGAGTAAGAGTTACGGTTGCTCCGTTTTCAAGGTCAATAAAGAAGTTTTTAAGCTCGTTTGCGGGAGCAAACGTATCAAGACTTATACCGGTCTTAACCGTGCCGCCATCCTTAAGGTTAGCGGTCAATGCCTTTGCGCCTTCAGCTGAGAAGTAATACTTTATTCCGTTAGCCTCAACGTAATCGGTGGTAAGTCCGCCGCGAAGACCGTATGTAGCAAGCTCTGCTGCAGTATAGTAGTTAGCCGCAATGTTGTCATATACCAGCGAGTAAGTATCAGCAAAATGCATTTCAGTGGTAGCCAATCCTGCATGATACCATCTTCTGAATGCTGCGTAGCTTGCATTGTTAGCGCTCGTTCCTTCGGGAGCTGCGGTTATATTCTTTTCTGTCATCTTAGCATAGAATTCACCGTTAACGTAGAGGTTACATACGCAGGTGATGGAATCATCCTCGTTGTAAGTAAAGCTCCATACGAACGAGAAGCGGTCAAACACGCCTGCTTTGTTTGAAAGCTTAATCATATCGTTAACGTCTTCAGCTGCAGTTGCGCTGGTGTAAAGATACCATACGCCGTCAACCTTGTGATGGTAAAGCAATACACTGCATCCCTCAAAACGCATGTATGCGTTTGCGCCTGTACACTCGTACATCGCAAGCTCCTCGCTTGCAGCAGCCTCAGCCTTTGCAGCAGCCTTGTCGGTTACTGACTCATCAGCATCAATCAATGCATTAAGAGCCACAAGGTCAAGTGAATAAACCTTTTTGCCGGCTCCGTTGGTGTAGCTGTATCTGTTTGAGTCAGTACCGTAGTCAAACTCAAAAACGCCCGCTACTATGCCGTTATCCTTGATCTTATCATGGGTGAGCCACTGAGCGCCGCCTGCCATAGCTGCTGCGCTATGACCGAGACCGCGCGCGGAGACGGCTTGGCCTGCAAGATCGCCGCGATCCTCACCCCATACGCCTGAAGCAAGCTCAGCATCGGTGGGATGGAAAAACGCGTCTGTTGTGACTCCGTCATAGCCCTTTTCGTAAACTATCTTCGCGTAGCCGTTGTCCGCGTCGTATACAACCTTGGAGCCGATTCTGTATCCGCCCGAGGTTGCATCGAATGCTGTTTTATTCGACGGGTAGTCGGTTACGAAGTTAAGTGCATTGCCGGAATTGAAGAGCGTAGGTTCATCTGCCGATGCGACGATGGACACGACAACGCCCGCAAGCAAACAAACTGTCAACAAAACCGCCAAAGTTTTTGAAAACTTTCTCATTTGTTTTTTCTCCTTTTTAATTTAATATTTAATAAAAATAATTATAGTATATAAATAATATATAATATACTAGATATTACTATACACTATAATTATACCCCCCCCCC
>SVRU01000028.1 GCA_015064665.1 Oscillospiraceae bacterium
TCCATAGACGTTATCCGGCTGAAGATAGCTTGTTTCGGTCCACTCGTTCCAGGAGTTGACGGTTACGAGGGGCGCGGGAAGATCGTGCGAATCGATATAATCCTTTGCCTGACGCATTGCAGCCTCTACGTTTTCGGGTGTGTTGTTAACTGTTGTACGGGGGAGATTTTTAAGGAATCTCGGGTTAGTATCCCAGCCCACCGAAACGCTCGGAAAGTAGCAAATGCCTTCCTTTTTGCTCATAGTTTCATAGTGCTTTGCGGCAGCTTCGTTCACCTCGGTGAAATCGTAAACTCTGTCCTCGGGGGTGATGGAATAGGTCTGGTAGTCGCTCACGCCGTCAAATCCGAAATCGCGGTAAGCATCTGCAGGCCCTTCGGGAGTGTTAACCGTAAATGCGGCACCTCTTGCCGAAACCTGAAGATAAAGTCCCGGAAATCCCGCCTTCTTCGTTTGCTCTCTGAAATAATCCAAAGCATCTACGGTCGCTTTAACACTGCCAAGACCGTCAACCAGCTTTTGCAGATCGTAAATCATAAATACGGGCTTGCCGTCTATCTTGTAGTATGACGGGTGGGAAAAATACTTCTCTATTATGCGGTTAACAACCTTTTCAAATTCCGGTCTGTCAACGTCGCCGCGCCAGATTACCTCGTTAAGAAAATCAGAGGAAAGCGGAACGCTCCAAAGATGTCTGGCATCGTGGTTTGCCCACATAATATAGAACTTTACCTTATCGTTATTTCTTGCCTTAAGGTATCCGTCGTTAAGGCAGTTTTCAAGAAAAGGTCTTCTGTCATACCAGTACCAGTCGTATATAAAAACGTTAACGCCGTGGCGTGCAGCGCACTCAATTTCCATTTCCATTACGTCGGGATTCGCTTCGTTAACGTAACCCCAAAGAGGCTTTCTGTCCCACTTATATCCCTCGGGCTTTTCTCCCGAATTTTTCATTGCATTGCGAACGGTCTGCCATTCGCCGTATCCTTCGGGCCAAAAAATTCTCGTTCTGTTCTCGTCGCCTGTGTAAGACGGCCAAATATACGCTGCAACGTCGTATTTCTTTTTCATGTGACTCTCCTCCTAAAGTTTGTTTGTATTTATTATACCACGCCGAGCTTACTTTGTAAATGTATGGAATGTATTTGATTTTTACCATTTTGCCATTTAATGTTTACTTCTTCTGCAACTTTTTGGGTATATTTCATATCAAAAAAAAGATTAAATCCTCAATTTCCTTGATTGATTGCAATAAAAATCTTGATTTTTTTGACATTTTGTGATATTCTTTATTAAAACAATATATATATACGAGGTAAATATGACAGAATCCATAAGGGCTGACAGAGAAACCTATTATTATCAGAAATCCGTCGACAAAACGCGGAGCCAATGCACCCAGCATTATCACAACTCGTTTGAAATATACTATCTCAAGAGCGGTAACTGTCATTATTTCATAGACAACAGTCTTTATGAAACGAAGGCGGGCGATCTTATTCTTATTCCGAGCGGCGTAATACATAAAACTAACTACGACGAGACCGAGCCGCACACCCGAATGCTTATAAACTGCTCCGACCTTTTCATTCCGCAATCGGTAATTCCGCTTTTTCCGACAATGATCTATCTTTACAGAAATCCCGAAATTTCAGAGGAAATCGAGGCTCTGCTCGCAAAGATAGAATCCGAATACGAGCGTGACGACAATTTTCGCAGGGAATCCTTAAGATGCCTTACCTTTGAGCTTTTCTTCCTCCTTGCAAGAAATGCAAAAAAATGCGAAATAGTAAGCGCGGGAAGCCTCTTTATAGAGGAAACGGTAAAATACATTCAAAAAAACTATATGAACGCAATAAATCTTGCCGATATGGCGAGGATGCACTCGGTCAGCCCCGAGCATCTTTCACGCACCTTCAAAAAGGAAACAGGCTTTGGATTTGCCGAATACCTTACCCTCGTCCGTCTTCAGAAGGCTGAATATATGCTGAAAAACGAGCCCGGGAAAACGGTGTGCGAGGTAGCTTACGCCTGCGGATTCAACGACTCCAACTATTTCTCGGATAAGTTCAAAAGGACCTACGGCCAAGCCCCTTCAAAATTCAAGAAAAAATCCCACAAGGCTTAATTCGCTTACGTAGCTTTTTGCGGATTGCGAACGGTATTTGTTAAAATGGCAATATTATGCTAAAACATACAAATATCGTCATTGAAATCAAAGGATTTTTGTGATAAAATTGAAATAAAAATAATTTCCGAGGTGTTTTTATGGAAAGTATTAAAAAAATAGACATCCACGCTCACGCAACGCCTTTCCCAAGCTACGCGCCGAAATTCGAAAGCAACGGCTGCACGATGCCGAGCGTTGAAACAATGCTTGACTTTTACGACAAACTCAATATTGAAAAAGGCGTGCTTCTTCCCATCGTTTCACCCGAAGCACAGCTTCTTGTCATGCCGCCCGAAAACTCAAAATTTATTGCAGACTCATATCCCGAAAGATTTATCTGGTTTTGCAACGTAGACCCACGTGCCTATTCAAATTCCAAGGACTCAAATCTCGGCTATCTGCTTGAACACTATATGTCACTCGGAGCAAAGGGCGTTGGCGAACTTACCTCAAATCTTTATGCAGACGACCCCAAAACCGATAATCTTTTCGGCTTTTGTGAAGAGCTCGGTTTGCCGGTTACCATACACATCGCTCCCGAGCCCTCGGGATATTACGGAATAATTGACGACCTAGGACTTCCACGACTTGAAAAAATGCTCAAAAAGCATCCTAAATTAAAAATATTCGGTCATTCTCAGTGCTTCTGGAGCGAAATCGGAGAAAACAATGAAAAAATAAGAACGACCTACCCCAAGGGCAAGGTCAAAGGCGGCAGGCTCCCGGAGCTACTCAGAGAATGCGAAAACCTCTACTGCGACCTTTCGGCAGGAAGCGGTGCAAACGCCTTGATGCGTGACAGAGAGCACGCGGCTCGCTTTATCGAAGAATTTGCCGACAGAATACTTTACGGCTGCGACATATGCGCTGCTGTAAACACCTTCCCCTTTGACTTTGACGCATTTTTGACCTCTATGCGCGAGTCGGGTGAGATAAGCGAAGAAAATTACCGCAAGATAGTACGCGAAAACGCAGTAAGACTTCTTTCACTGTGAGGGTAATTATGGAACAAATCAAAAAAATCGATATACACGCACATATGACTCCTTGGCCGGAATACGAGCCGAAATATATGGAAAACGGTCTTACAAAGCTATCACCGGAGCAGATGTTCGAGCAGTATTACAACAGGCTTAACGTTGAGAAGGCAGTGCTCCTTCCAAGCGTTTCTCCAGAGGCTTCTCTCGGTTCAATTTCAAGCACAACCTCAAAATATATTTCAGACAATCACCCGAACCGGCTTTACTGGTTTTGTAACGTTGACCCAAGGGGGATAACAAACACAAGCGATGCGCCTCTCGATTATCTTCTTGAGCACTATATATCGCTCGGGGCAAAGGGTGTTGGTGAGCTGACTGCAAATATGTACGTAGACGACCCGATGATGGATAATCTGTTTGGACACTGCGCAGAGCTTGGACTCCCTGTCACAATACATATTGCACCTAAGCTCGGCGGATACTACGGAATTGCAGACGAAATCGGATTGCCGAGACTGGAAAAAATGCTTAAAAAATATCCGAAGCTCAAAATATTCGGTCATTCGCAATGCTTTTGGAGCGAAATCGGCGAAAATAACGAAGAAATAAGAACGACCTATCCAAAAGGCAAGGTTAAGGGAGGCAGACTGCCCGAGCTTCTTCGCGAATATGAAAACCTCTACTGTGACCTCTCTGCAGGAAGCGGTGCGAACGCCATTATGCGCGACCGCGAGCATGCGGCAGGCTTCATTGAAGAATTCGCAGACAGAATAATGTACGGCTGTGACATATGTATGCCCGGTCAAACGTTTCCGTTTGAATTTGATGCATTCCTCACCTCAATGAGAGAATCCGGTGAGATAAGCGACGAAAATTATCGCAAGATAGTCCGCGAAAACGCGGTAAGACTTCTAAATCTATAAAAAGAGGTAATATATGAAAAGAATAAAATTCGGCATACTCGGATGCGGAACGATAGGCGACGTGCACGCACGCGCGCTTGCCGAGACTGACGGCGGAGAGCTTGTCGCAATATGCGACGCCAATGCCGAGCGCGCCGTTGAGTATGCAAAAAAATATAGCGTAAAACCTTATTTTCAATATAAGGATATGCTTGAAGATTCCGAGATCGACGCAATTGCAATATGCACGCCGAGCGGTATGCACAAGGACCAGTCGATTGCAGCCCTTAATGCTAAAAAACACGTTCTCGTTGAAAAGCCTATGGCGCTCACCTCATCAGACGCCAAGGAAATTTGCGATGCAGCAAAAAATTCCGACAGAATGCTGAGTGTAATATTTCAGATGCGCTTTGCCGAGGACGTTCAATATCTTAAGCGTGTGATTGAGGAAGGCAGACTCGGCACGCTCACCTTCTGCGACCTTTATATGAAATATTGGCGCGACCCTTCTTATTATTCCGCAAGTCCGTGGCGCGGAACCTTTGCAATGGACGGCGGCGGAGCTCTTATGAATCAGGGCATACACGGCATTGATATCATGCACTATCTTTGCGGCAAACCGAGGCTTCTCGGAGCAAGAGTTAAAACGCTCGTTCACGACATAGAGACCGAGGATACCGCCGCGGCTCTCGTCGAATATCCGTGCGGCGCGATAGGAGTTATGCAGGGCTCAACCTCATCAAATCCCGGTTCTAACAGAAGAATTGAAATAAACGGCTCAAGAGGATACGCCGTCGTAGTGGACGCGCATCTTGAAAAGCTCTTTATTGACGGAGAATTCGTGATAGACGAAAAGGTCAAGGATAATCCCGGAACCGCATCCGACCCAACGAAAATGGAGCACCACAAGCACGCATTGCAATATAAGAATTTCATTAAAGCCTGCAGGGGTGAGGAGGAGCTTGTATCGGATGCCCTCGACGGATTTGCCGCAGTCGATTTCGTAGAGCAGATCTACAATCTGTCAAAAACACACGGATAGACCAACAAAGCAGAATACGAGGCGCAAAATATGACAACGGACAGAGTAATATCTCTTAACGGAGCTTGGGATATAGAATATATATCGAAAAACCCTTATTATGAAACCAACGAGCCGGTATTTACCGAAAATAAAATTACGGCAGCTTGCGCCGTTCCCGCCTATTTCGAGGACCTTGAGGATGAATTAAGGTCCTCAAGCTTTTTTGAAAAGATTGCCGTTAATCCGCTTTTTGAGCATCAGGCATATCCGATAACGGCGTATGCGCCTGATATGGCTTTGCCGAATTTCGTCGGCGCGTTTGCTTACACTCGCCGCTTCAGCCTTGACTCAATATCAGAAAACGCATATCTTTACTTCGGCGGTGTTCAAAACAGAGTGTCGGTATGGGTCAACGGAGCTTTCGTCGGTGAGCACGACGGATACTCTTCGGATTTTGAATTTGAGATAAAAAACGGTATTCTCAGAAAAGGAGAAAACATAATAACGCTTGCCGTATCAAACAACCGCCTCTCAGGATATATGGGGCGAGCCGTGTCGGGTCTTACCTCGCGCGCCGCAAACGAATGCACGGGCGGTATATACGGTGACGTTGAAATACGCTTTTGCGAAAGCGGAGTACGCGACGTATGGATCTTGTGCTCGGAAAATCTTGCAAAATTTACTGTAAACGTTATAGGAAATTGTAACTTTGATAGGTACGTTAGCATATTTGACGGTGAAAAAGAGCTAACCCGTGTTAAAATTCCGTCGGGCGAAAGCTCTATAACCGTATCATCTCTTGGATTTGAGCCGTGGTCACCGAGCTCACCCAAGCTCTACGAAGCAAGAATTTCTGACAACGCGGGAAATATATTCACAAGAAAATTCGGTATAAGACGTCTTGTTTCCAAGGGAACGAAATTGCATCTTAACGGAAAGCCCTATTTCTTCCGTGGAATATGTGAGCATTGCTATCATCCGATAACCGTACACCCCACCCGTGACAAAAATTACTACATAAGCGTAATAAAAACAATTAAAAATCTCGGATTTAACTCCATCAGATTCCACACCTACGTGCCGCCCGCCGAGTATATGGAGGCGGCTGACGAAGAAGGGATTCTTATAGAAGTTGAAACGCCGAACAACACGAGCCTTGACGAGTGGCGCGATATAGTCAGAATGACGAGGAGATACACCTCTGTCATAGCATATTCCTCCGGAAACGAGATGCTTATTGACGAGGATTATATCGAGCATCTCAGAGCCGCGGCAAAGCTTGTGCACACCGAGAGCGACTCGCTTTTCTCGCCCATGTCGGCAATGCGCGGTGTTGAATATTTCTCCTACGGCGACTGTCGGGTTGACACCCCTTTTCCGCACAATCCAAAAAGACTTGAGGCACTCTCCGAGTTTTGCGATATATACAACGCCTACTCGCTCGGTCTTACGAGCTACACCTCGGCAAAAGGTGACAGAAAAACTCTTGACGAAAGAAATTCAATATACAAAAAACCGCTTCTGTCGCATGAGATTTGTATTCACGGTACCTACTGCGACCTTTCGTTGAAAAGCCGTTACGAAGGAACGCGAATCGGGAAAACCGAGCTTTTCACGTCGGTTGAGCGGCATCTTTCCGATATGGGACTCATTGACCGCGCCGAGCTTTACTACAAAAATTCGGTGAAGTGGCAAAAGCTTCTCCGTAAAAGATGCTTTGAGCTTATCCGCCGATGCGAGAGCTTTGCGGGCTACGATTTTCTCGGTGACATCGACACGCATTGGCACACCTTTGGCTACTGCGTTGGAATGATGAATGAGTTTTACGAACTGAAAGAAGGAGAGAACGCCGAAAACGTCAGACGCTATAACTCCGATACCGTGCTTCTGTGCGACCTGCCGAAATCTGTAAATTTCAAATCGGGAGAAAAAATTAATCTGCCGATATTCGTATCAAACTACGACGAGCCGATAAAAAACGCAGTCTTGACGGTTGCTCTCAACTCGGAAGGACACGTGATTTTTGAAAATGAAATTTCCCTCTGCAATCTGAACAGCGGTGAAATAACCGAGCTTTATACCATTAAAACAACCTTGCCGACCATTGAACGCCCTCTAAAAATTACCGTTTCGGCATCGCTCGTCTATGGCGGTGTCACTACGGAAAACGAGTGGAATATCTATCAATTTCCAACTCCTTGCAAAAAACGCGGAGCGCATTCCGTCACGGTAAGCCGCGAAATGAGCCGAGACGAGCTAATCTCACGGCTTGAGCAGGGTGAGAGAATACTAATCTACGGAGCAGGACCCTTTGACTTTGAGGACGCGTCATTTCAGATATCCCTTGCGGGAAGAACCAACGGACATCTTGCGACCGTAATCAACAAGCATCCGCTAACCGACAAATTATCGCATAACGGATTTCTTGACGAACGGTTTGAGGAAGCTCTCAACGGTTCAAAAGCCGTGATACTTGACTCGCCCGAGCTGCCCTTTGAGCCGATAATCGAAATCGCGACGTCCTATAAAAACGCGCACCGCGAGGCTCTTCTGTTTGAATATAAGGTAGGGCGCGGAAAACTTATCGTTTGCTCGCTTAACCTTTCTGACGAAGACCCCCTTGCTCTTTTCCTGAAAGCCGAAATTGAAAGCTATGCCGAGAGTGATGAGTTTGAACCGAAAATTTCACTGACAAAGGAAGAGCTTCTGAGAATTCTCAACACCGAAGCAAAAAAATCCGAATCAAACACAAATCTTGCCTTTAACAAAAACGATATAACGGCAAATTAATATGTAAATAACTATATACAAAAACACTGCTTCGTGTCCTAAGATAGAAGCAGTGTTTTTTTGAGGCAAATGGCCTTTGTTATTGATTTTCAATTCCTTCGTTTAAAACTCTTTCAAGATTTGCAAATCTTCTTTTTCTTCCTATGCGAGCTTTTATAAGAGCTACGGCAACGTCGTTGACGTTAGTTCCCGTCGGGCCTGTAAAGATAAGCCCGTCTATTGCTTTAAGGGCGTTGTAGGAGTCGTTATTTTCAAGGGCTTCGATAGGATTTACACCTGCCCGTGTCATTTTTTCATAGCTGTCTGAATCGACGTAGCCTCCTGCGGCGTCGGTAGGGCCGTCCGTTCCGTCAGAGCCGACCGAGAATATCGCAACGTTATCAATACCGGCTATGTTAACGGATGCCGAAAGAGCGATTTCCTGATTTCTGCCGCCAAGTCCGCCGCCTTTAAGCTTTACTACCGTTTCTCCGCCTATGATAAATGCAAGGTCGGTATCCGTGTTGCATTTTTCGGAGGCAAGAGCCGAAAGTCTTTTGCCTACCTCGCACGCAATTCCCGTTTCCGAGTCGGTGATAAGCTCGGCTTTATATCCAAGCTCCTCGCATATTCTTTTGGCAGACGAGCAAAGCTCGCTGACACTTCCGCCGATATAGTGAACGCCGTTGGATGTGCTTTTCGGTGTTTCCCGCATGATAGAATCACGGCATTCATCTGATACTGATATCCCGTATTTCCTAAGTATCTCCGACACCTCTTCAGCCGTCGTCAAGTCGGGAGCGCACGGTCCAGACGCTATCGTATCGAGTCTGTTGCCGAGAACGTCGGAAAGAGCTATCGCAAAATAGCGCGCAGGAGCTATATGCTCGGCAAATCTGCCGCCCTTGACCTTTGATATATGCTTTCTAACTGCGTTTATCTCACCTATATCCGCGCCCGAAGCAAGAAGCCGTTTCGTGATGTCTGTCAGCTCGCCAAGAGAGCAAAACGGACTTTCAAAAAGTGCCGAGCCTCCGCCCGATATCAAAAACAGAACGAGATCGTCTTCGGTAAGATTTGCCGTTTTTGAAAGAACTCTTTCGGTTGCCGAAATGCCGCAGGCGTCGGGTATCGGATGAGCTGCCTCGTAAATTTCAAAATCAGCTATCTTCCCTTCGGAGTGACCGTATTTCGTTATAACTATACCCGAGTCAATAACGCCGCCAAGCTCATTTGCAATGTATTCTTCGGCGCGCTTTGCCATTTTCCACGCTGCTTTACCTATTGCAACGAGAATCAGCCTGCCCTCAGGAAGCGCAAAATTCTTCATTGCCTCCGCCACCGCGAAGCCAGGCAGATTTTCTTTTATGGCACCCGTGTAAATTTTTTCGGCATCGGCTCTGAGGTCTTTTTTAATTTTGTCAGTACTTAACGCTATGCTGCCTTCGTTCATTCAAAACTCCCTGTTACTTAACGCATTCAACCTTTATGGTGTTTGTATTTCCGGGCGCTCCGTTAATCTGTCCGCCCGTAATAACGACGTTATCGCCCGACTTAAGCGAAAATTCCTTAACAGCCGCCCGAAGCGCTTGGTAGAAAACGACCTCAATAGAGCTGTATTCCTCGCTGAGAATGGGGGTAACGCCCCAGCTTAAGTTGAGCTTGCGCCACACCCTCTCGCTCGTCGTCATTCCTATTATATCGCAAGGAGCGCGAAAACGGCTGACCATTCTCGCGGTTCTGCCGCTGAGCGAGTTTACGACGATGCATTTTGCATCAACGTCAATAGCCATCGAGCAGGTTGCGTGAGATATGGCGTCAAGATTGTTTCTTATTTTACACTCTGCGGTTTTGAACCATTCCCTGTAATTTATTCCCTCTTCGGTAAACTCGGCAATTTCAGCCATACTCTTTACCGCGGATACGGGATATTTTCCCGCAGCCGTCTCACCCGACAGCATAAGTGCCGACGAGCCGTCGTAAACCGCGTTTGCAACGTCGGAAATCTCCGCACGGGTCGGGCGGGGATTTAAAATCATGGATTCGAGCATCTCGGTTGCGGTTATAACTCTTTTGCCGAGAAGTCTGCACTTTTTAATAAGATATTTCTGTATCGTCGGCACTTCAACGAAAGGAATCTCAACACCGAGGTCACCTCTTGCAACCATAATTCCGTCGGCAATATCGCAGATTTCGTCAATATTGTCAACTCCCGAGCGGTTTTCAATTTTTGCAATTATATCAATATCCTCGCCGCCGTTTGCATTAAGGAAATTTCTGAGCGCCGCTATATCGCTTTTGGACGACACGAACGATGCGGCTATAAAGTCCACCTGATTCTCTATTCCGAAAAGTATATCCGCCTTATCCTGCTCGGAAAGGTATTCCTGCTTAAGCACCTTATTCGGAAAATGCATACTCTTTCTGTCGGAAAGCTCTCCGCCCGCAATTACGCGGCAAACCGCCTCCGAGTCCGAAAGCTCCTCAACCTCAAATATAACGAGTCCGTTGTTGACAAGAATTCTGTCGCCCGCTTTAAGCTCTTCTATAAGATGCTCGTAGGTAACTGCAACGCGGTTTTCATCACCTAATACGTCCTTGGTTGTGAAAACGAATCTATCGCCGTCCTTTAAGCTGATTTTTTTATTCTTAAAGGTTTTGATTCTGTATTCCGGTCCTTTGGTATCAAGCATAATAGCAACGGGCATGCCGAGCTTTTCTCTTACCCTTTTGATTTTATCAATCATTTCCTTGTGCTCGGGGTGTGTACCGTGTGAAAAATTAAGGCGTGCAACGTTCATGCCGGCACGGCACATTTTCTCAATGGTTTCCTCTTTCCCCGATGCGGGACCTATCGTGCATATTATTTTTGTTTTACGCATCTTTCTCCTCAATAATATACTGCCAAGTACTTATTTTATCTTCTTATATTCCTCTGCGAGAGCCTTGAAGGCGGGAAGCGAATTAACTATTCTCGATTTATCAACGCAGTATGCAATTCTGACGTATCCCTTTACTCCGAAATCGTCGCAGGGAACAACCAAAAGCTCCTTTTGCTTCGCTCTTTCAAAGAACTTGTAAGCATCCTCCTCAAGCGCCTTGACGAACAAATAGAATGCTCCGTCGGGCTTTACGCATTCGTATCCGAAGGAGGTGAGTTTTTCGTAAAGAATATCTCTGTTTTCCTTATAAATTCCAACGTCAACCTTCGACTTGACGCATTTTTTTATTACCTGTTGGAAAAGACTCGGAGCGCACACGTATCCGAGTGAACGTCCGGCACCGCAAACGGCAAGATAAACCTCTCTTCCACCCTGCATTTTGGGGTTAACGGCAATATATCCTATACGCTCGCCGGGAAGCGACAGAGCCTTGGAATAGGAATAGCACACGAGCGTATCGTCGTAGTAATTCATAAGATACGGAACCGAAAGTCCGTCAAAAACAAGCTCACGGTAGGGCTCGTCGGCTATAAGGTATATCGGGTGGCCGTATTCCTTTTCCTTCTTTTTAAGAACGTCAGCAACCGCCTTCACGGTTTTTTCACTGTAAACGACACCGCTGGGATTGTTTGGCGAGTTGATTATAACCGCCTTTGTATTCTCGGTTATCTTGGACTCAAAATCCGCCGTGTCAATCTGAAAGGTCTTCTTCTCCGGAAGAGAAACGACGATTTTTCCGCCCGCATTCTCCACGAAAACGCGATATTCGGTAAAGAAAGGCGCAAAAAGAATACATTCGTCCCCGGGATTCATAATTGCCTTAAGAGAAATCGTCAGCGACGCCGCAGCTCCGCAGGTCATATAAATATTATCTGCAGTAAGAGCCGTGTTAAACCTTTCATTTATATAATCCGCAATAGCGTCCCTGGCTCCCGCATCTCCCTGAGCCGAGGTATATCCGTGCAAAAGCACCGAATTTCCGCCATTCACAAGCTCAACGATAGTATCGCTTATTTCCTGCGGCGGCTCTACGCTCGGATTTCCGATGCTGAAATCATACACGTTTTCAGCCCCGATTTCAGCTGCTCTGGTTTTGCAATATTCGAAAATTTCTCTTATTACGGAGCGCTTGCTGCCAAGCGCGTACATTTTTTCGTTAATCATAATCTTTTCCTTTATAAGCCTAAAATTTTAACGGCGTTTTCCGAGAATATTTTATTCTCGCACACCGTGCCGAGCCGATATCCCCGAATTATCTCGATTTCGGTTTTGATATCCTGCCACGGACTGTCGCTGCCGAAAAGAATTTTATCCTCTCCGTGCTTTTCAACTATTCTTTTAAAATCGTATTCGCTTATACCGTGAAGGCTGAGAACCGTGTCAAAATACACGTCACGTCCGCAAAGCTCGGAATATACCTCACCGTAAATCTCGTTTCCGCCGATATGCGCAAGAACGAGTCTGCCGTAGCCGCCGATTTTATCGAGGAGATTTAATACGCGCCTCGGCGTGCATTTTATCGGCTGACCGACATACGCTCCGTCCTGACCCGCGTGAGTAAGAACGATAAGACCGTATTTTTTTGCCGACTCGACTATTCTGACGTATCTTTCATCGTCTATAAACGTATTCTGATAGTCGGGATGAATTTTAATTCCGACAAAGCCGAGTCTCTTCAAATAACCGAGCTTTTCGTCAACCCCGTCCATATCCGGATGAGCGCCCGCGAACGAAATTATTCTCCGTGAGCCGTATTTTCCGTCGCAAATCTCCTTCGCGAACCGCGCCACACCGTCAAATTGAGAGGGCTTGGTTAAAACCGGCATATTCACGGCAATATCAGCTCCCGCCGATTCAAGCGAGGACAAAAGCCCCTGTACCGTGGCGTCCGAATGCGGCTTTGCGTTGCCGGATTTTGCTAAAGCGGCGACTGTCGCCGCCGCTATTTTTTCGGGAAATACGTGTGTGTGAAAATCTATTATCATAGCGTTAAAGCGACGCTATTTCCGCAGCGCTCATAGTTTTAATTTGCTCGTGCTTAAACACGTCGCATGCGGCGTCAAGATCGTTCGCTTTCACAACGATAGATGCGTCATCCGTTCCCACGGTAAGACCGTACGCATATTCAATATTTACTTTTTTTTCGGCAATGCGCTCAAGAATGGATTGCAATGCTCCCGCAACGTGAGGAAGCTTGATTATAAGAACGTCGGTAAGCATGCTCGAAAATCCCTCCCGAACAAGAACGTCACATCCCCTTACGGGATCGTTAACTATAATTCTGAGAATTCCGTATTCGGTAGTATCAGACAAGCTGAAGGAAAGAATACTAACCCCGTTCTCCTTGAGCACCTTAAGAACCTCGCCGAGTCTGCCCTGTCTGTTTTCAATAAATACCGAAAGCTGTTTTACTGTCATGATAAATTCTCCTTAATAATTCAGGTTGTTTTCAAACTGCGCCGTGCCGCTTACACCGTTTCGAATCCGCGCTTAAACGCCTTGACGTTTATATCCACCGTTTTCGGAGGAACGGTGCTCTTGACTACGTCAAGCCATTCCTCTGCGGAAAATCCGATATATTTTGCCGCAAGTCCGAGAACTACAGAATTAAGCACCTTACTGTTGCCAAGCTCGCGCGCCGCGGCGCCTGCATCTATCGAATACACCTTATGCTTCTCGGAAAGTCTTTCAAGTATACCTTCCGGATATGTTTTTGCCCCTATAACGACGGTCATCGGGTCGATGCGGCAATCGTTCACGATAATTACTCCGTCAGGCTTTAAAAAGTGAGCGTATCTCTCTGCTTCAAGACGCTCAAAAGAGATAAGAACGTCAACGCATCCCTCTTCAACGACCGGCTCGTAGACCTTTTCTCCGAATCTTACGAAGGTAACGACACTTCCGCCGCGCTGAGCCATTCCGTGCACCTCCGAAAGCTTTACGTCATACCCTGCCGCAAGAGCTGCCTTTCCTATAATTCTGCTCGTCAGAAGAGTTCCCTGTCCTCCGACTCCAACTACCATAATATTCATCTTAATTCTCCTTATGACCTCGAAACCTTGTTTATTGCGCCGAACTTACAGTAATTCATACAAAGTCCGCACCCGTTGCACATTGTTTCATCGATTTTTACGGTTCCGTCAGCCGCCTTTGTAAGAGCGGGACAGCCTATCTTAAGACATGCACCGCACTTTTTACACTTCTCGCTGTCGCACACGCAGCGGTCGGGGAACTTAAGTCCTTTAAGAAGCGCGCAGGGGGCTTTTGCGATAATAACCGTAAGCTCGTCTCCGAGAACGCTTTCCTTAACCTTCTCTTCAAGAGTCTTGACGTCAAAGGCGTCTATTTCAAGAACGCGCTTTACGCCGACCGAGCGGCAAAGCTCAGCAAGGTCGATAGCGTAGGTTTCCTCACCCTTAAGAGTTTTTCCCGTCGCGGCATGCTCCTGGTGACCCGTCATACCTGTGGTACGGTTGTCAAGAATCATAACCGTGCCCGTCGCCTTATTATAAACCATGTTTATAAGTGAGTTGATACCCGTGTGAAGAAACGTCGAGTCGCCTATGGTCGCAACCCAATTTTTTATGTATTCCTTACCGCGTGCCTTCTCCATACCGTGAAGAATTGAGATACTTGAGCCCATGCATATAGTCGTGTCGATTACGTTAAGCGGTGCAACCGCGCCGAGAGTATAGCAGCCAATGTCGCCCGCCGCGTGAATCTTGAGCTTATTAAGCACCGAGAATACGCTTCTGTGAGGGCATCCGGGGCAAAGAATGGGGGGTCTTGCAGGGCATTCCGCTGCGCACTCGACCTCATCCGACTTGCCGTAAAGAACATTTTTAAGCATATTCGCGCTGTATTCACCCTGCTTCGTAAACAACTCTTTCCCTTTTACAGAAAGTCCCCAGCTCCTTACCTGCTCTTCGATAACCGGCTCAAGCTCCTCAAAAATATATACCTCGTCAACCTCTTTTACGAAATCCTCGATAAGCTTTCTCGGCAAGGGGTTAACGATACCGAGCTTAAGAACGCTTGCCGTCGGAGCTGCCTCCTTAACGTACTGATAAGCGACGCCTGAGGTAATAAATCCTATTTTTTTATCAAGAAGCTCGAGCTTGTTTATCGGAAAATCCGACGCATCCTCTGCAAGTCGGTTTTCTCTTGCTTCAACGACCTTGTGGCGTCCTATTGCGGATGCGGGCATCATTACGTATTTCGGCACGCATCTTTCATAGGTCTTGTCCTCGGGCGTGACTCTTTCGCCAAGCTCAACGATGCTCTGCGAATGCGAAAGCTTGGTCGTTGTTCTGAAGATAACCGGCGTGTCGTATTTTTCGCTGAGCCCGTATGCAAACTTAAGAAAATCCTTTGCTTCATTGCTGTCCGAAGGCTCAATAACCGGAAGATGCGCGCTTCTGCCTATCATTCTCGTGTCCTGCTCGTTTTGCGAGCTTGCAATTCCGGGGTCGTCGGCAACGACGATAACGAGTCCTCCGTTAACGCCCGTGTAAGCGAGAGTATAAAGCGGGTCGGAAGCAACGTTAAGTCCGACGTGCTTCATACAGGCAAGAGTTCTCACGCCCGAAATAGACGCACCTGCGGCAACCTCAAGGGCAACCTTTTCATTCGGTGCCCACTCGGTATATACCTCACCGTATGCCGATAAAAATTCACTTATTTCGGTGCTGGGAGTGCCCGGATATGCGCTTGAAACCTTGACGCCCGCCTCATAAGCACCTCTGGCTATCGCATCGTTTCCAAGCATTATTCTTTTTTCATTCATAATAATCTCTGTCCTTTCCTAAGTCTTGAGGTCACTGCCCTCTCAAATCCTTAACTCTTTTTGCCTTGCCCTCGAATCTTGCAAGCGTATTCGGGGATTCAAGCTTTATTTTCGCATCAAGCCCAAGAACGATCTTAAGCTTATTTTTGATGGTTTTTTCTATTCTTTCAAGCTCCTTGAAGGAGTCGGTCGCCCGAAGCAGCTCTACTCTTACCGTAAGCTTATCGGAATAACCGTCGCGCTCGACTATTATCTCGTAATGCGGTCCGAGTCCGTCAACCGAAAGAACAACCTCTTCTATCTGGCTCGGGAATACGTTTACACCGCGGATTTTAAGCATATCGTCGCTTCTGCCCGAAAGATTTTCCATACGGCAGGTGGTTCTTCCGCACTTGCATTTTTCGTAATGAAGACGCGTAATATCCTTTGTTCTGTAGCGTATAAGAGGAAGCGCCTCCTTTTTTATGCAGGTGATTACAAGCTCACCCCATTCGCCTGCCGGCAAAACCTCCTCGGTTTCGGGATTAATTATCTCGGGAATAAAGAAGTCCTCGTTTATGTGCATTCCGCATAAATGCTCGCACTCGCCCGAAACACCCGGTCCCATAAGCTCGCTCATTCCGTAGTTTGAGGTGACGAGAACGTCCTCGCCCCACCATTTATGCATCTCGTCGCGCATAGCGTCGGTCAGAAGCTCACTTCCGACAAGCGCGATCTTAACCTTGAGGTCGGTTTTAGGGTCAACGCCTATCTCTCGCGCAACCTCCGCAAGTCTTAAAGCGTATGACGGCGTTGCAACGAGAAGGGTCGTTTCAAAATCCTTCATATACATAATCTGCTTTTCAGAATTTCCCGTAGAGGACGGCACGATTGCAGCCCCCATATTTTCAAGTCCGTAATGAAGACCGAGAGCACCCGTGAACATTCCGTATCCGAAGCATATCTGCGCCGTGTCGGATGGCTTTGCACCGCCCGCGCACGCAATTCTCGTAACGCACTCGGTCCAGGTATCGAGGTCTCCCTGCGTATAGCCTACGACCGTCGGTTTACCCGTCGTTCCCGATGAGGCGTGTATTCTTACCAGCTCCTCCTTCGAAACCGCGAAAAGACCGAAGGGATAGTTATCTCTCATATCCTGTTTCGTTACAAACGGAAGCTTTTTAAGGTCGGAGAGCGACTTTATATCGTCAGGGCTAACTCCCGCCTCCTGCATTTTTCTTCTGTACGGCTCAACCTTTTCGTAAACGCGCTTAACCGTTTCCTTAAGTCTTTCAAGCTGGAGCGCTTCCATTTCGCTCCTTGATAACGTTTCCTGTTTAGACCAAATCATTTTATTCACCAATTACTTTATTTCATTTTCAAGAGGCTTATCAAACGCCTCGTAAATTACGTCGTCCGACGGCTTTTTCGTAAACGAGCTTACGATAACGGTAATCACAAGCGAAAAAGCCATGCATATAACGCCAATCATAGGCGAGCATCCCACACCGTCGGCCAAGGCTTTTCCGAAGCTTACGCCAAATCCGTTCTTATGAAAACCGAAGAACATAATAAGCCCCGCAGTCAAAACGAGTGACGATATCACGGACGACCAAACGGCAGGCACGGTAATCTTTTTCGAGATAAGTCCCAGAACGAAAGGCCCCATAAAGCATCCCGAAAGAGTTCCCCAGCTTATACCCATCATATATGCAATAGCCGTAACTCCAAATTTTTCATTTAAGATTGCAAGGATTACCGATATAGCAACGAATACAAGGCACATTGCCCTCATAACGACGTTTACCTTTTTATCACTCGCTTTCTCATTGATTTTTCCTTTATATAAATCAACGGCAACCACCGAAGCAGAAGCAAGAGATACAGAGGCAAGAGTTGACATACTTGCAGAGAGGATAAGAACGGCAATAATACCCATAAGTCCCGAAGGAATAACGGCTTTAAGCATAACGGGAATTATTCTGTCGGAGGATACGCCCGAAACAATCTCGGGAAAAAGTCCTGAAAGCGAACCGACAAAATACGCGCCGAAGCCGATTATCAAGGCAAAAGCCGTGCTGACGACGGTTCCCTGCTTTATTGCCTTTTTATCTCTTACCGCGTAATACTTATGTATAGTCTGCGGAAGCCCCCACACGCCAAAGGAGGTGAGGAAGATAAGCGAAAGAAGAGAAACGGTATTTCCGTAAATACCTTTATTCGAGCTTGAGAAGGTAAACCAACCGAGCTCCGAGCTTTCGGCAAGCTTTGAAATATCCCAGGAGACGTTTTCGTGATTCATAAAGCACACCATCATAAGCACAACGCCTATGAGCATAATAATGCCCTGTATGAAATCCGAGAGTGCGGTTGCGAAATATCCGCCGAAGAAAAGATACAAAGCGGTAAGCACCGCCAGAATAATCATAATGACCCAACCCGGTATTCCGAAAACAAGACCAAACAAACTGCTGAGTCCGTTATAAACCGAAGCTGAATAAGGAATCAGAAAAACGAATATGACAACAGCAGACAAAAGCTTGATATTTTTGCTTCCGTATCTTTTCTCAAAAAACTCCGGCATAGTTTTTGCGCCAAGGCGCGCCGTCATATTTTTAGTTCTTTTTGCAAGTACAAGCCAAGCAAACAGTCCGCCGAATATCGCATTGGCAACTCCTATCCAAACCGAAGCAAGACCGTACTGCGCTCCGAATTTTCCCGCATATCCAATAAAAATAACCGCTGAAAAATAGGCAGTGCCGTAGGAAAACGCGCTCATCCAGCCATTAAGACCGCGCTTGCCGGCAAGAAGAAATTCGTTTACCGATTTTGACCTATGACGTGTATAAAAGGCTATCGCGACCATGCTTAAAGCGTACAGCCCTAAAATAATGTAATCAATTATCACAGCTATTCTCCCAAAGAATATAAATAAATTATTTAATATTATACAACACACAGCCGCATATTGTCAATAAATTTTAAAATATTTTATCTTTTGCACTCTCAAAAAAACAAAAGTCCCCAAGCAAAAAAATAAAGCGCGCCGACAAGCGACGCGCTGTAAAGTTGCGTTTTTTGTAAATTATATTTTACAATACAATGGTCATCAGAACTGCAATTTATAGCTCCGACCCGCAGCCGTGTTAAATTTAATATATTCCCCATCGGTCGAAAACTCGGTATTCACACCGACAAGCCCGGGAGCTTTAATCACGCACTCGTTACCTGCGAGAGAGGTCACTGCAGCCGACGTTATTTTGCCGTCCTGCCACTCGAGGTCGATTGCAAAGCCGCCCCTTGCCCGAAGATTTTTAAAGGAGCCGCTTGGAATTTCCTTCGGAAGCGCGGGAAGAAGCATAATTCTTTCCTCATCTGACGAGAGAAGCATTTCGCTTATCGCGGCGGCGCCCGCCATATTTCCGTCAATCTGCATTACGTAGGAAATATGAAGAAGCGATGCGGAGCATATAGACATAACCTTATAGAGATGCTCTATTGCCTTGTCCGGATTTCCAAGCCTTGCGTGACACGCCGCCGCCCATGAATCCGCCCAGCCGACGATTCCGTGCCCCGCAAATTTCGTTCTGCCCGAGAAACGTATATCAAGAGTTTTTTCACACGCCCTTGCAAGCTCGGGAGTTTTGTCCTTCTGAATTTCATAACGGGGATAAAGCGCAAACAGATGCGAAAGATGACGGTGATTAATATCCCTCTCCTCAAAATCCTCATCCCACTCGAGAATTGCTCCGTTTTTGTTTATTCTCGGCGTGTGTATTTTGGGCAGAAGCGCCTTAAAGGTTTCATAGTCCGAATCGTAATTGCCGAGAATATCGTAAGCCTTGAGAAGACTCATAAGAAGCGCTCTTATTATCTGGTTATCGATTTCAGAGCCGATACAGTGCCTTGCAAGGTAGCCGCCCTTTACGTAATAGGGATTTTCGGGAGATATCGTAGGGCCTGACTTAAAGTATCCGTCGTCGTCCTCAAAGAGATACTGTGAGAAGAATACCGCGTTCTTTTTCATCACGGGAAAGGCTTTTTTTTCAAGGAATTCCCTGTCCTGCGTGTAAAGATAATGATCCCACATATGAAGAGTCAGCCACGCACCGCCCATAGGCCATACCGACGAGGGAAACGAGTTGCCCTCAACCGACGTGTCGCCCCAGAGGTTTGTCGTATGGTGGGAAACAAAGCCGTCACAGCCGTAAAGCTTTTTTGCCGTTCTCTCACCGTTCGGCACCATTCTGTCAATGAGGTCGAAAAGCGGCATATGACATTCCGGAAGGCCTGCCGACTCAGCTATCCAATAGTTAGATTCAAGGTTAATATTAACGGTGTAGTTACACTCCCACATCGGCGCAAAAACGTTATTCCAGATTCCCTGAAGATTGGATGCCTGCGACTTTTCGCGTGATGAGCTTATGAGTATATATTTTCCGAAATTATAGAAAAGCTCAAGCATTCCGGGATCGCGCTCACCGTCTCTGAGCGCATTAAGGCGCTCTACTATGGATCGGCAGTCTTCTTTGTTCGAAAGCTTTACGGAGGAACGGTTATAAAGTGCCGAATGCTCGGCAATATGTCTTGCTTTCAGCTCTTCATAATCGAGCTTCATTGCCGCCTTGAGCTGAGCAAGAGCCACGCCGTATGGGTCTTTTTCATAAAAATCGGTGCTTGCCGTCAGATAAATAATAATTTCGGAAGCCTCGGAAAACCCTATATAGTCACCGATCCGCTCCATTTTTCCATCGGTTTTTGCCGAGAAAAAGCTATCGAATTTTACTCCGTTCGGTCCTGCCTGACCGGGCGTGTGAACTATTGTGTCCTCAACCGGCATGCCCGTCATATCACACGGACGGCGCATAAAGTTTACGTGAACGTCAAGAATAGGCTTCTCCGCCTTAATTCTATAGACGAAAACCTGATCGGGAGCCGACACGAAATACTCACTCTTGACGTCAACTCCGTTTATATTACGGGTCGTATTTACGAGCGCTTTTTCAAGGTCGAGCGACTTTTCGTAGTTCTTACCGCGGGTTGTCAAAAATTCCTTGTCTATACCGAGATAGTTATTGAAATACACGTGCATGGTTCCCATCGGCTCGTACGCACCGAAGTACTTCGGCTGAGAGGTCATTGCCATATAGCAAAGCTTGTCCGCCCTCTCCTGTTCGCCCGCCTTGAGAAGCTTTCTTATTTCCTTATAGTATTTCTTTCCGTCAATATTATCTCTGTCATGCTTCGGACCGTACCAAATGCTGTCCTGATTTAAGGTTATCTGCTCGCAATGGGTAGGCATAGAGGTTATCATAGCTCCGAGTCTTCCGTTTCCGATAGGGAATCCCGAGCTCCAGCCGCCGACTCCGTCGCCCTCACACTGTCTTATGATGATCTTGTTTTCCATATAAGCATTCCTTTCGAAAATTATAGTTCAATATCTTTTACGACTTGCTTTGAAAAATCAACCGTCACGGAACGGCTGACACCGTTTTTACATATAATAAATTTCGCCTGTCCGATTCCCTGCACGCGTGCTTTCCCCGCATCCGTGTCAACGAACAAAACCTCGTTTTCATCCTTTTCGGGATATACGGCAACCCCGCCCCGTGCCGAGATTTTCACGGTTTGCCCCCAAGGAACAGGGATATCGTATTTTTCGCCACCCAGAATAAGAGTTCCGACTCCGTCGGGATTTTCTTTATGCCAATCGGTAGCAATAAAGTATATATCTCGTCCGCCATCCTCGCGCTTAAAGAAAGCAAACTGAATATTTCTGTCGCCCTCGGCGTATATAGACTCCTCCGCAAGAACCTGCGGAACAAGCAAATCGAGCACCGCGCGATACGCAAGGTCAACCGCCTTTGTTCCCGCATACTCTTTGGCATTTACGAAGCAAGCCTTACCCTCCCCGACGTTTTTCAGTATCACAAGAGGCTTGTTTGAATCGGTATAAACGAGAACCTCATCGTATTCAACGTCCTCACAAACGCTGAGAGGATAAGAACGGTACGTATCCTCAACGAAGCTGCGCTCCTTTGAATCAAAATAGGTATGCTCGCAGGCAACGGCACGTCTTCTGTCCGTCGTTACCGAAAGCTGCGGCCAGCCAAGCAAGAGCGTGCCGCCCTCGGTTACGTATTTTCGCATTTTTTCAAGGTCTTCTTCAACCGCCTTGTTAAAGCCGGGCGCAATGAGAAGTCGGTAGCTCGAAAAGCTCTCTGCTTCAATAGGAAGAATATCAACGTTTCCGCTCGGCGTTCCGCTGTAATATCCTATCTCCTCATCGGGACAGTTATGTCTGTAAAGGCAGTCAAGAACGCTCTTCGGGTAAAAATAAGTGAGCAAATCCCAGGAACGTTCTATATCACTGAATCCTAATTCGTTAATACCCCAAGTGTTTTCAGCTCTGCCAAAGCATCGCCAGCCGTCGTATCTTCCGTTAAGGAAGGCTATGGGCGTATAAAATTTTCCACGTCTTGTGTGTGATAAGATGTACCTGTAAAAATCCTTTTGTACTCCGGTGTGATTTTCACACGCAGGGGTAAATCTGTGGTGAAAATTATAAAATTCCTCAAGCCGCCAAAGTCCCTCTTCCGTATTTATCTCGTCTATGCCCTGAATATAGCTTACGTAAAGCGCAAGGCGGTATCTACGATATCTCGATTCGGTATCGTGCGGTGTGGTAGACCACTGTACCGCGTGATGCGCGCCTACCCTTCTGCCGTATACCGCCGCCGCGCCTCTCAGCGCCGCTACCGTAAGCTCGGTGGGAGAATACATAAGCTCCGCGCCTACCCAATTATATCCTGCCTGATAAAAGTATTTAAAAAGCGTAGCGGGACCCGTGTGACGCAAAACGCCCTTTCTAGTTGTGCGAAGAGATTTCAAAAACTCCTCTGCCGCCTCTTGCATATCGGTCGGTATATTCGGCGTGCGGAAAAGATACTGCTTTCCCCCGGCGCATTTAACGTTTTCGGGAATATACTGCAGGTTCATTCTGTCCGGATGCTTTTTATACATTCTTAAGAACAAATCGTAAAACGCCTGCTCCGACAGCTTATCGGTAAGGTCAATTCTACCCCAATAGACGAACTGACCGTCAAATTCGTGCGTCTGTCTGCCGAGAAAATGCTCGGTGTCAAGGTCTTTTTCGGTTGGGTTAGCATCGCATCCGGGCAGCTCTCGCCCGTCAAGCATATGAGAATAGCGAATTCCCATGGAATCAAGAAGCTCTGCCGTTTTTCTGTATAAGTCGGGGCGGAATATTCTCGTTCCGTTCCATCGGTACGTCGGACGGATCGTCATAAGATTTCCGATATTCTCCGAAAGATACCATTTTATAAAATTATTGACGTGAAGCTCGTCAACGGGAATATAAATCATATCACCAGTGCCGGTTACAATACCGTCATCACCGCGCAAAACGCAACGAGCTATGCATATCGTCTCTCCGTTAAGAGTCATTTCAATATCGCAGGACGGTCTCTCGCATACAAATCCGAGCGCACAAAGCCCGTCGTTTTTGAGAACAAGCTCCCCGATGGGCTTTATAATTTCGGATTCTAGGGATACCGTGTCGCCTTTTCTGCCCTCTACGCATACGTAAAAGGGCCTACCCGCGGTAATTATTTCGGGGCTTGACACGACGAAGCTTTTTCTATCGGTGATAAATCCCCATTCACGTAGCACAAACCCTGCGGCGTCTCTGTAATTCGACGTGCAGCTGAAGGTTATTTCGTTTTCGCCCTTGCATATTACCCCGTCAGGCAGAGCAATTTCAGACTCCGAAAATCTGTGACACCGCTCGAATATCTCGCCGTCGAAAACCGTCCGTCCGTTGATCTCAACCTTAAGACCTATCCATTCGATGCGCGAGAGATTCTGTCCCATCCAGTTTACACCGCGTCGGTCCTCGGTGTGCGGCAAAAACTGCCCGAGAAGATTGTGACCGTTTTCTGACAGAAAGCTCGGAGCTTCAAAATAAATTTCGCCCTCGTAATCCTCTCCCTCAACGAAATAGCAAACGTTTGCCACCCGTTCTGAGTCTATGACGATATCCCTTGCGAAAGCCTGCCAATCATAGCTGCCCTCGGGTATATCTACAACAAAAACCTCGTCGGGCTCGGCAACCGTTGAATATCTTGATGTGCCATCCTTAAGATAACGCACCTCAAGACAAACACGCAGATAACCGCGAATACTCAACCCCTCTGCCCTTGCACTTATGCCGAAGCTCCATTTGTCAGTGCAGTCGTTGAGCTCGAACATCGGCGTTGAAAACGGAGCGGTGAGCTTTTTGAATGCAATTTTTGGATATTGACAGTACGTACCCGAAAAATCAAGACAAAATCTATCCTTATTCGCAACGTCGGAACGAAGCGAATCGTCAATACGGCGGTATAGCATCTGATAGTCGGGCTCGGTCTTCCAATACGGAGATATATTTGTTTCACCCGTCAGAAAAAGTCTGTCTGCCGTAACGGCTCCGCCGCCGTCAAAGCTAAAGCTTGCGCTGCTTCCCGCTTTTATGCAGCGCTCCTCGCCGCAGTGCATTCGCATATATGATTCAAAACTCATTGATGCCTCCCGCAATCTTCGTCAAAGGATTGCTTTGACGTCTTTTAAGACTTAAAAGCTGACTTTCTCTTCTTTGACTTCCTCGGGCAAAGTGTCCTCTGAAAGCTCCTTTTTAAAATCGGTCTTTGAAATAAGAAATTTTCTGATAGCAAAAAGTCCGCCTATACATAGAACGCAGGCAATATTGCTGAGCGAGCTTTCGTGGCTAACGATGACCTGACGAGCAATAGCCACTATCAAAACCTCGAGCGTGTTTGCAGGGGTAAGATTGATAAGCATTCGAACGAATTCAAGTCCGACTACTATCGTAAGTATATTATGCAAATATGTATCGGCAGAGGTAAAATAACCGTCAACGGTGAACATTTTGTAGATTTCAAATCCCAAAAGTCCTACGAGCACTATAAGCGTCAAGCTTGCTATAAGATACTCAAGAACGTGTACCATTACGTAAAAGATTTTACTAAGCTTTTTGTGCATTTTTCTCTCCTAAAAATTTATATTTTATGTAAATTATACACTAACAACCGACAAAAAGCAATACCGAAAACAAATATAATAACACGAAAAAATAAGAAAAAAATAATATGTTATACATTTTCTTGACACGCAAAGCTTTGTGTGATATGATATATCAAAATGCACAATTCGGGAGATTAAAAATGAAAATCGGCATAGGCAACTATTATCTTAACAGATACGGCGCGGAGAACGGCGCGCGCATAATGGCGGAGCACGGATATGAATGCATCGACTTTAACCTTTCGGATACCGAAACCGACTATTACAGCGCAAAGGAGGAATTCTTCTTCGTTGCCGTGAACAAGATTCGCGCAGCGCTTAACAAAAGCGGAATTACGGTAAATCAGATACACGGTCCGTGGCGTTTTCCGCCGAGAGATGCAACCGAAGACGACCGTGCCGAAAGATTCGGCAAGATGACCAAGGCGGCGGCAATAGCAAAATACCTCGGCGCAAAATATATGATAGTTCACCCGCTGATGCCCTTCGGAATAGACGAAAACATAAATCCCGACGAGGTTTATGAGATAAACAAAAAATTCTTCACGGCACTCTCGGACGTTGTCGGAAAGCTCGGAGTTACGGTATGTCTTGAAAATATGCCGTTCAAGAACTTTTCGCTCTCCTCTACAAGCGCAATCATCACGCTTATCAAGGATATAAACAACCCTCATCTCAAGTTTTGCTTTGACACGGGTCACGCGAACCTAATAGGCGAGGACCCGAGAGAGTCGGTGCTGACAGCAGGCGGCGACTTACTCAAGACCGTTCACATCCACGACAACCTTTCCGACACCGATTCGCATCTTCCGCCATACGACGGAAATATCGATTGGGCGGAATTTATGGAAGCGCTTTACGATATCGGTTACGTTGGTACGGTAAACCTTGAAACAGCTCCCCAAAAGATTTCGGGCTTTGATAAAATGACGGCAGAACAGATAAAAGACGCCGAGCTTAGTATAGCAAAGGTAGCCAAGCTATTGGCGGGAATTTAAGCCGTTTCACATAAAAAAGCATTTTACCCCTGTAGCGTGTAACGTTTTAAAATAAAAAAGGCAGAAGTCGGGTACGTATTCTAAGTGAACACGTATTTGCTTCTGCCATTTTTATTTACTTTTCAAGCTCCTTCATATAGAGCTCCATCTGCTTTTCGGTTGGCTTGTAATCGGGATTTGAGCAGCAAGGCAAGGTAGGCGCTTCACCGCCGTCACCGAAGAAGGGGGTGAGGAAATCCTCCTCGTAAAGCTTTCTGTCCTCCTCTTTTCTGAAATCGGGAATATCGTAGGGCTTTCCTCCCTCGAGAACCGAGCGATGACCGAGAATAGCCACCGAAGACATTACGGTTGCAGAGTGAAGATCAAACGGATGCGGCGGCTGCTTACCTGCCAAAACGCATTCTATAAAGAGTCTTCCCATAACGAAATCCGCACCGCCGTGCTCGGATTTTTTGATAAATTCCTCGTCCTTATCGTTCCAAAGAGGCTTGTAAAGCTTCTCACAGTCCGCACCTTCGGGAATATCCCACTCATTATAGCGGAGCATAACGCGGCCGTCCATTCCTCGCAGGTTTTCAACCTGCCCCTTAGTACCGCAGAAACGATAGGAGTTGTGATGCGCGCCGTACTGCGCCCAGCCCGTCACGCGAAAAACGGAGCCGTCGTCGTTGAGCGTTGAAATGCTGGCGGTCTTATCCGCGTTGTGTGTTGCCGTAGGAATCTCTTCCTTCGTCGGCACGTACATCGGAAACGCCGTTACCTTTTTAGGCGTTG
Source organism: Oscillospiraceae bacterium (assembly GCA_015064665.1). The sequence continues at coordinate 26,427 of SVRU01000028.1, forward strand.
CGCCGGTGATATGCATTACGGGACCGAGAGAATGCGTAATATAATAGGTAGCGGGGAGATAATGTCTCCAGTGCTCCGGATAAAATCTGTATCTTTTCGTGAAATAAGTATCCCAATCGCTGACGGGATGATTGTATTCGCCCTCGGCATACATAATCTTACCGAGCGTGCCGCCGTCAACTATTTTTTTCATTTCGCGGTTAAAGAGCATATGCGGATAGTTTTCCGCAAGCATATAGATGCTCTTGCTCTTTTCAAAAGCGCGCGCAAGCCTGACTCCCTCGCCCATCGTTGCATTTGCAATGCATTCGCTTAGCACGTGCAAATTCTTCTCAAAGCACTTGATCGCATAGGGGGCGTGCTGATAAAAATTGTTTGCAAGAATTACCGCGTCCATAGGATGATTGATAAACTCGTCAAAATTCTCGTACGCCGTAACGCTTTCGTCAAGGCGCTTGAGAGCCGCCTCAAGTCTTCCCTTATGGCTATCGCAGATTGCAACGACCTCAACCGTATCCATATACATCATAGAAGATGCGAGAGTCATTCCTCTTCCCGCGCCGAATATACCAAGTCTTACTTTTTTCATATTAACCGTCCTCTTTTCTAAGTTCAAATATAATTCTACCACTTTTTTCTTTTTTTTCAATGTAATATTTACATCAAAATATGTAAAAAGGTTGGTTTTTTACATTTTTTACTTAATTTTTGCGCCATCAGCTTTTTGAGAGCTTTTTTCCGCGGACATGATTTTTATCGGTATATCCGCCGTTTCAGGATAGCTTCTGTCGGGATGCGCCTCGCTTATAACCATATCGGGCGAGATCCTGCGCGAATAACTGACTATTGAAGAGGCGAAAAATTTCGAGGAGTCCATCAACACGTATTTTCTCTCCGACCTCTCAAGCACAAGCTCGTTTAGCCGCGCAGTGTGGAAATCGGTCGTTGTAAAGCCGTCCTCGGTCGAATAGGCGTCCGCGCCGAGAAAGCATTTTTTAAAATGAAGCGTTTTCAAAGTATCCTCTGCCGTATATCCGTAAAAATCCTTTCGCAAATCACGGAATTTGCCGCCAATCAAGGTTATGTCGTGGCGCTTTAACAAATTGAGGTTAACCAGTGAATTCGTAAAAATTTTCACACCGTAAAGCTGCTTTTTGTCAAGAGCCTCGGCAAGCTTTGCGGCAAATCTTGCAAGCGTCGTGCCCGAATCGAGATAAATCACGTCCTCGCTTTCCACAAGCGAGAGCGCGAGCGTCGAAATAGTCAGCTTTGCCTCAACGTGACGGTTTTCGGTATGCTCGTAATAATAGTCGCTGTCCGCTCCGCTCTCCGAGGCAAGACGTATTCCGCCGTAGCTGCGAATGTAATTTCCCGTCGCTTCAAGTCGTTTAAAGGTTCGGCGCACCGTCGACTCCGAGGAGTCGGTAACGCGGATGGCATCGTTTATGCTGATTGATTTATGTATCTTAAGATGATTGATAATTTGCTGCTCGTTGATTTCCGTGCTTTTCATTTCTACCTCGTTTTTTATTTTATTATAACGTGTTTGACAGCATCTGTCAATATAAAAATGACGGAAACGGTCAAAACAATCAATTTAGAAGCATAAATTGACAGTTGACAAGCCGTGCACGGAGTTTTATTATATAAAATGTAAGACAATATTTTAAACTTAGGAGGAAATAAATATGGTAAGAGATTTTGAATACACGGCGTACGACCGTGAATTTTTCAAAAAACACCTTGACAGTTTTTTGCCCGACAAGATCTTTGATGCGCACGTACACATCTCGACCGACAAAATGCAGAGAAGCTACGGCGTTAAAACCGCAGGCTCGACCTGGGTCAGCTATCTCAGCACCGAGCTTGACGTAAAAAAATTCCTTTCGGTTAACGCAGATCTGTTCCCCGGCAGAAAAACCGAGGCTTTGATTTTCGGCTTCTGCCGCACCGAGATTGATGAAACGAACAAATTCGTTATAGAGTCAAACAAGGACTATAATTTTCCTATGCTTTACCGCTCGGATTACGCGGAGGATCCCGAGCTGATGGAGGCGCACGTGAAGGAGGGCGGATTTATCGGACTTAAGCCCTATCTTTCCAACTGCCCGTCCTACATTCCGCCGAAGGAAGTGAGAATTTTTGACTTTCTGACGCCCGCACAGCTTGAGATAGCTAACAGAAACGGTTGGATAGTAATGCTCCACATTCCGCGCGACAAGCGTCTTGGCGACCCCGTGAATATCGCTCAGATAATGGAGATAGAGGAAAAATATCCTAACGTAAAGCTTATCGTGGCACACGTCGGACGCGCCTACACCGATGCGGATTTCGGAGATGCCTTTGAAATTCTCAAAAACACGAAAAATATGATGTTCGACTTTACGGCAAACCTCTTTACCCCCGCCATCACCGAGGGTATAAAAACGGTGGGCACCCACCGCTTTATGTACGGCACCGATCTCCCTATCGCGTGGATGAGAATGTACCGCATAGTAGAAAACGGAGATTATTTCAACGTCGTTCCTAAGGGATATTGCGGCGACCTTACCGGTGTGCCTCATATGAGAGAGGAAGACAGTGATAAAATTTCGCTTATGGTTTACGAGCAGCTTCTTGCATTCAAGCGCAGTGCTGCAGAGCTTCGTCTCAGCGACGGTGACGTTGAAAGAATAATGTACGGCAATGCAAGAGCGCTTTGCGACAGTATGAAATAAGGAAGGAAGAGTTGAATTCATGAAACCGCAAATCAGAACACCTTATTTCGAGGTTGGAGTTAAAAACTACATTTACGGAGATACCGTGCTGGAATACGCGCTTGCGGCAGACAAGGCAGCAGAAAAATACGATATTGACGTTCTCTTTATCGCGCCCGCCGTTGAAATCAGACGTATATGCGAAAACACCAAGCACCTAATCGTGCTTGCACCCTATATGGATACCATATATCCCGGTCGCGGCATGGCAGACGTTTTGCCCGAGGGTCTGAAGGCGGCAGGCGCTAAGGGCGTTGTCGTCAACCACTGTGAAAAGCCGATGTCGGTTCCTCAGATAAAGAAGACGATAGACAGAGCGCGCGAGCTTGATTTTCTCGTCTTTGCATGCGCCGACACGATTGCCGAGGCAAAGGCAATAGCCGAGCTTCACCCCGACATCATCAATCCCGAACCCAGCGAGCTTATCGGAGGCTCGGAGGCAAGCGACATGGGTTACGTTATGGAATCGGTCAAAGCGATAAAGTCTATTTACCCCGATATACTCGTCGAGCAGGCTGCCGGTATTACCAGCGGTGAGCAGGTATACGACTTTATTATGGCAGGCTCGGATGCGGCAGGCGCGGCATCCGGCATAATCAAGGCAAAAGACCCGCTCGCAATGATTGACGAAATGATAGGTGCGGTCCGCCGCGCCAAAGACGATTTGGAAAAGGCAGGTAAATAAAATGGTATTTGCAAAAACCGTACAGCTTCAATCCGACGACCGCAAGGCTACCTTCCACAACGTAACCGAGGAAGTAAAAACAGCCGTTTTGGAAAGCGGCATCAAAATGGGTATTATCAACGTTTCCACACCGCACACAACCTGCTCGGTCTGTACACAGGAGCTGGCTTTTGACTGCTGTGTTACCGGACTTGAAACGCTTCAGCAGGACTTCGTTGAGGCGCTTCAGAAAATCATGCCCGACTGCGTAAGAGAGGGAATATATCTTCATCCCGGTCCTA
>SVRU01000120.1 GCA_015064665.1 Oscillospiraceae bacterium
ATCTCTTCGTGGTGAGATAGCGCCACTCTCCGCGCGCAAGCGAGGCGTCAAGCGGAATCGACGCGAAACTTATTCGCTCAAGGTAGGTGACCTTGTTTCCAAACGAGGCAATCATACGCTTTATCTGGTGGTATTTGCCCTCGGTGAGAGTTATCACGCCGCCGCGCCTGTCGGGGTCGCAAACAAGACCCGCGCTTTTGCACTCGTAGCCGTCGGCAAGCGTCACGCCCTCGGAAAAGGTCTGCTCGGCATTTTCGTCAAGCGGCTCGGCGCACTCAAAACGGTACTCCTTTTCAACGTGCCGCTTTGGCGAAAGCACCGTATGCGCGAGCTGACCGTTATTCGTTAAAATCATAAGCCCGACGGTATCTCGGTCAAGCCGCCCCACAGGGAAAAGCTCACGCTTCTTAAGCTCGTCCGAAAGAAGCTCGGTAACCACGGGAAGCCTTGAATCCTCGGTCGCGCTGACGTAACCCTCGGGTTTATTGAGCATTACGTAAACGAAGCGGCTGTAATTTATAATCCGTCCCATATAGGTCACGGACTGTTTTTCGGGGTCGATATGCCTTGATACGTCCCTTTCGGCTACGCCGTCAACAAGCAGCTGACCGCGCTTTGCGGCAAGGGCGGCTTCCTTACGCGAGGCTATTCCGCACTCGGATATAAACTTGTCGATACGCATAACGCCCGCCTCCCGAAAAAATTCTCGCTTTGTTATTCTAACACAAATTTTTATATTTGTAAAGACTTAATATAAAATAATATAAAACTTTACAATTTCCGCCTGTTTTAGAAGCAAATATCAAATTTGACAAAATAAAGATAATTTTATACAAAAAAATCGATAATATCGTTATACCGCCTTGAAACTGTTTTGATGTATACTGTTGACGTGACAAAATCTATGGAGGATGAAATGAAAAATCCCGACATCAACAAATTTAAAAGCTATAAATTCGGTATGTTTATTCACTGGGGTCTGTACTCACTGATCGGAAACACCGAATGGGGAATAATGTTTGACGACGACAGTATGGACGAATACCGAGATAAAACTCTTCCCTATTTCACGGGCGAGGGCTGCAATACCGACGAGTGGGCGGAGATTGCAAAGAGAGCCGGATGTCGTTATATGGTTTTCACTACCCGACATCACGACGGATTTTCTCTGTTTGACAGCAAGTACAGCTGGGAAAATCACACATCGATGAATTCGCCCGCAAAGCGCGATTTTACGAGAGAGTTCGTCAACTCCTGCCGCAAATTTGACCTTGGCGTAGGTCTTTATTACTCTCCTATCGATTGGCGTTTTCCGGGATTTTACAATCCCAAAATGTTCAAGGACAGCGCGCGTGAGATGGTCCGGCAATGTCACAAGCAGGTCGAGGAGCTTATGACGAATTACGGTGATATTGACATTCTTTGGTATGACGGCGGCGAGGATTACGTAGTTGCCTTCAGCATTGATTTCGGAAAGCGGTGCGTTCCGCCTGACTTCAAGACGAATCCAAAGCTCAAGGATTTCTGGAATGAAAACGAGCTTGACGGTATGGTGAGAAAAAATCAGCCGAATATAGTCTGCTCCCCTCGCATCGGCTCTAAAATACACGGTGACTTTAAGGTTTACGAATGCAAGATTAATAATTACGACACCACAGCGCCTTGGGAAACCTGCGACAGAATAGCCGGCTCGTGGGGCTGGACTCCGAGAATCCAGCCGCAATCGCTCAGAGAGCTGGTTAAGCTCCTTATAAGAGTAGTGACGGGCGGAGGCAACCTGCTTTTAAACGTAGGGCCTGACGGAAGCGGTAAGATAGAGCCCTGCCAGGCAAAGCGACTCGCGGAACTTGGCGATTTCGTCAACAAATACTCAGAATCTATTTTCGATACCGAAGCAGGACCTATCGTAAACGGAGATTACGGCGGAACTCTCATAACAAGCACTCTGTATATCTGCACATAACAGAATGGAGATGCGATGAAGCAACATTCCCAACCCTTAACGCCAAGGTCAAATCGGTCGAATGCCTTAATTCAAACGACGGATTCAAATGGTACGAGGAAGACGGCAAGCTTTATATGACAGTCAGCGACGCCGTAAAGCTTGACGTTGACACAATCTTTAAAATCACGTTTGACGGTGAGGTTGACGAAATATTCAAGGACTTTGACGCAAACTCCTTCAGCATCGACGTTCCGTATCTCGAGGTCAACACCTTTATAAACGGACAGAAATAATTTCAAATATAAAACCCCCGATTTCAGCTAAAAACTGTTTTCGGGGGATTTTTCCTATTAATCTTTGTTTTTATTATAGATTTTTCTGTAAAGCGCGCCTACTCCGATAACCACGAGGAGAATGAAGACTATCCAATAAAACGAGCCTATTTTATACGGCATAACGTCGGACGTGCCGAAAACACCCGCAGGCGAGTAGTAATTGAAGAAGAAATACGGAAAAGGCTCTCCCCTGCCGAAATCCACCTTCAAAACGCACAGAACCGAGGCAAATACCGAATAAAGAAAGGGCGGCACGGTGGTGAGAAGAATATGCCGTTTTACAAGCTTCACCCGATAGGTGTCAACGAAGAAATCGGCAATCGACAATGCAGGAACGACAACGTGCGTGAGAATACTTGCGGCAGTCCACGCATTGTAGTTGACGTTGCCCGCGCCGGGCGCCAAAACCGCGCAGAATATAAAGCCGGTAACGGTGATAGAAACGGTGAATACGTATTTGAGAATATGAAGAAAATTCTTTACACGGGTGTCATCTGACAGCCTTTTTGACCTTGCCGCAGCAAGTATTGCGATAAAGGTCAGCGCGATCCACAAATTTGATAGCGAGGTGAAATAAAGCAGTCTTTTAGACCAGTGCGAATATCCGTCCGCCGACGCGTTAAAAAAGCTCCATATAACTCCGACGAACGCCGCGCCGACGGTCGTAAATTTCAGTGAAAATGAAATTTTCTCTCTTTTGTTATTCAAAATTCTTTATTAACTCCTTTGAAATATATCCCTACTATTTCCAAGTTCAAACGGTTTTATTTTAGTTTAACACAAATTGCTTTAAATGTCAAATTTAAACCAGAGAAAAGGAAAAACGTAGGGGAGGATATTATCCTCCCATGAAAACAAAACAATCGCAATATACAACACGGGAGGCTGATAGCCTCCCCTACAAATAACGACGTAAAAGCGGCAAAAGATAAATCAAGGTTAAATTACAAAACCGCCTCATACATAAGGCGGTTTTATTGCTCAACTTCTAAATCATCAGAACAGAAAATATCATCGTCGAGGAATTCGGTAAGGGAGATATTAAATCCTTTTGCAATCATTATGACCGTGCTTAACGTTACGGTCTTGTTGCGTCCGTTCATTATGCACTGCATGCTTCCGTGCTGTATGCCCGATTCCTGCTCTAAACGGTACTGCGACATATTTTTCTCTGCTAACAGCTTTGATATACGCCTTGCAACAGCATCATTTACAGTCAAATTACTCCCTACAATCAAAAATTCTGTGCAGGTTTACCTTCACATATATTGTACTTGGATTTTTCCGAAAATATAAGAAGGTGTACCTACATAATAATTGATTTTTTGATCAAGGTGTGGTATAGGGGCTGGCGCATTTGGGCGCAAACAAAAAATGACCGAAAAATAAATAAAAAGCTCAAAAATTAATTAATGAGCTAAGAAATTACTGTTTTTGTTAAAGTTTTTTATTCTATCCTCGTTTCCTCGCTCAGCGTACCTTTGTACGCTTCTCGCTCGTCAGCCAAGGATTTCTGCTCCAAATTCGTTCGCCCCGAGGTTCTGTTCTCATTAAGAATTCGCTAAAACTACAATTCTGACCGTGTTTTTCGTGTTTTTGTCTTGATTTATTTGAATTCTTAATGAGACA
>SVRU01000029.1 GCA_015064665.1 Oscillospiraceae bacterium
GGGATGGTCGATTGTAAGGTAGTAAGAACCGAGAACCATGTCCTGCGAGGGAACGGTAACAGCCTTACCCGAAACGGGCTTCAAAAGGTTATTTGCGGAGAGCATAAGGAATCTTGCCTCTGCCTGAGCCTCGTTTGAAAGCGGAACGTGTACGGGCATCTGGTCGCCGTCGAAGTCGGCGTTGAAAGCGGGACATACGAGGGGGTGAAGCTTGATAGCTCTTCCCTCAACGAGCACAGGCTCGAACGCCTGAATCGAAAGACGGTGAAGCGTAGGAGCTCTGTTAAGTAACACGGGGTGCTCCTTAATAACGTATTCAAGAGCATCCCAAACCTCAGGTGCAACCTTTTCAACCTTCTTCTTCGCATCCTTTATGGAGTTAGCCTTCTGAGTTTCAATAAGTCTTTTCATAACGAAAGGACGGAAAAGCTCAAGCGCCATTTCCTTAGGAAGACCGCACTGATAAATCTTCAGCTCTGGTCCTACGACGATAACCGAACGTCCGGAATAGTCAACACGCTTACCGAGCAGGTTCTGACGGAAACGTCCCTGCTTACCGCGAAGCATTTCGGAAAGGGATTTGAGAGGTCTGTTAGACGCGCCCGTAATAGGCTTGCCGCGGCGTCCGTTGTCGATAAGAGCGTCAACGAATTCCTGAAGCATTCTCTTCTCGTTTCTGATAATAATGTCGGGGGCGTTCATCTGAATGAAGCGCTTAAGACGGTCGTTTCTGTTTATAACTCTTCTGTAAAGATCGTTAAGGTCTGATGTTGCAAATCTTCCACCGTCAAGCTGTACCATAGGACGAATTTCTGGGGGAAGCACGGGGATCGTGTCAAGAATCATCCACTCGGGACGGTTGCCTGACTTTCTGAACGCCTCAACGACCTCAAGTCTTTTTATAAGCTTTGCCTTCTTCTGCGCAGATGCATCAACAAGCTTTTCGCGAAGCTCCAAGGAAAGCTTTTCAAGATCAAGCTCACGGAGAAGCTCACGTACCGCTTCGGCGCCCATGCCTGCCTTGAAATCATCCTCGTATTTTTCTCTTGCGCTCTTGTATTCGGCGTCTGTGAGAAGCTGCTTCTTTTCAAGAGGAGTGTTACCCGGATCGATAACGATGTATCTTGCAAAGTAAAGAACTCTTTCAAGAAGCTTCGGAGATATATCGAGAAGTATTGACATTCTCGAGGGTATTGCTCTGAAATACCAAATGTGAGAAACGGGAGCTGCAAGCTCAATGTTACCCATACGCTCACGGCGAACCTTCTTCGTAGTTACCTCAACGCCGCATTTCTCGCAAACCTTGCCTTTGAAACGGACTCTCTTATACTTACCGCAAAGACATTCCCAGTCCTTTGACGGACCAAAGATTCTTTCGCAGAAAAGACCGTCTCTCTCGGCTCTTTGAGTACGATAATTTATCGTCTCGGCCTTAGTTACCTCTCCGTGCGACCACGAGCGGATCATCTCAGATGAGGCAAGACCAATCTTGATAGAATCAAACGCATTTCTTTCCATTTATTTTTTGTAAGTGCATCCCGTCGAAGTCAGGCGGGATACACTGTTTCCCTTCTGTAAAAATTATTCCTCGTCGATATCGTAGCTGTCGTCAGCGGCAGCATCCTCTTCATAGCTGTACTCCTCTTCGTAGTCGCCGTCATCTTCGCCGTCAAAATCTTCATCAGAGAAGTCACCCTCATCGTCATCCTCGGGCAGATCCTGAGCGTTTGCAACCTCGTCGAGATTTGCATAAACGGGAGTATCGTCCTCGAATACGTCTGAGAGCTCAATTTCATCACCGTTCTCATCGAGAACCTTGATGTCAAGGCAGAGAGCCTGAAGCTCTTTAACAAGAACCTTGAATGATTCGGGAATACCTGGAGTAGGAATATTCTGACCCTTAAGTATCGCCTCAAAGGTCTTTGTTCTTCCGGTCATATCGTCCGACTTGACCGTAAGTATTTCCTGAAGTGTGTAAGCTGCACCGTACGCCTCAAGTGCCCAAACTTCCATTTCTCCGAAACGCTGACCGCCGAACTGAGCTTTACCGCCGAGGGGCTGCTGTGTTACGAGAGAGTAAGGACCTATCGAACGTGCGTGGATCTTATCGTCTACAAGGTGGTGGAGCTTAAGGTAATACATTATACCAACGGTTACGGGGTTGTCGAAGGGCTCTCCCGTACGTCCGTCATAAAGAGTTACCTTACCGTCGATAACCTTGAGGTTTTCGGTTTCCATAAGAGCACGAAGTGCCTCGTCGTTATCAACTATTTCCTGATCGATCCTCTGAAGATCGGGCTTTCCGTCCTCACGGATAACTTCCTTGAAGACAGCCTTTCCGCGAACGCTTTCGCCCGGACGAATCTCACGGGTGTAGTTCGCTCTTCTGAGCATCTCGAGAATATCTGTTTCCTTTGCACCGTCAAATACGGGTGTCATGATCTTGATACCGAGCTTCTTACAAGCAATACCAAGGTGAACCTCAAGCACCTGACCGATGTTCATACGTGAAGGAACGCCAAGGGGATTAAGAACTATATCAAGCGGTGTACCGTCGGCAAGGAAAGGCATATCCTCGGGCGGAAGAATTCTTGAAACAACGCCCTTGTTACCGTGACGGCCCGCCATTTTGTCACCAACGGAAATCTTTCTCTTCTGGGCTACGTAAACGTGAACAACCTTGTTTACGCCGGGAGCAAGATCGTCGGAATTGTTGCGGTCGTATATCTTTACGTCAACAACGATACCGTATTCGCCATGGCGCATCTTAAGCGAGGAATCCTTGACCTCACGCGCCTTTTCGCCGAATATCGCACGGAGAAGTCTTTCCTCGGGTGTAAGCTCGGTCTCACCCTTAGGTGTTACCTTACCTACGAGGATATCGCCTGCGCGCACCTCGGTACCGATTCTGATAATACCGTCGTTATCGAGGTTCTTAAGCATATCCTCGGAAACATTGGGTATCTCACGCGTGATCTCCTGAACGCCAAGCTTAGTGTCACGCGCTTCAATTGTGTATTCATCAATATGAATAGAAGTATAAACGTCGTTACGAACGAGATTTTCGTTAAGAAGAACGGCGTCCTCGTAGTTATAACCCTCCCAGGTCATAAATCCGATAAGAGCATTCTTACCAAGTGAAATTTCTCCGTTCGACGTTGCGGGACCGTCTGCAATAACCTGTCCTGCTTCGACACGGGTACCCTCGTTAACGATAGGTCTGTGGCTTACGCAGGTAGACTGGTTGGAGCGCTTATACTTTACAAGGTGATAAACGTCCTTGCGGCCCGAGTCGGTAAGTATAACTATTTCAGAGCCTGCGGAACGCTCAACGATACCGCCCTCTTTTGCAACTACAACGGCGCCCGAGTCAACGGCCGCCTTATATTCCATACCCGTAGCAACGATAGCAGAGTCGGTAACCATAAGAGGAACTGCCTGCTTCTGCATGTTTGAACCCATGAGCGCACGGGTGTTGTCATCGTTTTCAAGGAAAGGAATACAGCCTGCGGCAACCGAAACGGCCATCTGAGGACATGCGTCCATAAGGTCAACCTCGGTGGGCTCAACCTCAATAAACTCTGTCTTATATCTTGCAATAACCTTTTTGTTAATGAAGTAACCGTTTTCATCAAGATGCTCGTTTGCCTGAGCAACTATGTTGTTATCCTCTTCGTCAGCAGTGAGGTAAACGACCTCGTCGGTAACCTTACCCGTTGTTTTATCAACTATTCTGTAAGGAGCCTTAAGGAATCCGTAATCACTTATCTTTGCATAAGAAGCAAGGTAGGAAATAAGACCGATGTTAGGACCTTCGGGAGTTTCAACAGGACAGATTCTTCCGTAGTGGGTATAGTGAACGTCACGAACCTCAAAGGACGCTCTGTCACGTGAAAGACCGCCGGGACCGAGAGCTGAAAGACGGCGCTTGTGAGTAAGCTCTGCCAAGGGATTGTTCTGGTCCATAAACTGAGAGAGAGGAGATGAGCCGAAGAATTCGCGGATAGCCGTTGCAATCGGGCGCGTATTCATTATCGTCTCCGGTCTGAGCTCATCGTTATCGTGAACCGACATTCTCTCCTTGATGATCTTGTCCATTCTCGACATACCGATTCTCATCTGGTTCTGAAGAAGCTCGCCTACGCATCTGAGACGGCGATTGCCAAGGTGGTCGATATCATCGGTAGTTCCGATTCCGTGAACAAGGTTAAAGAGATAGTTAATGGAAGCAAAAATATCTTCCTTAGTAATATGCTTGGGTGAAAGCGAAGCGATGTTTTCCTTCACGCTTTTCTTGATGTATTCGGTTCTGGACTCACCGGAAAGTCCTTCTGCGTCCGCAGCGGCGATGATTTCCTGAAGCACCGAGAGTCTGACCTTCTCGCCCTCTTTAACTCCGCAATCCGCAAGGTTGAAGCCAAGCAAAATTTCGGGACGAACGGTATTGTTTCCAAACACCTTGACAACTCTGCCGGACTCGGTGGCAACGAAAACCTCGTTTACAAGATTGTTTTCGATATTTTCAGCAATCTCACGCGTTACGACAGTTCCCTCCTCCGCAACTATCTCACCCGTTACGGGGTTTATAGCGGGAGCAGCAAGGGTAAGACCCTCGATTCTCTTGCCGATAGCGAGCTTTCTGTTATATTTATATCGTCCGACGGGAGCCAGATCGTATCTCTTGGGATCAAAGAAAAGATTATTTACGAGTATCTCGGCACTCTCAACGAGCGGGGGCTCGCCGGGACGGAGTCTCTTGTAGATCTCCTTCAAGGCTTCGTCGCGGTAGGACGTACCGTTCTCTTCCGCAAGGCTTACCGACTCGTCCTTAGACATGGTTGCGATAAGCATTTCCTCTTCGCCAAACATTCTGATAAGCGCTTCGTTTGAATCCTCGCCGGGCGCGCAAAGCGCACGCGCAAGCACGCTTATCGGAATCTTTCTGGTTTTATCTATTTTAACGTGGAACATTCCGAAAGCATCGGTTTCGTATTCGAGCCACGCTCCTCTGTAAGGAATAACGGTAGCGGTAAAATTATGCTTACCCTGCTTGTCAACCTCGTCACCGTAATAGATGCCGGGTGAACGAACGAGCTGTGAAACGATAACGCGCTCTGCACCGTTGATAACGAAGGTTCCGTTATCAGTCATAAGCGGGAAATCGCACATATAGACCTGTGCAGTCTTAAGCTCTCCCGTTGCCCTGTTCACAAGACGAACGCCCACCTTCATATGAGCGTCGTAGGTGACAGTTCTGTTTTTGCATTCCTCAACCGAATATCTCGGATTCGGGTCAAGGGTGTAGTCTGTGAATTCGATAGCAAGATTACCGGTATAATCAACTATCGGAGACACGTCGCGAAGAACCTCGTTAAGTCCCTCTTCAAGGAACCATTTATAAGAGTCCTTCTGTACCTCAATAAGATTTGGCATTTCGGTGGCTGCTTCAATTTTCGAGAAACTCATTCTCACGTTTGTGCCAAGCTTCTGGGGTTTAAGCATAAATGAATCACTCCATTCCTGATAATTTTCAAGTGGAAAACTGTTTTTGCCCTTTAATATATAAGTGGCAAAAACCACAAAAATCCTTTTATTTTCGACGATTTTTTGTGCACTCCGACAGAGCCGTCCTGCAAAAAGGGCAGAAAATCCCCATAATAAAAGCGATTATAGTGCAGTATAATATTATAGCAACAAAAAATCAAGTTGTCAAGGGGTTTTTGAAATTTTTTAAACTTTTTTGAAATTTTCCAAAAACAAAAGATTCGCGGGCAAGGTTTTGCAAAATAAAACGCAAAACCGCCCGCGAAGTGCCGAGATATGCTATTATACTAGGGGTGTGTTTACAAATCTTCGTATTATTTGGAAAGCATTGCTATCGCGTCGAAAACGCTATATCCGTACGCAAGCATTCCTCTTTCTATTGAAAACGTGGAGAAAAGAAAGGCAACGATGCCGAGAAACAATCCGAAAAGCAGAGAAATCAAAACCTCAAACGTCTTCATTCTTCGAACGCTCCGAGCCGACATACCCGCGGCTCTATACAGTTCAAATTCCGAACGTCTTTCACGATAGCTCTGCGAAAGATTATCTATCATACCGACAGCCGCAAATATTACGGCAACCGTGAGCAGAACGTCACCGGTATTCAGATAAATGTTTATCGAACCGAGTCTGTGCCGCATCAGAGAATCCGGAGTAACCACGGCGGCAAGTTCGACAGCCGTTTCCTTCGTTATCTCGCGCAGCAGTTCTGCGTCTGTTGTCCCCTCTTTTCCGTCGACCAGAATCATATTGTGCGAAACCCCGAAATTCTCGCAATCGAATATTATTATATTCATACCGAGATTTATTATTTCGGACACGACCACCTCGTAACTGTCTCCGTTAAAGTGAAGTATGTCGGTATCACCGACACCGAGCTCACGCGCATCCGCCTGTCCCTTGGAAATTATTATGCCGTTTCCACGCGGCAGAGCCGAAATTTCTACGATATCCGAGAAAACCTCTATATTCTCGCTTGAAATCATCGGAGTGTAATTTCCGTCGTGAAGAGAGCCCGAGCCGAAATAGCTCCTTGAAACCGACTCGGCGGCTGAGGATGCCAAAAGCTTACCGTAACAGCTCTCGGCTCCGTTAAGCACCGCGTAATCCGAGGAAACGATTTTCTTTGCCGCCAAAACGTATCCGTCGCTGCTGACAATAACAAAAAATGAGGAAAGCAAAACAGCAACGAGCAGAGTAATAAGTCTTGAAAAATTGTGTAGGACCTTGACCGTCAACAAATTCTTGACCGCGTAAACGAGCGACGGAAATCGCAACGCTTGATTTTTGCCGTTCCTCTTTGCCAAAAATCTGTCAAGCCACCTCATAAAAAGCCTTAACAGACTTGGCGCCGACACAAACAAAAGGAAAAATATTGATAGCATGGAAAAAAGTCCGGGAACGAAGGCATCCTTCACTCTGAGAGTAAAGGTAAGCGCCGTAGTCAAAACCGCAGCCGCAAGGGACATACCGATAAACAATGACGTGCGGTTCTTTCTTGCAGGCTTTGCGCCGTGAGTGCCGGAAAGAATAAACACAGCTGCCGTGATAAGCGAGGTAATCAAAATCAAGCCGAGTCCGAGTGCTGCATTCTTTATGCCTACCGAGCCGTCGGAATATTCAAACCCCGCATGCCACACCGTAATCTTCATCAAGGCAACGGACAAAAATACTCCTACCGCACCGCCTACGAGCCAATAAAAAAATATCTCGGCATACTGAAGAAAATTAAGATGGCGCGCACGCGCTCCCGCCGCAAGAAACGCGGCGTTTTCCTCGCTTCGCTCGCAAGAGAGAATATAGAAGCAACAGAAGGTAACGGTAACCGAAAGAATACAGGCAAAGCTTATTGCAACGCTGATAATAAGCCTCATTATTTCCTTATCGCTATCCATTCTCGTATCGTCGGATACAACGGTTATGCTTTTATCCGAAAACTCATCATCGTTTAACAACAATTCTTTATATTCCCGTATATATTCATCGTCTTTTACGTCTATATACACGGTACTGCCGGGTTTAAACGAATCTCCGAGAGCCGAAACGAAGAGCGAATCCCTCGCCATAACGTCGATAACGCCGCTTATATCAACCATAACGTCGTAGGAAGCGAGATATTTAGTGGGAGAGATAGCCGATACCGTGTAACTTTTTTTATAGCCGAAAAGCTGTGTATCAAAGCTGTCGCCTACCGCGAGACCGTTTGATTTTGCAAACGCTTCGCTGATAAAGGCCGTCTCGGAAACATTCGCGCGGCTGACCTCATTATAAGCGGTAAAAGAAAAATCAAATATAGAGTTTATATCATCAAAATCGACCGCAACCCCAAACTCCGACTCGCTTGTTTTCGTGAGGAAGATGACAATCTCGAAGGCGCTCGCCGCGTTTGCTTTGCCGAAAAGAAAGTCCTCAACTCTGTCGGCGAACATAAAACGAGATTTTGACGTTCCGTTAAGCTCAAGCGTAATATCCGCGCATCCGTATTCTGCATCCCTTGACAGCTCGTTTTCCTCCGCAAAGCAATCGTTCAGCCCGAACGCCATAATACACACGCCGACGGAAATCGCAAGCGTTAAGATCAACACGAGCGGCTGCAAAGGCTTTCGCCGTACGCTTTGCAAAAGATGTTTAAAAAACAATCTCATTTTACGATATCTCCGTCGCGAAGATTTATTATTCTGTGCGCGTAGTCGGCAACCTTTTTACTGTGAGTCACCATAATAACCGTTGCTTTTTGCTCCTTATTTATTCTCGTAAGAAGCTTCATAACCGCCTCTTCCGTTGCGCTGTCAAGCGCGCCCGTCGGCTCGTCGAGAATAACCGTTGACGGCTTATATATAAGCGCTCTTAAAATTGCGGCGCGCTGACACTGACCGCCCGAGAGCTGATCGGGGTACTTTGAAAGTAGCGAATCAAGCTTAAGCTCTGACACGAGTCCGTTCATATAACTTAAGGTTTCGTCGTTTATTTTTCCGCCGAGCGTGGCGGGTAAAAGCAAATTATCCCTTACGTTAAGCGTGGGAATAAGCTTAAAAAACTGAAACACGAAGCCGACGGACGTCGAGCGAAGATAGGCAAATCGCTTTTCGGAGAATTTCGAAATATCCTCTCCGTTCCACAGGACTCTGCCCGAATCGGCAGCCAAAAACCCACCGAGAATTGAAATCAAGGTGCTTTTTCCGCTTCCGCTCTCGCCCATTACCGCGACGAATTCGCCGTCTGAGATCTCAAGGTTCACTCCCTTAAGCACCTTTTCTCCGTTATAACTCTTTTCTATCCCTTCAGCCTTAATCATTTAAACAAACGGTATGACAGCACTGGTGACACCCCGCCGAGATACCCCTCCAATTCGGTTATAAATTTATCGCTTCCCACCGAAGCCTTAAGCTCGTCAAGAGTCACCTCAAAGCTCGATGAAGAATAATTTTCAAAGTCCTCTCCGTATTCCTCTAAAAAAACAGCCTCGTAATCCCCGTATGAGATATCGGTTGAGAATATCTCTTCAAATATCTGCCAATCTCCGTCTTCAAACTTTGAAAATATTGACAAAACCAGCTCTGACATTTTTTCGTTTTTCAGCATCTCGGCGTCCGCATCGGTAAGTTCTGCCTGAACCGATATAACGAGCTTCAGAAAATCGTCTGCCAGCGCGGCAAATTTATCAAGGTCGCCGTTTTCATCGGCGCGTACTAAGATTCTCTCTGAAAGGCTTAGCCCCTCAGCCGAAGAATCGGGAGTTAAAAGCGACAACAGAAATCTGTATCCGTTTTCGCTTATATTTATACTCTCAACGTCAACGCGCTGTAAAATAACGAGTATTTCACGGCTCGAAAAATCAACCGCGCCCGTGCCGTCAAACGCTCCGCCGAAAAACAGCTCCGACGCCGTAATGCCAAGGCGTACTACGGAAGAAAAATTATTCGCGCCTATTTGCTCCAAAAGCACACGCCTCATTTCCGAAATCCGCTCTGCCTCGTCAAGCAGATAGCCGTAGCCGTACTTCTCATATCTTTCCATACTCTGAGAATAGCTTATCTCCATTCCAAGTAAAATAAGATTATAGAGAGTATATCCGGCATAATCCGAACCGCCCGCCGTCAGCGAATAATAGACCTCTCTAAGCGCATCTTTATCCTGCGCCGCTCCCGAAAGCAGAGATATAAATTTATCTTTATTTTCCGAAACCTCTCCGATAATGCATTTATATCGCGCTTCGGATATGTGATAATCGGTGGTTGCCACCCATATTTGCTCGGCATACTCCCTAAATTCTTCGGCTTTTTGCTCAGTCACGTTGGGCATTCCGCCCGAAATATAAGCGCCCTCAAGAAGCGTATAAAAAAGCTCCTTGCTCTTCCTTTCGGTCTCCTCGGAAAATACGGGCTTCGTATCGGTTATATCAATACCCGTCTTCACCGTTTTGCCGCCGCAAGAGAAAAGGAGAAAAAACGCGCAAAGAAAAAGCGCTGTCAGCCGCAATTTATCATACGGTCTTATCATAAAATCCGTTTTTCCTCCTTTTTTCGTGTTGCACCGATAATTTATCAAAAGCCGACCGGCGCTCGCCAATCGACTCTTGATAAAATCATGTAAGTTGTATTAAATTCAATTAGCCGATTTTAAAAGAGAAGGTCAATTCTCCGTCAAAATCATAGATGCATTTTTCAAAATAGAATATCCAATACCACTCGTCCGAATCTTCGAATTCTTCCCAATCGTATTCCTCGGTTACAAGATCCTCTACGTCAACCGAAAGAGTTACCGAAGCGACGCCGTTTTCACAGGAATAGCCGATGCCGAAGCTTCCGTCAAAAATCGTGTGAATTATGGGATTTGCTTCATCTTCCCAGTTGTATTCTTCATAAACTACCACGGCTTCCGCGCTGACTGATTTTTGGTCATCTCCGATTCTGAAAACGACATCTCCGCTATAACCGTAATATTTAAACTGTATTTTATGAACGTTTCCGCCGCCGATGTACTTTATTTCAATTGCATCCTCGAATATAACGAGGGGCACTTCAACCCATTCGCCAAGCTCTTCATCGTAAACATAATCAAGACTTGTGTAGTAATCGTTGTAATCGAATTTAAACGAAGTAATCGCTCCGTCTTCAAGGATCGCCTCCATATCCAATATCTTATACTGTCCGTCAAGAACGACGGTATAAGTGAAGGAGTTCTTTTTAATTACGATATCAACGTCGGACGTAACATCCTCGGTATAGATGGTCATATCCATACTGAGAGCATCTTCGGTCAATGCAAAAACCGCCTCCGCTAAGGTATTTCCGTTCTCTTTTACGATTACGTCAAGAGTTTTGCTTTCGGTATCGAGAGCGAAGAGCAAATCAATGCTTTCCTCAGGCAAGCTGACATCAAGCGAATAGGTTCCGTCACCGTTGTCGGCATAGTCTATTGCAAGAATATGATAAACGACGTCGGCTATCTCGTAAGCGTCACTCGGAATAAGTCCGTCATAGCTGCCGATAAGATCTTCAAGATGCTTATATTCTTCCTTCAGGCGTTTTTCACTTTTAATTTTGCGCACGTCAAGATCAACTGCGGTTATTTTTCCGTCTGTGATATCAACGTAGAGATTAAAGAGAGAGGTTTCCCCGTCGAGAATCACAACGTCAAGGTTTTCTCCGTCGTATTCTCCAATGATCTTACGATCCTCCTCGGGCATAACGATTTCAAGCGAATACCTTCCGTCACCGTTGTCCGAATAATCAAGGGCAAATACGTGCCAGTAATCCACGCTCGGCTCAGATGCTTCGGACTCGCCGGACTCATTATTTGCCTTGCGCATAATTTTATCATAAACGTCGAAATCAACGGAAACTACCTTTCCGTCCGCAATATCAACGTAAAGACTAAGCATCGTATATTCATCGGATTTAAGCAATACGTCAATATTTTCGCTGTCGTATTTAACCGAAAATACAGTGTCAGACTCACCGCCCTCCACCGAAAGAAGAAGGTCGACCGTACCGTCAAGACCGATTTTTGCCGTAAGATTTGCGGTATTCTCCGAGCCGTAAACCTCACCGACAAAGACGTATCCGTTTTCCGTAGCTGTATAAGAGCCCGAAACGAAACCGTCAACGTTAACGGATATGCTCTTGACGCCGCCGTTCTTATCCACGACTGCCTCAAGCGTGGCTTTTTCGCCGAGCATTGCAATCACACCCTTGAGCGTATCGGTGAAAGCAGGAGCGTCAGCGCCCTCACTCTGTTGACCGAACGTCTCAAAAAGACCGTCAACGGTTGAATCAAGAATAAGCGCAAGCATTTCCGAAATCCGAGTGCCGAGAGCCTCTGCCGTCTCGGAAAGGCTTCCTTCTGGAGCGCCCATTATTTCGGCAACCAGCATTGCAACGGTATATTCGTTGCGCTCGTCGATCTCGGAGGCGATATCAAATTCAACGCCCGAGGAAAGATAAACCATACCGTTAACGAGCGCATAGAACTCGTCAACGTCAAATCCGTAGGTTTCGGAAACGGTGATTGCAACGTTTGCAATCTGCTTTACGGTAAGCTCGGGAAGCATTCTTGCAAAATTTTCAAAGGCTGCCGCAAAGCCGTTACCGAAGCAGCCGTCTATCATATCCCTGACGGTTGCATCCTCAAGATACTCAACGTATTTCGAGAGATTTTCGAGTTTAAGAGTATAAACGGTATCCTCTCCGTCCTTCTCGGTCTCAACAATATCACCGCAGATTGCCGTAAGCAATTCCATAACGGCAGTATAATCAACGTCGGAGTCGGTCTTTTCCATAGACTCAAGCTCTTCGAGCAGTTTTTCAAAAGCAGGCAGGAATCTCTCGATGTGCTGATAAACAGCGTAAATTTCAAGCACGGATTCATACTTGGTATCGCCGGGCAGATAATCCGAGATAAGAGAGAAGATAAGCTCGTAAACCGACGTTTCATACTCCTCTTTTTCCTCACCGCATACGAAGCTTGTGATGACGCGGTTTCCGTCAACCTTCACGTAATAAACCGATTCGGCATCGAACTTAACGAACGAAAGGTTCTCGGGGTTCTGATTTTGGTTAAAGCTTACCGTTGCTTCGCCTATCTGAACCTCAATTTCAGCCTTAAGATGTGCGTCTTTGATTTCGAGATAAGCCTTGGGGAGCTTCACAGCAAGAAAGCTCTTCCGTCCTTCAAACGCAGTGTCTTCTCCCTTTTCAACAGTCGTTTCTTTTATGCAAACGAGATTAAAGCCATCACCGAGATCAAAGGAATAATATCTGTCGCCAAGCGCAGAAGCTACCGCACCCATCAAATCGGGAAGCTCAATATCCCTGACGGTGAATTCCTCTTCGTAAGAATGACCGCAGCCGTCGCAATGATAAAGCGCTTTTCCGCTCTTTTCTGCCGTAGGAAGCTTAACTACGCTTCTCTCATAATAGTGATCACCCGTAGAAGAAATTTCCTTATAAGTGGTATAATCGCAATTTTTACAAGCCTCGTAAGCCTCGTGGCCGTTTTCAAGGCAATTAGGGTTCTTTGCGGCGTATTGCACTAAGTCGTGCTTTGCGTCAACGTAGTCGTCAACGTAGCTTTTGCCGCAAGAGCAGGTGTATGTGGTATAGCCTCGCTCGGTGCACGTAGGCTCGGTAACGGTGCTCTTATAATCGTGCTTGTGTCCGCACGAAACAAGCACAAGCATGGATGCCGCGAGCATAACGAAAGCAAGCGTTGCCACTAAAAAGCGTTTTGTGTTCTTCATGTTTTTCTCCTTTGAAAATTTGCTAATATCCGATAAAACCTGTGATTTACCGTACTGTCATTATATCACCGCTCACCTGTTTTGTCAATAGATTTATAAATGTTTCTGCTCGCGCGGCAGTGCGCGCGAGCAGATTAAACACTGAAAACAAAAAGCCCGTTTTCAAAACCGAGAAACCCGGAATCAAAGCAACGGACATTTTGAATTTCGATTTTTCCGTATGTAAAGCGGAGAGGTAATTTCGCAACCAAAAAACGAGCGCAGTCAAGGACACCGAGACAATCAGCATAAAAGCGCCCCTCAAGAATTTGTACCCTTCAAATTGATTTTTTGGCAGTTTGAACCGGCAACCACGTAATTATCAACTCCTTCAACACCCGACATCATAAAAAGCTCGGTCATAAGAGTTGCCGATGCAATATCGTCGTCGGACGGATACGGATATCCGCCGGGATGATTGTGCGCAATTATAACGCGCTTGGCGCATCTTCGCTTTGCGACCTCAAGTATCTTTCTAGGCATAACCGCAGAAAAATTAACCGTTCCCTCGCTAACTTTATCTAACGATATAATTTTGCCGTGCGAGTCAATCGACAAAACGGCAACCGTTTCGACCGACCTGCCGTAAAAATACGAAACAAGAAAAACCTTGATTTCCTCAGCCGTATATTTTTGCCCCACAGTCAGCTTATCCGACAGCCTTCTCGAAACGAGCGAAGCTGCAAGCTTTACGTAGATAGCGACGTTCATATCGCCGTCAAGAGCGTCTGCTATTTCGACGGGCTCGGCTTCGATAATCGCTCCGTAAGAGCCGAAATGCTCTTCAAGACGGCTTGCCGTTTGCGACGGTGTTTTCGTAACGTGCGAGATAAGCTCTTCAAAATCCGCCCTATTCATAATGCCGTCCTCCTCTCAATATATCAGCCGTCGTCTTTTCTCTTGCTTTCAAAAAACCTTTCCACGTCGCAAAACTGTGAAAACGCCGTTGAAAGATTATTCATAAATCCGACGAATTTGTTTCCGGAAACCACGAAATGCTCGGCAAGCAAAACGCCCGAAGCCATAAGAGCCTCCAGCACCATGTTATTCGTTGCCTTATCGCCAACCGTAGGAAACGGAGGTCCGTACGGATGATTATGCGCAATTATGGCAACCGCTGCTCTCGAATTTATCGCGGCGTTTATAAACGGTTCTGCCTTAACCGCACCAGAATCGTAATCTATATCGTAAACCGAGAGCAAATTTATATATTCCATTTTGTTGTTAAGCAGAAGCACTACCGTTTCGTAAGAAAATTTAGAATTAAAATAATTAACGAAGAACTCACCCGTGCAGCGATAATCGTCAAATTTTGCCAATTTTTCTCCCTTTTGAAGCTCATCGTCATCGGTAATTTTAAGCCGTCCGACACTGACCAGCATATCCGCAATTTTCGGTCCTACGCCGTCAACGCTCATCAGCTCCTCTCGGCTCGCGGAAAGTACGCCGTCAAGAGTTGAAAAACGAAGCAGAAGATTTTTCGCTATCGGGTTTGTATTTTTATATTGAACGGCATGGAAAAGAAGCATTTCAAGAAGCTCGTGGGTATGAAATATATCTCTTCCGTAGTCGAGAAACTTCTCGCGCATTCTCTTTCTGTGCCCCGAATGAATCCCCTCTTTTATGCTAGACATATTTTATCCGTACTCTTTTCTTTCGGGTGTAAGCTCCTCGGGTATCTCGGGGTTAAATCCGTCCGGCTTCGTTACCTCAACCATATTTATAGCCATACCCATTTTGGAAAAGTTCGTTTCGTATTCGGTCATTATATTTTCGGCTGCTCTTTTTGAGTTATGCAGGTCCCGTGTAACAAAATCCGGCTTTACGCCCATATCGCAAAGCTCAAGAAGAGTGAAATCAAACAGTCCGGTATTATCAGTTTTAAAGGTTATTTTTCCGCCGTCCTTTAAAAGATTGAAGTATACCGATAAATATCTTTTATGAGTTAGTCTTCTCTTTGCGTAGCCTTTTTTTGACCAAGGGTCAGAGAAATTGAGAAAAATCCTGTCAATACTGCCCTTTGCAAAGATTTTCGTGAGGTTATCCGCGGTATCAACGATGAAACGAAGATTTGACGCGCTGCCGCCTGAGGCTTCCTTTGCCTTTTCAGCCGCCAGAACGACGCAATCCGTAATCTTCTCCATGGCAAAATACGCACAGCCGCTGTGTCTCTCTGCCATTTTGCAGGCAAATCCGCCCTTGCCCGCGCCTATTTCAAGAAACACGGGGGCATCGGGCATACCTATCTCGGCACCCGGATTCGTAAGCGGCTCGCCCGCGTTTTCATAGAGAAACTCAGAGCAAGCGGCAAGCCTTGATTCTCCGTTTTTCTTTTTTCTCATTCTCATATTTTTTCCTCATTTGTTTGTTTTTTTACAGCATATATAATTTGCTCCGGTCCGGTATCGCGAGCAAGAACATTTTTGTCCTTGAATTTGAACAGTAAAAGGTAACCGACAAACACATCACCCGAACATCCGCCGACATGCATCGCAAATACAGTGCAAAGAGCTGTGTAAATGACAGTCAAAGAAAATGTAGATTCTACCACCTTAAAAGCCAGAAGTGCAAAACATATGCCAATCGAAGCAGAAAGGATTGCCGTGTAAATGACGAATGGAGCTAAGCAAGCTATCAACAAGCTTTTCCGATAAACGTATATATTGGGAACTCCGCAAAACGCGCAACTCCAGTTAAGTCCAAAGCTAAGCTTCTCGCCCGTCAAGATCTTATAAGCCGCTCCGTGCGTCAGCTCATGAACAACTAAATATACAAGCGTACCAATTTCGCCGATAAGCAATCCAAGTAAAATTCCGAAATAAGAGCTTTCGCGATTCATAAAAGCTACTATATAGACAGACAGCATGGCAATTCCCAACGCGAAACTAATTGCAAAAGCTACGGAATTAAGAATGATTCCTGTCTTTTTCTTTTTGGCGTCAATATGAAATACTATCTCGTATCCTTCGGGAAGCTCTCTTTCAAAATTCTTTGATTTCTTAGTATTCATCTTGATTTCCCTTGTTAAACTCCGCGAGCTCAAGACCGGGGTTGTCCTCAAGCACCCAGCGAATCGACCACTCGCTGGTAAATATCAGAAGGTTGTTTCCTCTGAAATCCTGCACCCACTTGGTGTCGTGCGAAAGCTTCAGGGTTTTTGGGTCAAGGTCGGGATTCGTTATCCAGCGTATCTGCTGATAATTTAAATTGTTACGGCGCAAATCGCAGCCGTATTCATTCTTAAGTCTGTATTCAAGAACTTCAAACTGAAGTACTCCGACAACGCCGACGATAACTCTTTCAAGACCCGAGTTAGGCTCAAAGAATATCTGTATCGCACCCTCTTGGGCAATCTGGTTCATTCCCTTGGCAAACTGCTTGCGCTTCATTGAATCAACCTGCTCAACCATCGCAAAATGCTCGGGAGCGAAGGTAGGAATACCCTCAAACTTGATTTTCATACCCTTTTCACACACGGTATCTCCTATCGAGAAGATGCCGGGGTCAAAAACACCTATGATGTCGCCCGCATAAGCCTCGTCTATGACCTCACGCTCCGCCGCCATCATCTGCTGCGGCTGAGAAAGCTTGAAGGCCTTCTGTCCCTGAACGTGAAAATACTCCTTCGCCCTCTCAAATTTACCCGAACAGATACGCATAAACGCAATTCTGTCCCTGTGCGCCTTATTCATATTCGCCTGAATCTTGAATACGAATGCGCTGAATTTATCGTCGAACGGGTCGATATGCTCGCCGTTTGCAACACGGGGCAAGGGAGAGGTCGTCATTTTAAGGAAATGCACGAGGAAGGGCTCTATTCCGAAGTTATTGAGAGCCGAGCCGAAAAACACGGGAGAAAGCTTTCCGTGTCTGACTGCCTCAAGGTCAAAGTCAAAGGAAGCTCCGTCAAGAAGCTCAACCTGCTCACAAAGCTCCTCTCTCATATTTTCACCGATAAGCGAGTCAAGCTTTTCGGTGTCGGTTATTTCGCACTCGATACCGCTTATCCTCTCGCGTCCTCTGTGAGCGTCGTCAAAGGAAAGGATAGAGCGCGCCTCTCTGTCGTAGACGCCCTTGAATTTCTGACCGCAGCCGATAGGCCAGTTCATCGGATAGGTTCCGATTCCGAACTCCCGCTCAAGCTCGTCAAGAAGGTCAAACGGGTCACGCGCCTCACGGTCCATTTTGTTTATGAAAGTGAAAATAGGAATATCCCTCATAGCGCAGACCTTAAAAAGCTTTCTCGTCTGAGGTTCTATACCCTTAGCCGCGTCGATAACCATAACCGCGCTGTCCGCCGCCATAAGAGTGCGGTAGGTATCCTCCGAGAAATCCTGGTGACCGGGCGTATCAAGAATATTAATGCAGTATCCGTCGTATTCAAACTGCAAAACCGACGAGGTTATCGAAATACCTCTTTGCTTTTCGAGGTCCATCCAGTCCGACGTCGCGTGTCTGTCCGATTGCTTGCCCTTGACCGAGCCCGCGGACTGAATTGCTCCGCCGTAAAGAAGAAACTTTTCGGTAAGCGTGGTTTTACCTGCGTCGGGGTGTGATATGATAGCGAAGGTTCGCCTTCTTTGAATTTCACTGTTAAAGTCTGCCATATGAATTCCTTTTCTTTAGTTCTGAAAAAATAAAGTGCCTCGCAAAAACGGCGAAGCACCATAACTCGCCACTTTACATTTTAACACAAGCGGCATAGCCTTGTCAACTAAATCTTAAAAACTGTTAAATCTATTAAATTCATTTGTTTTCATTAACCCGCCGTCGTTTTACGGCCTATCGGACATAACCTTCGCGTAATTTTCCTTAGCGTACTGAATATTAGCCGCGCTGTGCCCCGCTTTGATAGCGATCTGCGTATATTTTTCCTCCTCTTCCGTGTTGCCCTCAATGAAGTATATCACGGCGAGAAGAGAAGCGGCAGCACGGTTTTTTGAGTTTATTTCCGCTGCAGCGTGAGCGTGCGCCTTCGCGGACTCAAAATCCCAATCCTCAAATTCAATCTGCGCCAGATTGTTATAAATTAAATCGGAATCCGGGTATGCGTCTATTCCAAGCTTCAACACTTCTGTTGCCTTATCATTCATTCCAAGAGCAGAATAAAGATTACCGAGATTTCCGTAAACGGTGTAAGACTTCAAGCCTCGGCTTATCATTTTCTCATAAGAGTCCGCCGCGCTTTTTAACGCTCCCATATCAGTGTACGAGAGGGCTATAAAAAGCTCAACCGCGTACGAATCCCGCGAAGACGCGCATTTGCTTCTCAGAGACTTAAGAATTCTGACAGCCGATATAAATTTGTTTTCGTTGTAAAGCCTAATAGCCTTAAGTAAGGATTTTTTCGAAGCAGGGTCTTCAACGAACGTATTTTTCAGCTCCTTGGTATACTGCCCCTCGTAATACTCAAGACTTCTCCTTCTCCTCTTCTTTTGTCCGCCGTAAAGCTTTATCAAGCCCAACACGCCGGAAGCCGAAAGAATAACCAACCGAAGCAGGTTTTCCGTCGGAGATGTGTTTTTAACAAGCACCTCGTAAAGATACAGACCTATACCGAACAAAACGAGCCCAACGAACAAAACCGTAGCAATTATTTTAACAACAAAGCCTTTCATACCCGACCCTCTCAAATTATAAAGTCACCAAACGTCAGCCTCAGTCAAACGCGTGATACTGCTCCGTATACTCTTCAAATTCGTCGGCAAGACTCGGCTCGCCAAGCGCGTACATATTTTTATCCCACGGAATCGTAAAGGAATGAACCTTGTTCTGATAAAACTCGATATATTTAGGTGATTTTATCGAATTAAAGAGCGCCATCTGCGTGCTTGCATTGCAGGTAACGTCGCCAAGTCCCGAAATAATATAAGCCGAGCATTTCAAAAAACGCGCCGCTACCGCGGTATCAAAATAGGTTACGCCAAGACCCTTGGGCATATTGTTTTCTCTTCTTCCGCAAAGCTCGTGTCCGTATATATCCGAAAGCCACGGCACGTTCAAAACGACCGCGGTGGCTCTGTCAAAATGCGCCGCCACGTTGCACGCCTGCATTCCGCCCTGGCTGCTTCCAATGAAACAATAATTCTTTTTGTCGAGCAGCTCGTGGTCCTTGAAAAAACGGATAGCCTGCAAATCGCGAAGCATCATTTTTACCCAATAGGTGCTTTGAGGATTTTTGTTTTCCTCGGCATCGTAGCCGTAGCCCTTGAGCTTATTATCGCGTATATCGGCATAAAATTCCGCATCCTTTCCGTTTGGAATGGAATGAGCATTTACCGACACGCTGAAATGATTCTTAAGCGGCACGGCTCCTGCCGGATTAACTCCGTACCCCTGAAAGCTCATAGCGAGCTTTAAGCTGTTTTTTTTCGCGCCCTTGGGATAAGCTATCGCAACCGAAACGTAATCGCTGCGCGGCGCTTTAATACGCATATCGTACATCTCAAAGTCGGAATCGTTTTTTATTTCTTCGCAGTACAAAACCTCGGGCTCGCAGGCTTCGACCTCCGCCTTAAGACCGTCCCAGAATTCGAGATAACCGTCAGGTATCTTCGTTGCGCGTAAAATACCGTTTACGTCAGCTCCCGCGCTTCCGTTGTAGGTGGCTATTCCCTCTATCAGACGTTTATTTTCGTCACACGCCTTTGCCTGAACGTACACGAATCCGCTCTTGCTTATCGAGGCTTCGATATAAAACCAACCGTCGTCGCCTTTGCGGATATATCCTTCCGTCTTTTGTCCGTCGTCGCTTGTCAAAGAGTACCAAACGAATGGTATATCCAAATATCCGTCCATATATTTCACGCGAATCTTGAATATCATTTTTTCTCCGGGCGCATACTGAAGCGGATTTTTCAGAGTCGTTCCCACAAAATATTTGTACTCTTCCTTACGCATATGCGTAATCTCTTTCATCTCAAGCTGTCTGTATTTATTCATATTGCAAAATCCCTTTTAGCATCGGTTAATTTTTAAACTCAATAAAACTCCTCGTAAATTCCGCCGGTTATGAATTCCCTGAGAAGAGAATCCTCGGGCACAAGCTCCTCGTTCAGAGGCTCAACCTTGGTAAGCGCCGCAAGGACGGTTTTGGCATAAGAATTTTTCTTTGCAAGCTCGGGTGAGATGAGCTTTTCGGCATAAGACCTCATAACGCAGGGCTCGTATTCGTGAAAGGTGTTAAAATCGATATCCGCGTATTTGCGGTAGGGATACAGATATTTATCCTCGCCGACAAGCACGTTTTCCCACATCTCAAGCGTACGCTCGGCGTCTGCACCGCGGTAGATGCTGTCGCGAACCATGCGTCTTGTAAACCTTAGTTTACGACCGGAGAGGATTCTCTCGCCGCCGTCGTTAATATTGGTCGATACGCTTATGAAAATTCTCAGCATTTTATCGGTTGGCAAATGCTCGTAAATTCTCGGATTCATTGCGTGAAGACCTTCGATAATCACACACCCGTGTGAAATCTTTGAATATTTTCTTACCTCAACTCGCCCACCGACTTTAAAATCGTAGTGCGGCACGGTAAAATCTTTACCGTCGGCTATGCTGACAAGCGTTTTTTCAATATCCGAAAGATTAAGCGCGTCGACCGATTCGAAATCACGCTCGCCGTTCTCAAGCCTCGGATACTCGGGGTCGGTCGAATCGCGGTAAAAATCGTCAAGAGATATAACCGCACTCTCAAGCCCCGTGTCTATCAGCTTATCCCTCAGCATATTTGCCGTCGTCGTCTTACCCGAGCCTGACGGACCTGCAAGCAATATTATCCTGATTTTGTCGTTTTTTGCGACACGGCTCGCTATATCGGCAATAAAATTCTTGTATTTTTTCTCACATCCCAAAACGAAGGCGTCAGGCTCGTCTGCCCCCCGTCGGTTAATATATGATAAATCTATCTCTGACATAATTAGCTCCTTTAGTTAATATCCGCTGATTGGAAGCTCCTCGTTGTCCACTCCCTTTTCAAGTGAAAGTATTTTGACGTAGTAACTCATCGTATCGCTGACGGATACGAGAACTCTGTCACCAACCCTTTTTCCCATTATTGCGCTTCCGAGAGGCGATTCCTTGCTGACAAAGCCGAGAAGCGCGTTTTGCCTCAACGTCGTTACTATCTGAATCTCCTTTTCCGCGCCCATTTTTTCATTCAAAATCCTTACGCGGTCAAAGAGTCCTATTCGGTCAGCGTCCTGCTTTATCTCTATAACCTTTGCCGTTCTTATCATATTTTTGAGGTATCTGATTCTTCCCTCATTTTTACGCTTTTCGCGCTTTGCTTCCTTATATTCCGCATTCTCGGAGAGGTCGCCGAACTCGCGCGTGCGCTTCATCTCGGCAAGAAGCTCCGGTCCGAGCTTCGTTTCGCGGTATAGGATCTCCTCTTCCATTTTCTTTATGTCAACCTCTGTAAGCTCGTCGTACATTGCAAAGCCTCCTTATGCCATAGGAATATTCCCTATCAATATATAAAGTATGCAAACCGCCACTCCGACAACACATCCGCACGCAACCTGCATCGGAGTATGCCCCGCAATCAGCTTCAATCCTTTTGCATCTATAGGCTCATCGCCCTCGGAAAACTTGGCGTTTTCTCTGTCGGCAAGCTGTTTTATTACACGCGCGTTGACACCCGTGTCATATCTTACTCCCACTGCATCGCGCATTATAACAACCGCCATAATTATTCCTATCGCGAACGCTGCGCTGTCAAAGCCCTGAGTCCAGCCGCACATAACCGCAAGAGATATTACGGTTGCCGAATGCGCGCTTGGCATTCCTCCGTCACTTACGATAAGCTTCATTACCAGCTTCTTTTCCGAAATCAAGCAAATTATAATTTTTATAAGCTGCGCCACAGCCCATGCAACAACAGGCGCAAGTATCATGTGATTTGAGAATATGTCCTTAAGTATATGCATTTTCTTCTCCCGGCAACTATATTTTTATACATTTTACCATTTAATTATGAATTTTTCAACTCTTTTTATGTTTTGTGTTGACAAGAAGCTTATTTCCTTGTTAAAATTAGATTAAGAGGAATATTCAATAAGGAGAAAACCATGTTTGGCAATATCAGAAAAAAGAATTTTTCAGTACTTGGAATAGGAGAGGTAATGTTAAGATTATCCCCTGTCGGAAAGGAACGCATATCCTATTCCGAAACCTTTGAAAAGATGGCGGGCGGCTCGGAGCTGAACGTAGCCGCGGGCATTTCCATGCTCGGCCTCAGAACCGGTATGATAACGAAGCTTCCGCACAATGAAATAGGAAAATTTATAAAACATAAGATACGCTACGCGGGAACAAGCGACGACTATATAATATACGATGATTCCGAAGAAATGAGGCTTGGCGTATACTATTACGAAAGCGGAGCCTATCCGCGCCTGCCGGTTGCGTCCTATGACAGAAAAAACTCTTCCTTCACCTCGTTCAAAAAAGAAGAGCTCCCCGCAAGCGTTTACACAAGCACGAACGTTTTTCACACGAGCGGAATAACGCTTGGTCTGTCTGACGATGTATGCGAAAACGTAATTTCAATGATGCACCGTTTTCACGATGAGGGGGCGCTTATTTCCTTTGACGTGAACTACCGCGCGGCGCTGTGGAGCGAGGAAAAGGCAAAGAAAACCATTGAAAAAATTCTTCCTCTTATAGATATTTTCTTCATATCCGAGGAAACCTCTCGCAGAATGTTCGGAATGTCGGGAACGCTTGAACAGATACATAAAGCGTTTGCGGAAAAATACGCGAATATTAAAATTATCGCAAGTACAAAGAGAAAGGTAATATCTGCGCAAAAGCAGAATTTTTCATCTCTTGTATACGACACCAAGGAATGTAAGCATTACGAAGAGCCGCCGTACGAAAATATAGACGTGGTTGACAGAATAGGCTCGGGTGACGCATACGTTGCGGGCGCGCTCTACGGACTCTTAAAGCACAAAAGCATAGAAGCCGCGGCAAAATACGGTGACGCCATGGCGGCTCTCAAAAATACTATCATCGGCGATATGACGGTCTGCGACCTCGTGGATATTGAGCGCATTATCAAAGCGCACACGACCGACGGACCAAAAAGCGAGATGATAAGATAGCACGGTCCTTTCCACGCCAAAAAGGGACGGCTCGGTTTTTTCGCCTGAGCCGCCCCTTCTTTTTGAACACTTTTATGGTTTTTTGAATTTATTTGTTTTTTGACTCTTCGCCGCAGCCGCAGCTGCAGCCCGAGCAATTTCCCGAGCAGGACGAACCCTTACCGCAGGATGCGCTGTCGGGGCATCCGATACACCTTTTTCCGCTTTTTTTAGCCTTAATTATATAGGCGCAAGCTCCGCCTATTATCATAACCGTTATGGCTATTGCAATAATTTCACCGTACATAAATCACCTTATACGTTGGCGGTATTTTTGGTTTCTGCCTTTTTGAGAGCATATTCTGCCTTAAGCTGATTCTGCTTTTTTATAATGAGGAAGGACAGAAGAGCCGCAAAGCCAACGACAACGCCAAAGCCTAAAACAACCGTCCAAGCAGCTCCGAATTCAGCGCCCGTAAAGAGAGTTCCGAAGAAGTATACGAGGAATGCAACCGAGTATCCCATACCGAACTGGAAGCCAATACCTGCGAAAAGCCATTTTTTGCTCTTAATTTCGGAATTCATCGCTCCGATAGCCGCAAAGCAGGGGGGCGTGAAGAGATTAAATATCAAAAACGCAAGAGCCGCTACCGCCGCCATCGCTCCGCCCGAGCCCGTGCCGAATGCAAACGCAACCTCGGTAAGATTTGCGCCGCCCTCAAGGGCAAGCTCGTCAACGTTGATAAGATTGGTAATACCGAAGCACACCGCAAGAGTGCCGACAACGTTCTCCTTTGCGATAAATCCCGTAATAGCTGCCGCTGCAAGTTGCCAGGAAACGTAACCGACGATAGGAGCAAAGAGATAAGCAAACGGGGTTGCTACTGTTGCAAGTATAGAATCGTTCGCACTTTCGACAACCTTGAAATTCCAGCCGAAGTTCTGCATAACGTGAACTGCGAAATTACAAACGAGAATAACCGTACCCGCCTTAACTATGTACGCCCAACCGCGCTGAAGCATCGACATAAGAGCCTTCGGAAAGCTCGGTGCCTTATACTCGGGGAGCTCGATAATGAAGAAGGACTTTCTAGCCTTATGGCCTGTAAGCAGGTTGATTATCATAGCCGCAACGAGAATTATAAGAATAGCGACAAAATACATCGAAGCTCCGACCCAAGGACTGTCACCGAAAAATACTCCGGCGAAAAGCGCGATAACGGGAAGCTTTGCACCGCAAGGCATGAAGGGAGTGATCATAGCGGTAGATCTGCGCTCTCTTTCATTGCGAATAGTGCGGCAAGCCATAACGCCGGGGATTGCGCATCCCGTACCGATAATAAAGGGGATAACAGACTTGCCGGAAAGGCCGACTCTCTTAAATATAGGGTCGAGAACGACGGTGGCGCGTGCCATATAACCGCAATCCTCAAGAAGCGCAATGAGGAAATACATTACCATAACGAGCGGTAAAAATCCTACTATCGCGATAAATCCGCCGACAATACCGTCAATAAGGATTGACGCCCAGATGCTGTCCGAGCCGATAGCATCAGCAAGCGCGCCCTGCCCTGCTTCTAGCCAACCGCATATCAGATCTGCAAACCACACGGCAGGACCCGACTGAGAAATCCAGAACACGCAGAACATAACCACCGCAAAAATCGGAATACCGAGCCATTTATTAGTCAGTATTTCATCAACCTTGTCCTGCGCATTTTTATTTTTTGTAAGAACCTTACGGACTTCAACCTTTTCAACTATACCGTTAACGAAATCAAATCTCTTTCTGTCGGCAGCCTCTACCGCCGATTTATCGGTAAGGTCGACGTCATCCTGAATATAAGGAGCTTTCTGCACGGCTCCGATTGCGCCCATTGCCGCTGCTACTACGTCGGCAAGTCCCTTTTTAGCAGATGAAACGGTTTCAACCACGGGACAGCCGAGAAGCGCAGAAAGCTTAGATGCATCTACCTTGTTCTCTTTCTTTTTATTTATATCGGTCTTATTAAGAGCAATAACGACGGGAATCCCGAGCTCAAGAAGCTGAGTCGTAAAGAACAGGCTTCTTGAGAGGTTAGTAGCGTCAACTATATTAACGATAACGTCGGGGCGCTCATTTTTAACGTAAGCACTCGTGATGCTCTCCTCAGACGTAAAAGGCGACATCGAGTAGGCACCGGGAAGGTCTACAGCAATAATCCCCTCTTTACCGGAACAAAGACTTTTTTTAATTGGATGTTCTTTTTTCTCAACGGTAACGCCCGCCCAGTTTCCGACCTTTTCATTTCTTCCGGTCAGAGCATTGAACATCGTGGTCTTGCCGCTGTTGGGGTTGCCCGTAAGTGCAATTCTCATACGAAAATCTCCTGTTTATGTAATTTAATTGATAATCGATCATTTGAGTTAGCCACCGCTAACCAAGCGCCAAAAAAATAATTCGCGTATGCGGATTATTTTATAAAAATTGCTTCGCCGAGAGCCTTGTCGATATTATATCTGCCATCCTTGATGGAAACCGTCATACCGCCCCTGCGATGAGCAATAACGGTGATAGGCTCGCCGCTATAGCATCCGAGAGAAAACAAGAACGAGTCAAGCTCTTCATCGTCCGTTTCAATTCTGTCAACGGTATATTCCTTACCTTCCTCAGCACAAAGCAAATTCATATCCGACTCCTAATGCGTTTTCGGTTAGCACCTGCTAACTATGGGTATTATACATCATTAATTCGTCTTTGTCAATGCTTTTTTACTAAAATTTCGAAAATTAGGCAAATATACTCAAAAAAATCGGTTAGCACATGCTAACCAATTGTGCAAAAAGCGCACAACTTGACTTTTCGGATATTTTATGATATAATTATAGGCACTAATATACGTAATTAATTAAGGAAGGATATATAATGAATCTTCAGGAATCGGGCGAGATGTATCTTGAAACAATTTACATACTATGCAAGGATAACGCCCACGTGCGCTCCATCGACGTAGTCGAATATATGAACTACTCGAAGCCCAGCGTCAGCCGCGCTATCGGTCTTTTGAAAAATGGCGGATACATCACCGTTGACCGCGACGGATATCTTGGTCTTACCGATTCGGGTCTTGAGGTTGCGGAAAAAATATACGAGCGTCATAAGCTTTTAACCACTTTTCTTATCTCTCTCGGCGTGTCTGAAGAGGTTGCGTCTACGGACGCGTGCAAAATTGAGCACGTAATAAGCAACGAGTCCTTTGAAGCAATCAAAAGGAGAACGGCGAGATGAAAATTCACTTTATCGGCACCTGCTCGGGCACTGAGCCTATGCCCGATATGCATCATTGCTCGGTGGTTTTTGAAATAAACCGAGTTTACTATTGGTTTGACGCGGGCGAGAACTGCTCACACACGGCAATGACGAAAATGGGCATCGACCTCTCTCGCGTACGCTGCGTGTTTATATCGCATTCGCATATTGACCATATCGGCGGGCTTGCAAATCTTTTGTATTCACTCAACAAGCTGGTGTGGCGCAATATACCCCATACCGATAACGACGGCGTTGTCAATTTCTTCTTACCCGACGAAAATATTTTTTCAAGCGTTATGGCGGTTGCGTTTATGGGGCGAAAAAGCTTTCCGCTTACTATGAACGACTATCCCGTCAAGGACGGCGTAGTTTACGAGGATGAAAACGTTAAGATCACCGCTCTTCACACGACGCATCTCAAAGAGGACGGCTCAAACGGCTGGCACGCCTATTCCTATCTTATTGAAGCCGAGGGAAAACGAGTCTTATTTTCGGGTGACGTCGGAGTGCCCTCCGACCTTGACGCGCTGATAGGTGACGGAGTGGATATTCTCATAATGGAAACGGGACATCACAAGGTTGCGGACGTTCTTGACTATATGGAATCAAAAAGCATAAATAAGCTTATGTTCAACCACCACGGCAGAGAAATAATCGGTGACAGAGACGCCGCGGAAGCTCTTATAAGGTCCCGCGGACTTAACGCCGTAATATGCAAGGACTGTCAAACGGAGAAACTTTGATTAGGCAAGAGAATCGAGTCAAGGCGAGCAGAAATATAACTGCCCGCCTTGTTTTTATTTTAAAATTTCTCTTTTCATTCTCCTGTAGCGCATTGCCGAAATGCCCGCATAGCGCTTGAAGATACGCGAAAAATAGTTGTAATCCTCAAAGCCGCAGCGGTAAGCAATCTCGGAAAGCGGCATATCCGTCGTGATAAGAAGGCTTTCAGCGTTTTCAATGCGCTTTTGATTGAGAAAATCAAAAATACTCATTCCCATGCTTTTGGAAAAAAGCGAGCAACAATAATGCTCTTCAAGATGAACGGCAGAGGCTACGTCGGCAAGGGTTATTTTTTCGCAAAGATGCTTTGCAATAAATTTTTTGACATCCTTGATATGCGGATTCTCGTTATCTCTCGCCGTTTCGATAAGCTGATAATAAAGATAGAGAAAAATGTTCACGCACTTCTCGTTTTTATAAGGAGAAACAGAATCAAAGCACTTTTTCTCGGACTCTAGCATGCCTAACGTGTCAGAACGCACGCTTGAGGGAAGAAAGCCGCGCACCTCGGGTGAATAGCCCTGCGGAAAGGTGACGTTAAAGCTTGCATAATACGACGGTGCGTGGCTTGCAAGTCTTTCTCTCACGCAGCCCTGCGGAATAAAAATTGCGTCGTTTGCGTGAAGCGTGTATTTTTTTCCTTCAAATACGTAGATCAACTCGCCGTCAATACAATAGGTTAAATCGCAATACGGAATGGGATAGCACGCAATAGCCTCTGCTTTTTTTCTGCCGTCAAAGCAGAATCTTATGAATTCTATATTCCCGGTGCTGTAAATCATAATTTTGTCCTTTTTGGCTTTTTTAAAAAGTATAACAAATTTCTTCAAAAAATTCAATATTAAATTAATAAATAGGCAATTTATTTTTAAAATTCAACGGTGCATCTTAATATTGTGCTAAAAAGGCATCAACTTGCATAATATTTTGTCTTTTTCCGCGCCTCGTAAAATGGTAAAATAAACTGACCCAAACCTGCACTTACGGTGATGCAGGTAATCCGCGAAATAAAAACAGAACGAAACGTAATGAAAATAAGAGGATTCTAAATTATGAAAATACTTTTTGCAAGCGATCTCGGATTTCGAGGTGTTGACGAAAAACTCTCGCGCGAATACATTGAATATGCTCTCCTGGACGCAAAAGAGTCTATGGCAGACGCAGATTTCAGAATGCTTAATCTCGAAACGCTCTTCAACGAGAGCTGTCCGCCTATCGTAAAAAGCGGTCCCAACAACCGCGCGCTTCCCGGATATTTCCACTCTCTCGGCTATATGAATATCGACCTTGTCGGCCTTGCCAACAACCACACCGGCGATTACGGTGAGGAGTGCGTTTATAACAATATGAAGCTCCTCTCGGACAACGGATATTTATTCTGCGGAGCGGGAAAAAACATTGACGAGGCGTACCGCGCCGAAGTTTTGGAAAAGGACGGCGAGCGCGTGTCGGTCATAGCCGTATGCGAAAACGAGTTCGGTTGCGCAAAGCGTGATTTTGCCGGCTCTGCGGGATTCAATATCCGCAGAACCTACAATGCAATAAAGAGGGAGAAAGAAAAGGGCAACTATGCCGTAGTCTTTTTCCACGGCGGAAACGAGGGCAACCCCTTCCCTTCCCCCGAAAAAAGAGATCTTTACAGACTCTTTATTGATTTCGGCGCGGATGCTGTGGTAGGCATGCACACTCACTGCCCGGAGGGATATGAAATATACAAGGAAAAGCCTATAATTTACAGTATGGGTAACTTCTTCTTTACACCGAATCCAAAATCTCCCCCTGCCGAAAACGACGCTTATTTCTTCGGATATATGAGCGAACTCGAATTTGAAAACGGCAGAATATCCTTCCGCCCGATCCCGTATAAATATAACGTAGAAAAGCTGACCGTCCTTAAGGGCGATTCTCTCCGAATATTTATGGATTATCTTAAAACCATAAGCGCACCGATTGCCGATGACGAGGAGCTTGAAAAATACTTCAAGGGCTGGTGTCTTATTATGGGACCGATCTATGCCGAGCACGCAAAGTTTTCAAAAGAAATGATTGGGAATCAGGAAAAATGCGTTCATATGAAAAACGCGCTTAACTGCGAAGCTCACAAGGAGCTGCTCGCAGTGTATATGCAGCTTTGTTACGAAGGCATAACACCTGAAAACGAAGAATATAAAAACAAGATTAACGCCCTGCGCCATGTTGACGTGTAAAGGAGCCGCAAAATCCTGCAAGACCGAAAAAAGGGGCTGTCGCATTTAGGCAGAACCAAATAAAAAACGGCAGAAGCATTGTCATAAAAACAGTGTTTCTGTCGTTTCTTTATGCAAATTTAAAAAATTATGGTTGAAAACCTGCGGTTTTCTTCGTTTTTGTTAAAGTTTTTTATTCTATCCTCGTTTCCTCGCTCAGCGTACCTTTGTACGCTTCTCGCTCGTCAGCCAAGGATTTCTGCTCCAAA
>SVRU01000030.1 GCA_015064665.1 Oscillospiraceae bacterium
TGGTATTGCATACCTATAGGCATACCTTGGCTGTCGTAGAGATATACTGTTACGTTTCCGCTTGTTTCCTCAGCCATAATCTGAGAGCCGTTGAGATAATAGGTTGTTGTTACACCATTCTTGGTTTTAGACGTGCGAATTCCCTCGTCATTATAGGTGAAGGTAAAGATATGTCCGCCTTTTGTCGCTCCGGTTAGCTGTCTTCCGGTCCACGTGAACGTATAGCTTGAGCCGTTATAATAGGACAAAGGATTGCCTATTGCATCATAAGTAATCGCCTGACCCCTGTAGCTTGTGAGCAAATCGCCCCATGCTCCGCTTGAATATCCGTAGCTATACGTAGACGTTGCAGAAGTGGGGGTAGTGCCTGCCGCAGTAAGAGCATAGGTCTTTTTGCTGGTTATATTACCTGCGTTGTCATAAGTGTAAACGTAGGTCTTATTAAGCAGTCCGTTATCCTCACGAAGAAGCTGACCGAGGTCGTCGTATACGTAGCGAATCTCCTGACCCGTGCTGTATACGACCTTGGTTATGTTTCCGTTTTGGTCGTAGGTATAGGTGTAGGTAAGAGCAGTTCCGCTGTTTACAGTGCTGGTGTAGGTTTCTACGAGACTTGACGTTCTGTCGCTGTAGGTCTTGTAGGTGTAGCTTATCTGGTTATCGAACTTGGTTAACGAGCTTGAAGAGAGATAGAAATAATTGCGCTTGCTGCTTACTCTGTCATACTCGTCGTAATAGAAATACTCACGGCCGTTGGTTTTTTCGGTTATAAGCTGTACGTTTGAAAGTCTGCCGTCGTTTTCATAGGAATACAAATAACGCCAGTTATAGAAATCGTTTTCCACTCCGTTATTCGTAAAATTGAGGTAGTAATAAACCGAACCTAACTCGCCCTTGTCGTTATATGACAGATTAGCAGAAAAGTCGTGGTAATGGTCACCGTTTGCATACTCAATGAAACCTATAAGGCGGTTGTTGGTATCGTACTTATAAACGGTACTTTTTTCATTTCCGTGATCTATGAGCTCGTGTATCTGTCCGTCCGAGGTATATTCATATTCATACGCGAGAGTTTTTTCCTCTGTACCCTTAGTATACCATACTTCTGTCAAAAGTTCAATATCGTTATAAACGTATTCTACAATATATCCGTTGCCGTAGGTTATTTTTTGAAGCTTTCCGTTTCTTTCGGCATACGTATATTCACAAAGCTCGTTATCTCCCGCGTTTACGGAGGTCGTGTTTCCGAATAAGTCATACGTAAAGGTATAAGTCGTTGAGTCGGTTATAATCTCAGAAAGAAGATTTTTTTCGTTATACGTATAGGAGACGTTTTCTGCTCCGGTAACCGCCGTGTAAGAATTCGAATTTACATAGCTTGCCGGCATTACTCCTATAAGATTGCCCATATCATCATACGTATAGCAGATTCCGGTGTTTTCGCTAATATTTACAGAAGCGAGAAGCTGACCGTTTGAGCTATCGTAATAATATTGTATCTCAGTACCGAGGGAATCTATTTCCCAAGACAGAGCGCCGAAAATCTTTTCACCGCCGCCGACGCGGTACGAATATGCCGAGTATAGCTTTTTACTGCCCGAAAGCTGAGAGGAGCTATTGTCAAGAGGATAGGTTTCAACTCTCGTCGTAAGTCCGTAAGTATTATACGTATAAGCCGTTTTAATTTTAGGAGTCAGCGTTATTGCCGTTTCATGATTTTCCAGGTGGTCGGGATATTCTATATATCCGTTCCAGGTGAAATCGCACTCAACAACGGTTGACGGCTGATTCGATGCGGTATACGTATAATCCGTCAGCTCACCTCTGTTGTTTGCTACTCTCTTAAGGTTGCGGTTATCGTAGTAATAGTAATATTCCTCGTAATAACGGTTTACCTTCTTTGCAAGCAAGCCATTCTCATAGTACGAGTATCTTTCAACGCTCTCTCCCGTAACTCCGGTTACGGAAATACCGTCAAAGAGCGCGTAGCCGTTAGGCTGGTAGGAATAGTCGCAGTAAACGTCTATTGCGTAAACGCAGCTGTAATCCTTTCCGTCAGCTACCTCCGGCTCGTACGCGGTGCTGAACGAGCCGCCCGTAAACTGCCAACCGGTGCAGTTAGGAGCAAAGTCGAAATAATACGGAACCTTTACGTAGGAATAGTTTGCGCCTTGGTAATACAGTACTTCAACACGGATTCTAAACGCCGCCCTGTCAGAATATACGGCACCCGCAGCCTTTCCGAAGCCGGATACGATATACTCCTCGTTTGCGTTACTTACGAAAGAAGCGCCGCTGTTATACTGATCGAGAAGCGTGCTGCTTGCCTGATAGATTCTTTGCTTAAGGTATTTTGCATTATTAATAGATGCCGTGACCTTTGCCGAATTGCCAAAGGTCGTATTATCCGTCACAACGGTTACAGACTGCGAGCCGTCGGTGCTCCAATAGGTTGAAAGCGGTGTTACGGCACCTGCCGAATCCGTTCCCGAAGCTTCAAAGCTGCCGTAATTCACTAGGCTAAAGTCGCTTGCCCCGAGGTTGTTTTCGAGCATTACGCAGTCAACCTTAAAGTTAGGACTTGAGCCGACTCCTGTGTTTGCAGTCAGTTGAATAGTTACTTTCAGCGTGTCCGCTGTTTCGAGAGTGAACGAGGTTGAAAATACCGGCTTCGTTCCGTTTGAGTAGTTTTGGTTCAGCGAAAGCTGCTCGGTGTGAGAAAATCCCGTGCCAGCAACAGAGCTTACGCTGACCGTTGCCGTATATTTATCCGATACGGTCGTAGAATATTTTAGCGAGAGAGTATATTTACCCTCGCCAAGCTTAACGTACTGAGATAACGATGCCGGCTGGCTTGTTGTCGGAACAAACGAAGCGTAATACACACCGTCAAAATCCGAGATTATCGTATCCGCTTGAACGGTGCCCACCTTTTCCCAGTGCTGAAAATAGCCGTCAGACGTTATTTTTTCAAAGCTGCCGTTCAGAAGATAATTTACCGCAGAGCCGCCGAGTGTTGTCTGTTCCTTAAGATTGTTCTTTACGTTCTCCTGGGTTTCGTACTTTCCGACGGTTGCTCCGTAAACCTCGGTTCCGTTTTTAGAGTACGAATAAACGCTTTTGCTTCTTCCTTCACCGTCAAAGACGTATCTTGTCGTAATATCGTCGTCGGTATTCGGGAGCTCATCGTTTCCGCAGCTCACAACGTCGGTATAACCTACACCGTAGGTGTATGACAATTGCTGACCCTTTGTGTTTCCCGAAAGCTGAATCAAGGTCGTAACGCTGTTATTCGTCCACTGATACTGGAAGCGTTGAACGGCAAGCAAATCGTTTACGTAGGTAAGGCATCCGTAATAGTCGTAGGTATAGGTTGCCGAAGCATCTACTGTAATATTCGTCGTATTGCTTGCGGACGAAGCAAAGTTATCCCAGTTTGTAAGCGTTACGGAAGAGTTTCCGTGAGCATAATCTATCTGTCTTAAGTACTTTTGAGTTGTAGTGGATATACTTCCTGTGCTTGTTGCCGAATATCTGAACACGACAGCATCTTTACTCGTTGAATTATATATCATTTTCAACCGTCCGGTCGAATAGTAATATAAATTGAGAAAGTCAATTTGTGTCAGTCCATTAGGCTTAATGGATACTTTGGTAGGTCTTATCGACGAATCAAAGGTGAATATTACTGCGTTTCCGTTTCTGTCGGTTATC
The DNA here is from genome assembly GCA_015064665.1 of Oscillospiraceae bacterium. The sequence continues at coordinate 3,715 of SVRU01000030.1, forward strand.
TTCGTAAGATACCAGCCGCCAAGCCCGTCACCGTAGGAATTTGAGTATTTTGTAAAGGTTCTCTTGGTTTTGTTATCGTCGGTTATTTCTATGCTTCCGTCCGAGAGAACGGTAAGAGTTTTTTGCAAGCCGTTTTCGTCTGCGTAAACGCCCGTGCTTTCGTCGTATAAGTGAAAGCCGTGTTCGGTTCCGTCAGCATCTGCGTATACGTAGTAGTAAACGTAGTCACCGTTGTTGTTTGTATATTTTTTCTGTAAGACCGTTTCGCATATATTAAGCTTGAATCCCGCCGGCATATATTCGGTAACGTTTGCCGTTTCGGTATTCGTATACGTATAATACTTGTTTTTGAACGAGGAATCATACACGAGCGTCGGCGTATACGGCATAAGACTGTCGGTCGTTGAAAGAGTCGGGACTATGAAAGTCAGATTTCCGGTAGCAAGATTTATGCTTCCGCTGCCCGCAACGCCTACGCTATGAGAGGAATATGACCAATACGCCTCTGTTCCGCTCATGTTTTTGTAGGTAACCAAGAGAGTCGGTTCATCTGCGGCAGTCGGAGCTTCGTAGGAATAAAAGCTCGTATCGAGGAACGAGTCGTCATAACCCTGCAATGCGATTCCGTAATTTGTGCCGGCTTTCCACTTTTTGAAAAGAGGCGTTATATCCCAAGTATACCTTGCCTTGCCGTTAAGGTATGCATAATCGGTTACGGTATCGCTGATCCGACCTTTTGGGCTCGTCGTGCTGGTATGCTTATTCCACGTAAGCGTTGAATCCCAAGAGGTGAGCACCTCGTGCAAGCATACGTATCTGTAATAGGTATTTTGAGCACATTGGAAGCTTAATTCAGCCTTCGTAACGTATGCCGTGCTCGGAATAGTCGGCAAAGTAGTTGCACGCCAAAAAGCGATATCCGTTGATGACACGTACAACACCTCATCATACACGGATACGGTATCCGGTGTGTAGGAAGAAATGCTCAGGTCAACAGCGGATACGTTATAATTGACTATAGCCGGGTCAACCGTAACCGGAAAGGCTCTGTCAGCCGAATTCATCCATTCGCTTGACACGGTCACCGAGAGAGTGTATTTTCCGTTGCCGCCGCCCGAGAGAGTATACGCTCCGACTCCGCTTTCGGCATGGATTCCGTTTGCGTCGTAAATTACGGGAGCAGGTATTACGTAATCGACCTCACCCGTCTTTGAGTCGGTCAGTTCAATACTTCCGGACTCCGTAAGAGCTGCGGTGAGTCCGTTAAGCTTAAGCTCGAAAGAAAAGATATATTCGCTCTTCTTTTCCTTAACTATTATGTTCTCTTTTATATTAAGCGACTGAACGACGTATTCAACGTCAACACCGTCAAGGATATCCTTGTAAACGACACTTGATGACAGCTTTTCAAGATTCATCATCTTTTGAAGCTCGGTTGCGTCCTCGGCATCCTCACCGTTCGTTACCGAGCCTGCCGTGCCTTTTTTGGCTCCGTCAAGCGAAAGCTCTATTTTCTTGCTTCCGTCATGAAGAGTAAACAGGCTTCCGTTGCCTGTAATCTTTTTTGCAAATTTTATTCTTGCATTCTCATTTGCGAAAACGCCGCCGGACGCTTCGCGAAGAGAGTTATCTATATCCAGGAGCTTCCCGTTTCCGCCGTCGTAATGAACGGGGTAAGTATACTGCGCGGCAACGTAGCTTCCGTCAGAGAGCTTGAAGTGCTTTACGTTCTCTTCTCTTAATTCTTCCACTTCGTAAACGGGAAGACTAATTCCGGATACCGATTCCGACGCATCAGCCGATGCGCCGTCTTTTTTATTGCCAATATCCGATAAGGCATCAATAGTTTCGGCATATACAATGCTCGGTATTGCATAAAACAAAATGAGCAATGAAAGCGCGAACGATACGAGTTTGGTTATTATTGTTGTCTTAGATTTTTGCATATACTAAGCTCCTTTCTTTATTTTTAATTGTGGTTTAACGTCATGCAAAAACATTCTTTTCTTTATCTGTTCATTGGCGTATCCTCCTTGTTCCTTGTCTTTTCAGCCTCATTATATCAAAGCAAAAGAGCTCTGTAAAGTATTTTTTGTCGCTTTTTGGGGTGCGCGAAAAAGTTCGTGAAATCTATACAAAACCGATTGTGCATTTTAACGAGGCAAAAATTGACATCAGAGCGAAGATTCCGCAAAAAATACGGATTCTTCGCTCTGATGTCAATTTTTGACGGCTGTTTTAGCCGTTTCCGGATTGGTCTTCGGTTTTATGAGCCCAAATGACAGCGCAATCGTATTCAAGGTTTTTGTTCCAGGTCTCTGCCCAGCCCTCAGGCATTTTGGGAGCTTCGCAATAAATGGTCACGTTTGCGCAATATTCAAACGCCCATACACCGACGGTCGCTACGCTGTTCGGTATAAACATACTCTTAAGAGCGGTGCAACCCGAGAATGCAGATGCTCCGATTGAGGTTACGGTGTTCGGTATAGTCATACTCTGAATCGTGCTGCATGCAACGAATGCAGACGGACCGATCGTCACAAGGCCGGTCGGCAAATCTATGCTTCTGAGACTTTGACAGCCCATAAACGCACCCTCACCGATGGCAGTAATCTTGCTTGGCATCTCTACGCTCTTCATAACCTTGCAGTTATAGAACGCTCTTTTATGAATTTCGATTACGTTGCCGGGAATTTTGATTTCCTTAAGGCTTGCGCAGCCGGCAAACACAGCCTCGTTTATTACTGTTATAGGATGCGGAAGAGTTGCTTTTTCAAGGCTTATGCAATAGTAGAATGCAGATGCCTCAAGCTCGGTTACACTGCTTGGAATTTCCACGATTCTAAGCGCTTTACAGTGCGCGAATGCGCTCGCACCGACCGTTGCCAAACCGTGCGGCAGCGATATACTCTCAAGAGATTCGCAGTTTGAGAATGCATACGGCATAATAACTCTGCAATCGTCGCTTACGGCGGCGGAGGTTATCTCCTTATTTTCTGCCTTTACCAAAACAAGACACGGTTTATACTGATTTCCAATATAAAGCGCATTTTCATGCGCGGTGAATTCAAGACTTGAACAACCTTCAAATGCAGATTTTCCAATCGCCTTTACACTGTCGGGTATTGATATACCGTCAAGATTTGCGCACTTCAAAAACGCGCTCTCTCCAATCGAAGCAAGATTGCTTGAAAGCTCTATTGACGTAAGATTTTTGCAGGACTCGAACACCGAGTTGCCGATTGAAGTTACGGTATTTGGAACAACTATACTCGTAAGAGCTTCGCAGTATGCGAAAGCAGAATTGCCTATTGCCGTCACGGCAGTCGGTATAGTAATTGCGTTAAGCTTTTTGCAGTTTTGGAAAAGCGAATCACTAAGCGCGGTAACACCACTCGGAAGAGTTATACTTACAAGGCTTTCGCAGGATTCAAACGCAGATGCGCCGATAGCGGTTGCTCCGCTTGGAAGCTGTACGCTCTCAAGCGCCGTGCATCCCATAAAGGTGTTAGCGCAGATTTCCGTAACGCCGCTCGGTATGCTTACGCTTTTAAGACCTACGCAGGACTCAAAAGCAGAGTTTCCGATTGATTTTACACTGTCTGAAATAGCTACGCTTTCAAGATTTTCACAGGATTCAAACGCAGACGAAAGAATGAATCTGCAAGAGTCGTTAACCGTAGCCGCGGTTATATTCTTGCTTTCGGCTTTTACCAAAGCAAGATAAGAATTATCTTTGTTTCCTAAGTAAAGCGCACCGCCGTGCTCAGCGTATTGAAGACTTGAGCATCCGTCGAATGCCGATTTTCCTATTGACGTTACGGCGCTTGGTAGGTTTATGCTCTCAAGCTTTATGCATCTTGAAAATGCAGTGTCGCCGATTGAAGTCACGTCGTTTGGCAAAGTTATTTTTTCAACGTTTGCGCAACCTGTGAACGCGCCTTCGCCGATTACGGTTATGCTGTCGGGAATAATAACTTCGGTAAACTTCGAATTACGGAAACCGAATTCATCAATTTCATTTACGGGCTTGCCTTTATAGGTTAAAGGAATAACGACCTTTGTAAGAAGCGTAGCGTCACCCGAGCTTACGGAATACGTGCCGTCCTCTTTTTCATAAAAGCCAAGCCCTTGGGGATTGGGATTGGAGTCAACGCTGTCGGTCGAGCTTGCTTTCACGACGGTCTTTTCACCGTCAATAACCCAATACAAATCATCGCTTATCGCGATGGGCGGAGCGTCGCCGTTATCTATCGGGTTATCAAAACAAGAAAACAAAGCAAACGAGAGTACTATGCACATAACTGCTAAAAAGGCTTTTTTCATCGTAATTTCCTCTGTTTTTATTACTTTCCATTAATTATACACTTTTATTTAGGACTTTGTCAAGCATTTTAAAGGTTTGTTTCTAAAAGCCGAGAATATTTGTGCAATATAGTCAAAAGAAAAGGTTTTTATTTGGTTTATTCTAACTCACGCGAAGTCTGTCCGTCTGCCGATGCAAAAACGGACGAAGGATATTTTTTCTTGTTTACTGAATAAATTCCGTCGAAAATGAGAAAATACATATAGATTTCAAAGGAAAGGACAAGAAAATGGAAAAGAAATTTAAATTCAGTGAAAATCCAACGCTGGCAAAAACTATTTACAGCGCAATCATCGCCGTTCTTTGTATTACGGCTATCGTTGTTGGAATCGTTGCCGCAAACAACAGAAAGAAGGACGGACCCGCGGATAACAACCCACCCTTATCAAGCGATGAAAACAACGCTACAAACCAAACACCCGATGACACAGAGGGAGAAAAGCCTGATGAAAATAAGGGTGCAACCGAGGAAAAGCTCAGTTTTATCTCTCCTGTTTCAGGCAAAATCATAAAGGCGCACAGCACGAGCGTTCCCGCTTATTCAGCAACGCTTGAAGCCTGGAAAATACACACGGGGATAGACGTTTCCACGGAAGAAGGCGCTGACGTTTTTGCGGTTGAGGAGGGCGAGGTTACGAAGGTATTTTCACACCCGATGCTTGGCAATACGGTTGAAATAACACACGAGGGCGGAATAGTTTCGCGCTATTCGAACCTATCCGCAAACGGTCTGCCCACCGTTGGTACGGTAGTTGATTCGGGCGCAAAAATAGGCTGTGTCGGTGACAGCGCAATATCTGAACTTGCAGACGAAGCGCATCTTCATTTTGAGATGCTTGTTAACGACAGCTCCGTAAATCCGCTTGATTATATTTCCGACGATGCAAAAAAAGCTTCTCTCGGAATTGACGAGGGCGAAGCGGCATAAAAAAAGAAAATGGTTAGGCGACTTTTCGGTATTAAAGCCTGACCATTTTTATGCTTTTTTCGGTCCCTCTTTTTTGTCTTGTTTTGCCTTTTTTTCTCAAAGCTCTTGAATTTTTTCTTTCTGCGTGGTATAATTACTCTAAATATTCGGTATTGGAGAAAAAAATGACTAATATTGCTATTCTCGGTTTCGGCGTCGTTGGAAGCGGAGTTGCCGATTTAATTACGAACAATTACGCTGAGGTGAAAAAATTTGGCGGCGACGATATAAATATAAAGTATATTCTTGATTTGAGAGACTTTCCCGACTCCCCGTTCAGCGACAGGATCGTTCACGATTTCAACGTTATTCTTGACGATGAGTCGGTTTCAGTCGTAATTGAGGTCATGGGCGGCTCTCACCCCGCTTATGAATTTACCGTCTCGTCGCTTAAAGCGGGAAAAAGCGTGATCACCTCCAATAAAGAGGTCGTTGCCAATTTCGGTGACGAATTCCTCAAGCTCGCAAACGAAAACCGAGTTTCCTACAGATTTGAAGCCTCGGTCGGCGGCGGAATACCCGTTATATCGCCTATGATATCCTGCATTTCTCAGAACAAAATAAAAGAGGTGCGCGGCATTCTCAACGGAACGACGAACTATATTCTTACGAAGATGTTCACCTTCGGCGACAGCTTTGAAGCAGCGCTTAAGGACGCTCAGGACAAGGGATACGCCGAGCGCAATCCCGACGCGGACGTGCTTGGTATAGACGCGGCAAGAAAGATAGTTATTCTTTCGGCGCTTGCCACGGGCTCGCTCGTTTCGGTTGACGGCGTTTATGCCGAAGGTATCACGGCTATCAGAAAATCAGACGTTCTTTGCGCAGAAAAGCTCGGTTGCAGTATAAAGTTGCTCGGCAGATGCGTATGCACCGAGGACAAGCCCTATATATTCGTTTCTCCGTTTATGCTTCGCTCCGACTCTGCCCTTTCGGGTGTTTGCGGAGTCTACAATGCGGTTGAGGTGGTTGGAGAGCCGCTTGGAAACGTTATGTTCTACGGTAAGGGCGCGGGCGCAGGAGCTACGGCTTCGGCGGTTGTCGGAGATCTTATGCAGATTATGAGATACGGCGCAATTGCAAATCCCGTATTCACCAAAAGTGAGTCGGTAAAGGATTTCTCCGAATTTGAATGCGAGCGATACTTTGCATTTGATATCGGCGCCGAGGACAAAATTTCCGAGATTTTCGGCAAGGTCAATTTCATTGAAAGCGAAGAATGCGCCTTTATTGCGCCGAAGATGAGCGAGACTTGCGCAAAGTCAAGAGTCGAGGCTCTTTCGGCTATCGGCGTCAAGCTTCTTTCCACTATAAGAATTCTTTAATAACCCGTACTTCTCCGAGAGCCGAACGATGCTCTCGGAGTTTTTATATAGAGTCAGAATAGTCAATACGCTCATAAAAAAGAGCAGATAATCAGAAATCTTTATAAGTACGCCGTGCGGAATAAGGAAGCCGACAAAGGTGAAAAAGAGAAAAAGCGCAATATAGGATGGCGAATTTTTCTTTTTGAAAATATACCAAACGCACTCCGAGCCGTAGTAATACCAACATATCACCGTGGAAAAAGCAAAGAAAAAAATGAGAACAAACAAAACGGTTACTGCACCGCTGCCAAGTGAAGATGAAAAAGCAGAGCAAATTATTTCAATTCCTGACATGCCCGAAATATCAACGCCGGAAAACAAAACCGCAAAGCCTGTAAGCATACAAAGCAGCGAGGTGTCAAAAAACACCTCGCAAACGCCGAGAAGACCGACGTCCGATGCGGATAAATCCGAGCGCGACTGAGCCATAGCAGACGTACCCGCCCCCGCTTCATTTGATAAAAGTCCGCGCGCATACCCCTCTTTCATTGCTTTTACGGCCAGAAAAGACGACACGCCCCCTGCTGCGCTTCTGAAATCGAACGCCTCCGTTAAGATGTTTTGGGCAACGGCATAGGCGTTCGAAACGTTTTTTAAAATAACGAAAATACATATTAATACGTAAACAATCGTTGACAACGGAATAAAAAAAGAAGTAGCCTTCGTTATTTTCTCAGCACCCCCCAGGATGACGGCGGCAACCGCAATTACAAAAACCAAGGAATAGACCCACTCGGCCATTCTACCGTTTTTACCAGCCGACATAATAAAGCTTTGCGACTGAAGAGATGTGCCCATCGTCAAGGAAAGCAAAATGCAAAGCATCGCGTAAGACGCGCCGAGAAGCCAACCGAATTTGCCGAAGCTGGCTTTGATGACGTATGCCATACCCCCTCTGTTATTTTCTCTCTTCTCCGCCGCAAGAGAGGATTCCGCGTATTTCAGAACGGCGGAAAAGAATGAAGAAACAAAAATCCAGAAAAGACAGCCTGCGCCGCCCACCGAAAGTCCGTAAGCAACCCCCACGATATTACCGACTCCGAGAGTTCCCGCAAGAGCCAGCGTGAGCGATTTTCTTGACGAGTCGTCACGGAAGAGTGATAAAATCCGTTTGGAAATTTTCAAGGGATTTCTAAACAGAAAAAAACGAAGCTTTACAAGCATATAAAAGCCGAATACAGTTACGATAATCGGCAAAAAATCAAGAACAAACATAAAAATATCCCCCGCAAAAAAATATGCGGGGGTTTTAATTATTATGCGAATATAATTCTGTAAATGGCAAATCCGATTGCCGCGACAAGCAAAGCGATGCAAATCCAGTTCGTTATTTTATCGAATTTCGCATACCTCTCAGCCCTTATTCTTTCAGCTTCGGCATCCTCTTCTGACTCTTTGAGTTCCGGTGGAACATCCTCGTCGCAAGCTGAATTCTGCTCAGCTTCTTCTTCGGAAAAATCATATTCTCCGGATTCAATCTTCTCTTTTCTCTCAGCAGAAGATTTCATTATCTCGTCGACCGTTTTAAGCGTGAGTTTATCGTCAACTGCCGCCTCGCTCATTTTCTTTCCTATTCTTTCAGCGGCAGCTTTTATTGATTCAACGTCGCGCGAAAGTGTCAATTCATCAAAATCCGAGCTGCATTCATCGCAAATATATCTCGGATTTCCATATCCGCCCATGGCGAGAACTGCCGCTTCTTCAACATTTTCGATATTTGCTTTGCATATTGAACAGTTGTCCATTATTTACTTCCTTTCAGAGCAGCGCGCACTTCCCTAAGGTACTCCTCGCGCAATTCCTTCTGCTCCCTTTTCTCGTCTTCGGTAAGAGCGCGCGTCTTTGATAGACGGCCGAGCTCGTTAATTCTGTCAACCTTTATCTTATCCATTTCCATTCGCTCCTTTGTAAAGCTTTGCAAGTCCGCCCTCTGACGTTTCTCTGTAAAGATGGGAGAGGTCCTTGCCGGTTTCGTACATCGTTTTAATAACGAGATCAAGGGATATTTTTCTCGAACCCGAGAGAAAGTTTGCAAGACTCATCGCGTTTATCGCGCGCATTGCCGCAACTGCGTTACGCTCTATGCAGGGTATTTGAACAAGTCCGCATATAGGATCGCAGGTAAGTCCGAGATGATGCTCAAACGCAATTTCAGCCGCGTATTCTATCTGGTCGATTCCCATCTCAAAAAGCTCGCAAAGAGCGGCAGACGCCATAGAGCACGCCGTTCCTATCTCTGCTTGACAGCCACATTCGGCACCGCTTATAGACGCATTAGTTTTTACGAGATTTCCGACAAGACCGGCAACTGCAAGCGCCCTATATATCTGCTTATCCGAAAAATTATGTTTATCCTGCATATATTTGAGAACCGAGGGCAAAACCGCGCAAGCACCGCATGTGGGCGCGGTTACTATCGTTCCGTTATCGGCATTCTGCTCGCTTACGGCGTATGCATAAGAACAAACAAGACGGTTTTCGCGGGTGACCTGACTTTCGTCAATATGTCTTTGGTTATAAAGATACTGCGCTTTTCTTTCAACGTTCAGACCGCCCGGAAGTATGCCCGAGGTGGTGAGTCCCTCGTGAATGGCGTGCGTCATAGTGCGCCACACCTTTGAGAGAAATTCGTATATTTCTTCACCTTCGCGCATAATTACGTAATCGGATAGCCTTATTCCCTCTTTTTTACAAAGCTCGGAAATTTCGGCAAAGGTGGTTTCGGGATATATATTGCTTGCCCCGTGCTTTTCGCGGCCTACGATCTGAATATCACCGCCGCCGACGCTGAGAACTCGCATAGGTTCGCTTCTGACACCGTTTTTCACGGCATATATATCCATAGTATTTTCATGCGGAAGAACTCTATCCTTGGAATTAAAGGTAATATTTACAGGCTTTCCCTCGCACATACTCTCGATTGCGACGTCGGTGCCGTGACCCTTGCCCGTATCGGACAGAGAGCCGTAAAGGGTAACCTCATAGGAATCGGCATCGGGATTTTCCTTTACGAATATTCCCATAGCCTTTGCAGGACCCATAGTATGAGAGCTTGACGGACCTTTTCCTATTTTATATATATCCTTAATAGATTTCATAGTAATTTCCTTAAATATTATTTTTTAAGAAGCTCTATTATGAGAAGCAAATTGCGGAGAATGTGGAAGGGGTCCTTTACGGGAAGCGCAACTATTCTGTTTTCGGGCTTACCGTCACGGGAGCGAATCTGTATCCACTCACCTCTGTCGTTTTCGGTGTTGGGGAAGGTGTTAAATGTATACTCGCGGATTTTGGGATACCACGCAGCAATCTCCTCGTCCTCACCGAAAAGAAGGGTTGAATAGAGGGATTCGGAATGAACCCACCAGAGCTTTGAGCCGTTATCCTCGGTGGTTTTCTTTACCATGGGCTCACTCGGGTCGGGAATTGTTCCGTGAGGGTCACCGCCCTCCATATCGGCAAAAAGCCTGACTCCCGAATATTCGGCATCCCAACCGAGACGAAGAGCGTTCTTAAGCACCCTTTTTGTTTTCTCGTATCTCTCTGTGTCGCCGAATCTCTTCCACTCGGTTTCCATAAACCAACAGTCCTCAATGGTGTGCCCCGGGTTTACGTATCTTCCTATCTGGCTTTCGTTGTCGAACGTGCCGTCAACTCTGACCATTTCGTGAAGTATGCCGTTTTCATCGGTAAAGCTATCAAGCGTGTCCTTTGCGTATGCATACGCCTGATTTGAAATAACGTCAGCATCGGGATGGCAAAGATCGGCCATTGCATCGGCAAGCGTTCTTGCCGTGTTCGTTAAAATCATCGTGATTCCGTGAGTGCGGTAGCCCTTGGGCACGGGATAGGGATCGGTGCGGAAGTTGCCCGACTCAACTCTCTCTCTCGTATGCAGATAAAGGTCGAGTGAAAATGCGAGAGCATCGTAATCCTTCCTATAAGACGCGTACTCGGCAGTTCCCAGAATTACGAAGCAATCGGCATAAAAGCTCGCGTCATAAACACCGCCCGAAAGCTTGATATTACCCTCTCTGTCGGTTAAGAATACACAGTTTCCGTTCTCAAGCCTTGATTTCGCCATAAGAAATTCGGCTGTTTTATCTGCAAGGCGCGAAAGCTTATCAAATCTTTCTCCGTCTACGTCTGCATGCTTAAGAATGCGGGAGAGAACCCAAAGCATTCTGCCCTGGCTCCATATATACTTATCCTCAGAGAGCATTTCTCCGCCGTTGTTGGAAAAGCAGGTAAAAACACCTCCGAAATCCATATCGGGCGTATACTTTTCCCAGAACGGAAGAACCTGTTCGTAAAGCTCTTTTTTGTAGAATTCAAGCTCTTGTTTTCTGTCAATCATTTCATTTTCCTCGATTTATAAGTTATGTTTTATTGTTCTGTAAAAATTCGATAATGTAAAGTAAGTTTCTGATTATGTGGTACGGGTCTTTTACGGGAAGCGCAACTATTCTGTTCTCCGGTTTTCCGTCGCGCGAGCGAATCTGAATCCACTCTCCCCTGTCGTTTTCTCTGTTTGGGAATGTGTTCAAGGTATACTCGCGAATTTTCGGATACCACTCGGCAATTTCCGCATCCTCTCCGAAAAGAAGAGTTGAGTAAAGGGCTTCGGAATGAACCCACCAGAGCTTTGCTCCGTAGTCCTCTGCAGTTTTTCTCACCATCGGCTCACTGTAATCATAAACAGCTCCGTGCGGAATTCCACCCTCCATATCAACGAAATGAAGAATTCCCGAATACTCGGTATCCCAGCCAAGTCTTAGCGCGTTTTTTAAAACCCGTCTCGTTCTCTCAAGCCTTTTTTCGTCGCCGAATTTTTTCCATTCGGTTTCCATAAACCAGGCGTCCTCTATTATATGCCCCGGATTTGCATATCTGCCAAGTCTGCTTTCGTTATCAAAGCTACCGTCAACGCGTACAAGCTCGCGCATAATATCGTTTTCGTCGGCGAATGTGTCAAGGGTGTATTTTGCGTAGCCGTAAGCCTCGGAAGATATTTTTTCAGCGTCGCGATGACCGTGCGCTTCCATTGCGTCGGCAAGAGTTCTTGCCGTATTCGTAAGTATCATCGTTACGCCGTGCGTAATATATCCACCGGGTGTGGGGTCGGGGTCGGTGCGGAATTTTCCTTTTTCAAAAAGCTCCTTTACACGGCGGTAAAGATTTAAGGCAAACTCAAGCGCAGCACCGTCTTTTTTCACCGTAGCGTATTCGGCAAGTCCGAGTATAACGAAGCAATCAACGTAGGTGCTGAGGTCGTACGCGTCACCGCACAGCTTTTTTCGGCCCTCTCTGTCTGTCAAAAACACAGAGCTACCGTTTTCAAGTATTGCGTTTTTCATAAGAAACTCTGCCGTTTTGTCGGCAAGGTCGGATATTCGCTCAAGCCTTTTTCCACTTATAAATCCGTGGCTAATTATACGCGAAAGCAACCAAAGCGCCCTACCTTGACTCCAGATATATTTATCCGTAGAGATAAGGGTTGTGCAATCGTTTGAAATGCAGGTGAAAATTCCTCCGTGCTCTTCGTCAAAAGCGTAATTCTCCCAGAACGGAAGAATTTGCCCGTAAAGCACGTCAAGGTAAAAATCAAGCTCGGAGCGAGTGTCAATCATTTTTTACAACCTCAATCGTTTTAATTCCGTATCTTTCGAAAAGAAGTATTGCCTCTTCGGTTATTACCTCTCCGCTTACCACTATCGGCACGGCAGGAGGACAGGAGACGGCAGGAGAAGCGCATATTCTTCCGAGCGCGTTATTTACGCTCACGCTTTCCTGCTTTGAGAAAACAGCCTCGCGCACCGACATAACCTTTGGCGCGTTTATTTTTAAATCTGCCGCGTTTTTTTGAATCGGCTCTTTTTTCGGAAGAGCCGTAAGGACGGCGGCAAGACGCTCGTAATCGGAATCTGAGTTTTCGGGTGTCAGCATAAGCACAAGGTACTCACCGTCGAAAAATTCAATTTCTATTTTATTTTTTGAAAGATGCGATGCAATCTCAACTCCCGAATATCCGTAATCATTTGCGTCGATTACAATCTTGAGCGGCTCGCTTCCGAGAACGGTGTATCCAAAATCGGAAAGCATCTGCTTAACCTTATCTATCTTTTTTACGGTATCTGAAAGCTTCACACTATACCCGTCTGCAAGGTAGGCGTTACACAAATCAAGCGACCCGAGTATAAGGTACGACGGGCTCGTGGATGCGAACACCGAAGCCATACGGCGCGCAGAATCAAGATACTCACTCGGAGCGTTTTTTGATATATGCAGATATGCTCCGCCCGTCAGGACGGGGAGAGTTTTGTGAGCCGAATCGCAACACATAGAAGCGCCAAGCGCTATCGGGTGGCGCGACGGATTAAGAAAGTTAAGGTATGCTCCGTGAGCGTTATCGACAAGAAGCGGAATTCCGCGTTTCTTGCACACCTTTGCGATACCCTCTATATCCGATATATTTCCGAGATAGTCGGGCGACGTTACGTAGACTGCGCACACGTCGGAGTTTTCTTTGAGCGCTGATTCAACGTCCAAGCCACTCACCGCAGAGGAGCAAAGATGCGTAGAATTTTCGGGATAGAGCCACGTCGGCTCAACGCCGAGAAGCGCCATTGCATAAAGGAAGGACTTATGCGCCCCTCTGCCAGCAAGAATTTTTGCCCCCGATTTTCCACTCGTTACAATGGAAAGCATAGTTTTTATAGCGAGAGTTGAGCCCTCTGTCGAAAAAAAGCTGTGCGCCGTGCCAAAAAGCTCTGACGCATAATTTTCGCTCTCCAGAATTATACCGTCGGGAGAAAAAAGATTGTCTGCTCCGCAAAATTCCGTTATATCGTATTTCTCAACGCCGAGAGGTCCTTTGCCCTTATGACCGGGCATATGAAATCTTACCGAGTCACCCTCGGCATATTCTTTTAGAAAATCGTATATGGGAGTTTTCATTTATTCTTCGTTTTCCGCATCAGCAACCTTTATCATTACCGCGCACTCAATTCTTTTCTTGAAAAGCTCGCATCCGTAGCGATAAACTCCGCCGATGCTGCCGGTTGCGTGATAGGAATTCGCCGCGCATCCGCCCGAGCAGTAAAGCTTTGCCCAACAGTCGCGGCACTCCTCACGCGCATAGGCGTTACAGGAGCGGAACTCGTCCTGAATTTCGGTATTCTTAATACCGTCCCAGATATTACCGAGACTGTATTTTTCATCGCCTACGAACTGGTGGCAGGGATAGAGCTCACCCCACGGGGTTACTGAAACGTATTCGGTGCCCGAGCCGCAACCGGTGATGCGCTTGTAGATGCAGGGGCCGTTTTTCAGGTCAAGCATATAGTGGTAGAAGGTAAATCCCCTGCCTTCTTTTTTGCGTTTTATCATTTCGACGGCAAGCTTCTCGTACTGCTCGAAGAGCTTCGGCAAATCCTCTTCCGTAAGGGCGTACGGGTCACCGGGCGGACATACCACGGGCTCCATGCTCAGCTCGGTAAATCCAAGGTCAGCCATATGTAAAATATCATTGGTAAAATCAACGTTATTGTGAGTAAACGTTCCGCGAACGTAATAATTTTTACCGCCGCGCGCTTCTACGAGCTTTTTGAATTTGGGAACTATCACGTCGTAGCTTCCTCTGCCCCGATAGTCCTTGCGGAAATGGTCATTGACCTCTTTTCTTCCGTCAAGACTGAGAACTACGTTTGACATCTCTTTATTAAGGAAATCTATAACATCGTCGTCGATAAGCATACCGTTGGTGGTAAGGGTAAATCGGAAGTTTTTGTTATGCTCCTTTTCAATGCTTCTTGCATATGCAACGAGCTTCTTGACAACGTCCCAGTTCATAAGAGGCTCTCCGCCGAAAAAATCAACCTCAAGATTTCTTCTCGTTCCCGACTTTTCGACAAGAAAATCAAAGGCGCGCTTTCCGACCTCGTAGCTCATCAAAGCCCTCTCACCCTGATACTTGCCCTGACTTGCAAAGCAATAGGAGCAGTTAAGATTGCATGTGTGAGCTATGTGAAGGCACATTGCCTTTATTACGTTTGAGTTGTTTTTATAGCTGTAAGCAAGCTTTTCAAACTTGTCCTCGGTGAAGAGCTTTCCGCCCTCCTCAAGAGCTTTAATGTCCTCGATACAAGCAAGAATTTCCTCACGCGTGACGTCCGCGCAGTGACCGTATTTTGCAAGAATTTCGGTCACAATATTTTCAATCGACTCGCTCTTATACATTGCGATTATATCGTAGGCAACCTCGTCAACGGTATGCACAGAGCCGCTTACCGTATCAAGAACTATATTGTATCCGTTTAATTTATACTGATGAACCATTTTTTCTCCTTAGGATTAACAATAAACGCTGCCCTTTTGGTCAGGCAGCGTTTATAGCCGAATTACTTATTCTGATTTTCGCACTGCTGATTAGCAACGCCGCAAGAAGTTTTGCATGCAGACTGGCAGGAGGTCTGGCACTCGCCGCATCCGCCGTTAGCAACAGTTTTTGCAATATCCTTGGTTTCGATTGTCTTAATTCTATTCATGTTTTCCTCCGATTGCTTACAAAAAGCAAAAGTATTTTGTTGAGATAATTATAACACACCGCCCGTGTGTTGTCAATAGATTTTGGGTTATTTTTTTATTTATTAAATCTTTAGGTATATTAAACGGTTGTATGTGGATATAATCTTTTTGTATCAATATATAAAAGGAGCTTATAATGAAAAAAACCGAAATCGTTTTATCAAGCGTTAAGGACGTGAGGGATTTCGTCAACATGGTCATACTTATCGGCTATGACGTCGACCTTATGCAAGGAAAATACGTTATCGATGCAAAATCCGTAATGGGAATTTTCGCGCTCGACCTTATGACCCCTATTACCGTTATCGCACACAGTGACAATACTAAGGAATTTTTTGAAAAAATCGAACGTTTTAAGAAGAAATAAAAATCATCTCAAAGGAGATATTGCCTATAATTTTCAACGCGGAAGAAGTTGACGTAATTATTATCGTGGTGGTTACTGGGCTCGTTATCTGCGGTTCTGGTAACCACTATCAGATCATCCCCGTCAAAATCGAAATCTGAATCGGAATAAGCTACCATTTTCATATCTCCGTAACGAGTATCGCGGCGTACGTCAACTATACGTTTGGCAACGCGCCAATTAACCAGATCCTCGGATACGGCAAGAGTAAGAATTCCTCTGCCCCAGGTGTAATCCTCGGTATTCTCATTGCAGGTTGCTATGTAATAAGAGCTGTTCGGAACTTTGCGGACGCAGAACTTATTTCTTATACCGCATGGCATATCCACTATCCTATCAAACTCAAGAGCGCCCTCGGGATCATTGGGATTTTGCCTTGATATCATTGCCTTGTTGCTGTAATATTCTATCGGCTCTTTCGGATCAAGCCGTGTGATAATTCCCACGGTATCGTCGGGAAGGACAACGGCGTTGCACTCTACCGTTGTAACCGCAGGCGCTTTGGGCATTCCTTCCTTGCTTCTGTCAACAAAAGCGAGGTCGGTATATATCCAGTTTTCCGCCACCATTAAATCATCGTTTAAATCTATCGATATAAGCGAGTAACCGTAATTCCAGCCCTTCCACGAGCCGTATTCAAAGGTAGTATAGAGCCGTCCGTTATGTACTACGATAGGACAAGCACCTTTATGACATCTGTAATCGTCGTTGCGCAAGCCGACGACTATACGCTCAGGAGTCGACCAATTCCTGCCTTCATCCTCGGAACATCCTATAACTATGTCACCCGGACCTGCCGCAATGCAATAAAGCTTATCCTTATGCCAGAAAAGCTTCGGCATATGGCAGGGTGCAAGATCGGTTACGTAATGCCATGAAAGACCGCCGTCAAGCGATTCAAATATAAGACTCACAAGCTCGGAAAAGTCTCCGTGAACCTCCATGCAACAAAGAAGTTTTCCGGATGGAAGCTTAAGAATCGATGGAGCGCCGAGAAACTGCCCCGAAATATCATACATTTTACTATCTTTTGGGTGATTATAATTTACAACTGTGCCAAATGTCGCTCCGGTTCTCACAAGTCTTGTAACCGACGATGCCGACATGTCCTCGCGCCAAAGCGCTATCTCATAAGTTACTCCTTTTTCAAGTCCTTCAATTCGCACGACCGAATCGGCAACCTTATATTCAATCGGGTCGTCATAGGTGTGCAGCTTATGAACAACGAGCTTATGTTCTCCATTCGAGCCTCTGTCAAACCATTCAAATGAAAATCCGTCCGCAAACGGTGCGAGCGAGCATATATAAGGAACGTTGGCTCTGTTTGTCTGATGAAGTCTGGTGTAGGGTCTGAAGCTCCACTTATTACTTCCTCTCATTTCTATTCCTCCATAATTTCTCTATATTTTATTTATTTTTCATAACTGCTTTTCGGTATTCACCGGGGGTTAAACCCGAATGCTTCTTAAAAAATGAATTAAAATAAAATTCGTTATTGAATCCCATATACTCAGAGATCTGCTTTATCGACATATCCGATTCCTTAAGCAATTTTTCACTTTCGCGGCACCGCATACTGCGTACGTATTCGGCGACGGTACAGTCCATTTCGCGTCTGAAGATTCGGGTAAGCTGCTTCTCGCTCATATAACAGTAACTCGACAGCTCGGAAAGGGTTATTGACGAACGGATATTATCCTTGACGTAGCGTTTGACAAGCGACACGGTTGAATCCTCGTACTTTTCCTCATCAATAAGCTTCGAGCCTGTAAGATTTAAGCATCGTAGAATCAAAAAAATAAATTCGAGTATCCTGTTTTCAATTACCGAATAGCAAAACAGTGCCCTTTTACTCTTTTCACTGCAAATGAAAACAATGTCCTCTATTATCTGTTTTGAAAAATTACCCACGGCATAACCGTCAATCGAATCTAAAAAATTCGCAAGAACGCTTCCCGAAGCAACCTCAAAAACAATGGTGCTTCTCACAGCTTCGGAGGATTCCTTAAGAACACGGTGCTCAAGACGCGGCTTTATTACCATAAAGCTTCCTGCGGTGAGAACGACAGTTTCCGAGTTTATCTCATAGGTCTGAGTTCCCTCTTCGACCGCGTGTATCTCAACCATGTTATGATGATGCCATTTTTTTGTGACGTATCGATCGTCCTTGTGAAGCAGTATTCTCTTAAAAAAGCATTCGCTTATTCCGAAAGATGCGAGCACAGAAGGCATACCAACCTCCTCATGCGATTTTTGTCTGAATAATACCTCCAATTATACACCTCTTGCAACACCTGTTTTAAACCCAAACGGTTCACGGTAATATAATATCACATTTCGGACAATAAATCAACAAAATGTCGTTTTTTTATAAAAACAAGTCCTTAATTTCAAGGATATCCCGTAATGCAGAAAAAAATCGTGTCTTCAGAAGAGATTTTAACGGGATTAGCACATAAATTAGTACATAAATTGCCAATATCGGTTGACAAACAGATTTGATTTTGATATAATCTTTATAAATAACATCACAAAGCAAAGGAGAATAAAAATGAATAAAACCGAAATTATCCTGTCAAACATTCAAGACGTCAGAGAATTTGTAAACATCGTCGTTCTTCTTGATTACGAGGTTGACTTGGCTCAAGGCAGATATCTTATAGATGCAAAATCGATAATGGGTATTTTCTCACTTGACCTTCTCGCCCCTATCACTGTAATTGCTCATACCGAATATGCTGACGATTTCTTTGCGAAGCTTGAGAAATTCAAGGCTTAATCAAATTCAATTAAAAAACGCATACAGCAAGGTTTTTTACCAAGCTATATGCGTTTTTTGTTATGTCAGTCAAGTCCCTTCTTTTTGAAGCGAATCCACATCGGAAGTATCAAAGCAAGCGAGACAACCGATACCAAGGAAAGAGCGAGCCAAACAAATTTTACGACCTGCCAGTCATAGACCTCGGATATTTTCACTATGACGTAGCTGCTTATCGCGTAACCCAAGGCGGACGCCGCGTTGCTGATTCCCGCAGCCGTTCCATTCTTTCCGTATTTAACGAACTCAACGTTACAGTATGAAACGAGGATTCCGACCATTGAGGTTATAAATGAGACGGACGAGAAGGTTATAACGACAACCGAAAATTCCATAGCCCATATAAGTATCAAGCCAAATCCTGCCGTCAAAGCCATAAATATAAGCATACCAAAGACTTCGTTTTTAACAAACCTCGGATAAAGCACGAACCGGAGAAAGAAAACACCCGCTATTCCGGCTACGATTATCAGCGTGTTTAAAAGATTACCCACAGACGCGCTCTTGCCGAAGGTTTCAACGACCATGATGGGAAAGAGCGTTTTTGAGCCCTGTGCAACTATCGTATAACCAAGGACGGCTATCAGCATCCCGAAAAATCCGCTTTTCATAAAGAGCGACACGGTTGATAAGGACCGCACGGACTCCGTCCCGCTTTTTGTTTCAACAGGCTTGTAATCCGGCTTCATATACGGATTAAGATGCTTATCGTATATATGAAGTCCCACTGAAAGCAGAAATAAAACCGCGGCAGAAAAAGCAAAATTATATTCCCAGCTCGGCAAAATTCCTGCAACGATATAAGAGATTACAAGACCGACATAAGACGCAAGAGTGATAACGAATATCATATAGGTTCTGTCACTTCGGCAGAGCTGAGAGGATACGATTTTATAGGTGGACGGCCAAAGTGCAAACTGAACTACGCCATTAAGAATCCAGCTTGCGAGCATAACGTAATAGTTGTGGTTAAAGAAAATTACGGTGTTTGCAATCGCGCCGCCAATCAGACCGATTTTAATCATGCGCTCTGGGCTGAATTTATCGGCAAAAATTCCGCCCACGATTTGAAGCGGAGTATAAACTATGTAAAACATAGCCGTAATAAGTCCCGTCTGGGATTTTGTTAAAACGCCCTCGGAAACTATATCGGCAAGTGCGCCGTTAAAGCAATTTTTCGTCATACATACAAGAGAATACATTGCAAATATGTATAGGAAAAAACGCCTTGATATCCCCTTGTTTTCAAGGTGAATATTTATATCGTGTTCAACGTTTATAGTACTCATTATCTGTTAACGTAAATTTTTTCGCCCTCAAACATCTCGTTGATTTCCTTGAGCTGCTCTCTTATCATAAGATCGCCACCCTCGTGGCCGACGTTACCGCTTGTGATATACGCGGAATAATGTCCTGCCTTTTCAGCCTTCTCGGTGGGAAGATAGCCGCCTTTACCGCAGCAAAGCTGAACTACGAAGGTCTGAGCCGCATAGCTTCTTGCTTTAAGTCTGTTACCGAAGTCGAGGAAGAGCTCAAAGGGATTGGTTGCAAACGCTACGTCACCGAAACGAACGATATGAGATTCGATAGTGAACATCTCGGCAAACTGCTGATATCTGTATCTTGAGATAAGACCTGCGTGAACGTAAACCTTTGCGTTATCCTCAAACGTAAAAGTTCCTCTGTCGCTGTTCTTTTCAACGTAATATTCGATTTCGCGAACTGCGTTGTTATACTCGGATTTTGTAGCCTTTCTCAAGGGAAGGTTCATATTACGGACCCTGTGCTCAAGAATTGCCTCATCCTTATACTCGCAAATTTCCTCAAATACGGAAATAATTTCGTTTGAAATTCTCTTGCCCGCCCTGTTACAGCCGGAGATATCGAACATCGAAGGGTCAGCCTTGCGTCTTATGGGGTTGGGGCGCTTCACGTGCGGGTCGTCAATAGGAGTTTCGGGCTCGACCCATCTTACAAGGTCACGCGGACACTGGTCGCCGCCTGCGCCGCCGAGGCCGAGAAGATATACGTCCCTGCCGAGCTTTTCTCTGATATTTGCCTTTGCTCTGCCCCAGTAGTCAGCCGAAATAAAGCTTCTCTGCTCAAGAATCTGCGAGGGACAAGCAATGTTTGCAACAACTCCCGTGAGCTTTTTATTCTTGTCAAAGGTGTAGATAAGCTCGATTCCCGAGTCGTTTCCGCCCTCAAGCGCTACGAAGTTGGCGGTATTGGTGTCGCCCCACATCTCAGCAGTGCCGTCGTCGTACGCAACTCTTCTGCACATACCGACCGCTGCTCTTCCAAACTCGTTTGCATAGAGTGCTTCTGCGCGGTTTTCCCAAGCTCTGACAACAGCCTTAGCAATCTGCTCCGCAACGAACACGGTGGATTCGGCAGGCTTCATAACGCTTTCATCGGCGGTTACGAGCGGCTTATATTCCTGGTCGCCCTTCATAAATTCCTTGAGAATTTCTCTGGTGTTAAGAATGGGATTTTTGCCCTCGGGAGTGGGATCGCCAAGCACGTGAGAGGTGTGCGTATGGGTAGCCGCGACAATTATTTTCATCGGGTCGATCTCTTTGGATTTTTTTGAGACGTTCTCTCTTATAAGATTCAAAAGAAAGCTCGGAACACCAACAATGTCGGCACTGACGAGAACCATTTGCTCGCCGTTTGATTCGACAGCCATTGCGGTTGCGGTAATCTCCGACTCAACGAACTGTGATATTCTCTCATAAAACTGTCCTGCAAGACTAACCTTTTTTTCGGGGACGAGAGTTTCCTCTGCCCAGCCGATAAGTAATTTTTTCATTTTATATTCTCCTAATATTGTATTTATTATTTTGTTTCTTCAATGCTGAACATCTTGTTTATGCTCTTTAGCTGCTCTCTTATCATAAGGTCGCCGCCCGCATGCCCGACCTTTCCGCTTGTTATATATGCGGAATAGTGACCTGCTTTTTCAGCCTTTTCGGTGGGAAGATAACCTGCGCAGCCGCAGCAAAGCTGAACTACGAAGGTCTGAGCCGCATAGCTTCTCGCCTTAAGTCTGTTACCGAAGTCGAGGAAGAGCTCAAAGGGGTTGGTTGCAAATGCCACGTCACCAAAACGAACGACGTGCGTTTCTGCGGCAAAGGTCTCGGCAAACTGCTGATATCTGTATCTCGAGATAAGCCCGGCATGAACGTAAACTTTTGCGTTATCCTCGAAGGTAAATACTCCCTTTTCTTTATTCTTCTCAACGAAGTATTCTATTTCGCGTACCGCATTATTATATTCGGTTTTCGTTGCCTTTCTTAAAGGAAGGCTTAGTTCAAGCACCTCGTGCTTAAGAAAAGCCTTATCCTTGTATTCACTGATATCTTCAAGCACAGACAGAATCTCGTTTGATATTCTCTTTCCGACCTTGTTGCAGCCTGAAATATCAAACATAGAGGGGTCAGCCTTGCGTCTTATGGGATTAGGACGCTTAACGTGCGGGTCGTCAATGGGAGTTTCGGGCTCGACCCATCTTACAAGGTCGCGCGGACACTGGTCACCGCCTGCGCCGCCGAGGCCGAGAAGATATACGTCCTTGCCGAGCTTTTCTCTGATATTTGCCTTTGCTCTGCCCCAATAGTCAGCCGAAATAAAGCTTCTCTGCTCAAGAATCTGCGAGGGACAAGCAATGTTTGCAACAACTCCAGTGAGATTCTTATTCTTATCGAAAGTATAGATAAGCTCTATGCCCGAGTCGTTTCCGCCCTCAAAAGCAGTAAAGTTTGCGGTGTTAGTATCCCCCCACATTTCAGCCGTTCCGTCGTCGTATTCAACTCTTCTGCACATGCCGACCGCCGCTCTGCCGAACTCGTTTGCATAGAGAGCTTCTTTTCGGCATTCCCACGCGGATACAACGGCATTTGCAATCTTGTCTGTAACGAATTTGCTTGCCTCGATGGGATCCATAACGTCATCACCTGCGGTTACGAGCGCCTTGTATTCCTGATCCCCCTTCATAAATTCCTTTAGAATCTCTCTTGCGCTGCTTCCGACAGAAGCAACGGTTCCCTTGTAAGGATCGGCAAGGGTATGCGAGGTATGCGTATGCGTTGCTGCAATAATTATTTTCATCGGGTCGATCTCCGCGTTTTTCGCCGAAACCTTTTCTCTTACCATAGTCATAACATATTCGGGAATTGAAGTCAGATCGGCGCTAACGAGAATCATCTGTTCTCCGTTTGACTCAACAGCCATAGCCGTTGCAGTTATTTCGGATTCCACGTATTCAGAAATTCTCTCAAAAAACTGACCGTAAAGACTAACCTTTTTCTCGGGCACAAGAGTTTCCTCCGCCCAGCCTATAAGTAATTTGCTCATTTGACTACTCCAATTTTACATATTTCATAATAAATTATAGCAATGCAAGAATAGGTTGTCAATATGCTTTGAAAAAGTCGAAAATTTTTCGTAAAATGACCGTTAAGCCTAGCACGTTTTTGGAATTTTTTTCATACTTTATGAATATGTCACTCAATTATGGGTATAGTCTAGTTATAAACCAACTGAAAAAGGAGCAAAATATGGATAAAATTCTTGATACGATAGAAAAAATTTGGCAAAATCCTTTCGTTGTAGCCATGACCTATCTTGTTATCGCCATAATATCGGCTTGGGCGGCAGCTTTTATTGTGAAAAGACTTTTCAAGCTTGTGGGACTTGACGGAAAATTTGACTCTTGGGGAATTAACGAGGGACAAAGCGGCACGGCACTGAAATTCATCGGAAAGCTTGTTTTTCTGATAGTATTTCTGCTGTTTTTGCCGGCGGTGCTGGGCGCGCTCGGGCTTGAAAGCGTTTCAGAGCCTATAACCGATTTTGCAAATGCGTTTATAAGCTACATTCCAAACATAATTGCGGCGGCAATCCTCGTATTTCTCGGAATATTTATTGGACAGATACTTTCGGGTATTATTTCGGTTTTGCTTTCGAAAACCAAAATTGACAGTCTTGCACAAAGGCTTTCACGCAGCAAAGGCGGTAAAAAAAGTGATTCCGACAATGAATCAGACATCGGTATGGAGCAAATGAAAATTTCCGAGCTGGTCGGAAAAATAGTAAACGCAGTGATAGTTCTCATCGCCATCGTTCAAGCACTGACCGTCTTAAATATCGAGGCAATTTCCTCACCTGCCACATCGATAATAAACAGAATTTTTTCGGCAATTCCGAGCATTATATTTGCCTCGCTTGTAATCGCTCTCGGCATTGTGATCGCCAATATCGTTTGCGGACTCGTTTCAAATCTGCTCTCGGGGTTAAACGTTGACGGAATGATGGAAAAAATTCTTCCGAAAGCCAAAATGAAGTTTTCGTTGTCATCGGTTATCACAACCATAATAAGAATCGCAATCCTTCTTTTCGTTATAGCAGAGGGGGTAAAGATTCTGAATCTTGAAATACTCTCTGACATTACGGCTATGATTATCTCCTATATACCCATGATTTTAAAAGCGGCTCTTATTGCAATAGCAGCTCTATTCGGTGCAAATCTTATAGAAAGCAATTTCGGCGAATCTATGCCGGGCGGCAGGATTGCCTTGAAGCTTATCAAAAGCATCATTTACGTAGTCGCCGTCTTTATGATTTTGAGTCAGCTGGAGTTTGCAACGACTATCGTTAACTGGGCGTTTATAATCACCCTCACGGCTCTTGCGGTCGCGTTTGCAATAGCTTTTGGCTTTGGCGGACAGGATTTTGCAAAGAGAACTCTTGATAAAATCAACGTGAATAAAGAAGACGATAAGAAAAAGGATAACGCAAAATAACTCAAAATCGGCACGGAGCATGAAACGATACTCCGTGCCGAAATATTTTACTCTATATATGACATAAGCTCTTTTGCCGATTCGATAATATATCTTGCATAATGCGTTCGAAGCGCCTCGGGCAGCTTTCCGGGCGAAAGCTCGAAATTAAGCAGTCCGTCAAACTCGCAAAGAGCCAAGCCATGCATTGCATCACGCCAGTTGACAGTGCCCAAAAACGGCAGAATATGCTCGTCCTCGGTTGCAAAGTTATCGTTTACGTGAAGAACCTTCAAACGCTTTCCGATATATTGAAGTCCTTCGGATTGCTTGACTCCGCTTATATGTGCGTGGCCGAAATCCCAACACACACCGATTCCAAGAGCGTCGGCGATATCGCAAAGCTCATCTGGCATCTGACAATAGCGGTGAGTAGGAACAAAGGTCGGCACAACGCGCATATTCTCCACGACGACCTTAACCCCTGCCCGCTCGGCATGCTCAACGAAAGGCGAAAGATGCTTCATAACCGAATCATACTGCTCAAGACGGTCATATTTGCTCATCGGCAGAGAGGTCGTATTTGGATGGAGCACCGCATAGCCGATGCCAAGCTCCTTTGCATAATCTATGGATTTGTGCATGCAATCGTTAAAATAAGGCAAAAAGTCAGGCTCTTTGCAAACATTCGCACTGAACGGCAAGTGGCAAACCTCAAATTTTATTCCGATTTTTTCGGAATCGGACAGCATGGTTTCGACCGTTTTAGCTTCGACTCTATCCAAAAATTCAAAACCAAGGTAGATATCCATCGCATCAAAACCCGCATTTTTGTTGAATAGCATTCCCTGCCTTATATATTCCGAAAAATCATCCTTCGGATACGGATGAAGAAAACCTGTTGATACACGTAAATTTTTCATGAAATAACCTCCGAGCATTTTATATATTGATTATAATTCATAAGACGAAAAATGTCAATAAAATAGAGATTTTTAGAGATATTTAATTTTCTTTGCCATTGACAAATGAAAAGATAAATGATAAAATGTATAGGCAGCAGTTTTTTACCAAAGCAATTTAATATTTCTACCCGTGGCACAGCTGGATAGCGCGCGAGACTCCGACTCTCGAGGCCGTAGGTTCGAATCCTATCGGGTAGGCCAAAAATTCGACAAGTTTCGACTTGTCGAATTTTTTATCCATTGCGAAAGCAATGGTATATCATCACGCTTTAGCGTGTATCTCATCACCGAAGGTGTATATCATCAGCCGCAGGTTGTATTACTTTCGCAATGATGATATACAAGACTGCGTCTTGATGATATGCAATGCTCCGCATTGATGATATACACGCCTCTCGGCGTGATTTGGGTTCAAATCCATTGGTTAAAAAGCAAAAATATCTTTTTTATCGCCCATTCAGAAAAACAAAAACCAACTCCATAGAGTGTCGCTCTAAAGGACAGTTTTCAAAATACGGCATATCTCGAAAGTGATATGCCGTATTTCGCGTTTGTGTCCACAAATGCAGTGCTTGTCAGGAAAATTGATAAGCCATAGGTAAACAAAAAAGGCTCCCTTGTGTAAAGGGAGGCTTTTTGATAGTGCTTCAATGTTTCAACGCTGTCAAATAATAATTATGGCAATGATGCAAATCAAAATAGCGAGGAGAAATATAAAACCATTCTTAATTGCACGCTTATTATAAAGCTTATTTCGATCGTTTATAAGTTCTTTATATCCAACATCATTTTTTATATCAATTCTCTGCGCAT
>SVRU01000031.1 GCA_015064665.1 Oscillospiraceae bacterium
GTGTGCGCGACCTTTATCTTGACAAGGTGAAGGGCTTGATTTGTGAGGCAGATTTCATTGAACTCTCAAAGGAGTTTACCTCACAAAAAGAACGTCTTGAAGCTCAGGTGCTCGAATGTCAAAAGCGAATTGCCGAGATCGATGTTAAAATTGCCGTGGGTGACAACCGCCGTGAGCTGATCGAAAAATACGTCAAAGTAGAACATCTGACACGTGAAATGGTGGAGATTTTGATCGATAAAATTATGGTCGGAAAGCGCATTCCGGGGACACGAAACGTGCCCATCGAAATTCACTGGAATTTCTGAAAAATCGTCAACTCCAAAAGTGCCGTAAATCCTTGTAAAATAATGATTTTTCGCATTTTTTGAAAGTCCAAAAACATTGCGAATAGGTGATAGTAACAGAGCAAAAGGCTCGCGTAACCTACGATAATATTCTTCGGCTTTCGGATGACCCCGACGTTAACGATGCGATAAAATTTTTGCGTCAGCGCGAAATAGTTCATTTTCAACGTTTCGGCGAGGCGCTGAGACGGACACAGGAAACGCTTGATCAAAAGAATTATTATTCATTCAATCCTTCTTTTAAATGCGGCAATCGCTGAAATTATAAAAGAAGTTAGCGGTGAAATGATTTTAAATTAAAGCAAAACTTTATATTTTGTAATACAAGAGAGGGCAGCTTGTTTTTGCAACTTGGCTGCCCTCTGTTTTTTTGCGCTTGCCGAAAGGAATTTTTTTCGTACAGAAGTTGGGTTTATAAATCAGTCGTTCGGATATAACGTCAGCTTATCCTCTTCCGCTCGGTAAACGGCCAGGAAAATCTCCTTTGCGTCCTTATATCCTTGTAATTTCAGTTGGTTTCTCAGCCATTTTTCATCCTTGTCGAAGCGAGAAAGGTTATTGCCCATAATCCGTCCGTCCATAATGACCTCAACGCTGATATGCGTTGCCTTGACAGTGATATTCAAGTCCTCGGGGGTCACGGGTCGGTTTGCCGCCTTTGGCAAAATCGATAGTCTTCCGTTATGCTCAAAGACTGCAGTTTGTATCTCGCCAAGCTCAAAATAACCTTGCTCACGGCAGAGTAGCATAAACTCGGATAGGTCGAGCTTTGCCTTCTTTAAATTCTTTCTGTATAGCCTGCCGTTGTTCATTAGTATCGTTGGCGTTCCGTTAATGTATTTTCTCGTTTTTGGCAGTTTATGAGCGAGCAGATTTAAAACAACAGATGCTCCGCCCCAAACGCAAAGCGCAACAAGCGGCTTATACGGCTCGTCCAATTCGGTTGCAAGCTCGGCACCGATCGAGCCTATGGTAATTCCCGAAACGTAGTCGAAAAAGTCGAGCTGAGCTACCTGCTTATGCCCCATGATTTTCGTTATGATAAAGAGCGCTGCTACCGAAAGAAGCGCCGTTAAGATGACCTTGATTATATCCATATTGCTCCCGAATCGTTTCTTTTTAGTGTGTGATAAAGTTCACTGAAATATACGAATATTTCATTTTTAAATACAAATAATAAGACCATAAAAACAGGAGGCTTGTATATGGACTCGATATGGTTAAAAACGGCAAAAAAACCGCATTTTTATGCGCTTGAAGGAAATAAAAATACAGACGTTCTGATTATTGGCGGTGGAATTGCGGGGATATTGTGTGCTTACAAGTTGAAAGGGGCGGGCGTTGACTGTCTGCTTGCAGAAGCAGACGAGATTTGCTGCGGTATTACCAAGAATACTACGGCTAAGATTACGCTGGGGCACGGATTAATATATGACAAAATGATCAATCGCTTCGGTGAGCATAAGGCAAGATTTTATGCCGAGGCGCAGATCAAAGCAATCAAGGAATACGCCCGACTAAGCGAGAGCATCGACTGTGACTTTGTGATGATGGATAATTACGTTTACTCTTTAAGCGACCGAAAAAAGATTAAAAAAGAGGTTGCTGCTTTAAACAGTCTTGGTATTAAAGCCGAGTTTTCTGATGCTCGCGAGCTTCCCATCAAGGTCGCAGGGGCTGTATGCGTGGAGGAGCAAGCTCAGTTTCATCCGTTAAAATTTCTATATGCAATCGCCAAGGATTTGCCCATTTACGAACATACCAATGTCGTGGAGCTGATGCCGCACAAGGCAAAAACCAACCACGGTGAAATCACCTACAAAAAGCTGATTATCGCAACCCATTTCCCAATGCTGAACAAGCACGGATTGTATCCTTTAAAGCTCTATCAGCACCGTTCCTACGTCATAGCTTTAAAAGGTGCGCAAAACGTGAACGGAATGTATGTGGACGAATCCGACACAGGTCTGTCATTCCGCAATTACGGCGGCATTCTGCTTCTGGGCGGCGGCGGACACCGCACGG
Organism: Oscillospiraceae bacterium; assembly: GCA_015064665.1. Next base: position 2,373 of record SVRU01000031.1, read on the forward strand.
GCAAAAAAGGCGGCTGCTGGCAAGAACTTGAAAATTTCGCAAGTAAACATTACAAAAATGCCGAGATTGTGGGTAAATGGGCAACGCAGGACTGTATGACGCTCGACGATATTCCCTATATCGGGCAGTATGCCAAGTCCATGCCAGACGTGTTTGTGGCAACGGGTTTTAACAAATGGGGTATGACCAACGCAATGGTTGCCGCCGATATTCTCTGCGATCTTGTTCGTGGCACGTCAAACGCCTACACCGCAGTTTTCGAACCCTCGCGCACCGTTTTACATCCACAGCTCGCCGTCAACGCATTTGATTCTATTGTGGGATTACTCACCCCCACCGCGCCTCGATGCCCACACCTTGGCTGCGCTCTCAAATACAACCGTGCGGAGCACACTTGGGATTGCCCCTGCCATGGCTCACGTTTCACTGAGGACGGCAAGCTCATCAACAATCCCGCAACCGATGACAAGAAGATGTAATATATCGTTTGTTTTCACTTGTGTAATTGTAATAAAGAAAATAGCTCAAACGCATTTTGCTGCATTTGAGCTATTTCATTTAGTCTATTTTTAAGTTTTCAACGTATTCGAAAACCATACTGTTTCTCATATCCGTCTCAAGAGTCTGGGTATTTATATTTCTTAGTTTAAGATTCTTTACGTGTTTAAAATAAATTGCATATGCAGGAAGAAGCTCGGAATACGAGAAAGCTGCCGGTGTTGGTATCGGCTTGTCGGGAATCTCTATCTCTTGGGTTTTTTTATCGCATCCGCCCGGAACTGTAAGATAAATGTTTGAAAGCGAAATGTTTTCAAGCACCGAATCCTCAAGACCGGTAACGCTTGATGCAATAATCTTCGGCTCGTGATGATAATCCGTATCGGGAGGAAGGGTGGCGGTATAGCGTATCAGTGACATATCTTGATAAGGTCCGGTTGCAATAAGGTTGTCAATAATTACGTTTTTAATAGAGCCGACAGGAGTTCCCTCAGGGCCTCTTTTTCTGTCTGTAAGAGTAATAATGAACGGTGAGCCGACGTTTTTCATTGTGATTCCGGTTGCAACCAATCCGTCAATTTCGCCACCGTCTGCGATTTCTATCGCAAGACCGGTATAGCAGGTATCGTAAATAGTACAGTTGGAAACCGTTATGTTTTTGAATCCGCCGTTTGTTTCCGTGCCGAATTTTATAGCACACATTCGGGAGGAAACAACACAGTTTGTTATAACAATATTTTCGCAGTCGATTTTTTTATTAAGAGTATAAGAGCTTTTAGGAACTATGGCATCATCGCCCGCAACAATGTTGCAGTCTGAAATGATTACGTTTTTGCAACAGTCAGGGCTTATTCCGTCTATGTTAACTTTAATATTTAACCCTGTTATTCTGCAATCCTCACATCCTGCAAGGTAAACGGCAAGATCTGTTGCGTTATAAAGATTCAAATCCTTGATAACAACGTTTTTGCAATATTTCAATGCGAAGATTTTATTTGCTCTTTTTGAACCGTTGAGGTGAGCATTTTTGGTTGGCTTGTCTTCCCAAACCTCTCGCATATCAATTGTACCATTGCCTGAGAATGAAATATTTTCGCATTCCTCCGCCCAAAACATACTTCTATGGAAATACGAATGTGAAACGTCTTGATAAAGAGGATAATCAACAAACTCTCTTTCATCAAAGTCATCGGGATCAAGGCTGCCGAGAAGTGTTGCTCCCGGTTCGAAAACAAAGTGAATATTGCTGTACAAATGCATACTTGCAAGCATATACGTTCCGTGGGGTATGTAAACTACACCTCCGCCGTTTGCGTGGCAGGCGTCTATTGCAGCCTGAAACGCCTTCGTTGAGTTAAAGTCCTCGCAATTTTTTGCGCCAAATTCTAAAACGTTATACATTTTTATGCTCCTGATTCACATTTCTTAATTATATTATCATTATAATTATCATTATAGCACAACAAACTTTAAATTTCAACTAACGATATTAATATAAAGTGCGGGTTTTTTATTTTTTTTAATCAGTATGTATAAGAAAATAAAAACATTATCCTATTTACAAAAGAAAAAATATGTGATATAATAGCTAATAAAAACGAGGGAAAGATAAATGTATAGAATAGCAAGAAAAAAAAGTCTTAATCCAACGGTTACGATGATGGATATAGAAGCCCCCTTGGTTGCAAGAAAAGCCGAGCCGGGTCAGTTTATAATTTTAAGAGTCGATGAAGAGGGAGAAAGGATTCCCCTCACCGTCGCGGGATACGATAGAGAAGAGGGAACTGTAAAGATAATCTTTCAAATAGTCGGCTCTACAACGGAAAAGCTTAATCATAAGCAAGAGGGTGAATTTATACAGGACTTTGTCGGTCCTCTTGGTATGCCAACGGAAACAGACGGTATAAAGAGCGTTTGTATCGTTGGCGGCGGTGTTGGCTGCGCTATTGCGCTTCCCGTAGCACAGAAATTTCATGAGCTTGGCTGTGAGGTAACGTCAATAATAGGCTTCAGAAGCAAAGATCTTCTCATATTGGAAGATGAATTCCGCGCGGCATCAGACGAGCTTTACGTTATGACAGACGATGGTTCATACGGCAGAGCGGGCAACGTATGCGTTCCGCTCAACGAAATGTTTTCCAGCGGCAAGAAGTTTGATAAGGTTATAACAATCGGTCCGCTTATTATGATGAAATTTGTTGTTGAGGCTACAAGACCCACGGCTATACCATGCGACGTTTCCATGAATCCTATTATGATTGACGGAACGGGCATGTGCGGAGGTTGCCGCCTCACTCTCAACGTTGACGGAAAACGTGTAACTAAATTTGCCTGTGTTGACGGTCCTGACTTTGACGGTTATCAGGTGGATTTTGACGAGGCGATGTCGCGCGGCACAATGTACCGTGATTTTGAACGTCATAAGCATGAGGAAAGCTGTAATCTTTTTAAGGGGGTAAACTAAAATGGCAAAAGCAAATATGAGCCCCAAAAAGAATCCCATACCTACAAGAGATGCATTGGAGCGCTCAAGAGATTTTTACGAGGTTGCAACGGGTTATGATGAGCAAACTGCAATTGATGAGGCGCTTCGATGCCTCGGCTGTAAAAATATGCCTTGCTCTCTCGGATGCCCTGTAAATATCAGAATACCCGATTTTATATCAAAAATCAAGGAATGTGATTTCGAGGCGGCATATCAGATAATCGCCGAAACCTCAAGCTTGCCCGCTGTTTGCGGAAGAGTTTGTCCTCAGGAAACGCAGTGTGAATCAAAGTGCGTCAGAGGCATAAAGGGTGAGCCCGTAGGCATCGGACGTCTAGAGAGGTTCGTTGCCGATTGGCATAATGCGCATTCCGATAATATTCCAAAGATATCACAAAAGAACGGTAAAAAGGTTGCAATTGTAGGTTCGGGACCCTCGGGTCTTACCTGTGCCGGTGACCTTGCAAAGCTTGGATACAGCGTAACCGTTTTTGAGGCATTACATACCGCAGGCGGTGTTTTGGTTTACGGTATTCCCGAGTTCCGTCTGCCTAAGGCTATCGTAAAAAAAGAGGTTGATAATCTCAGTGCTATGGGCGTTGAGTTTATGACCAATGTAGTAATAGGGAAAACGCTTACTGTTGATGAGCTATTCGATATGGGATATGAAGCCGTGTTTATCGGCTCAGGCGCGGGACTTCCAAATTTTATGGGCATTCCCGGCGAATCCTACAAGGGCGTTTATTCCGCAAACGAATTCCTTACAAGAAGCAATTTAATGAAAGCCTACAGGGATAATCCCGACACCCCTATTATGAAAGGCGGACGGGTTGCCGTCGTCGGCGGTGGAAACGTTGCGATGGATGCCGCGCGCACCGCGCTTAGACTCGGTGCGGAGAAGGTGTATATAGTTTACCGTCGCTCAATGGAGGAGCTTCCCGCAAGGCGCGAGGAGGTTGAGCACGCGGAGGAGGAAGGCGTAGAATTTCTTCTTCTCAACAACCCCGTTGAAATTCTCGGATATAATAATCCCGACGACAGACGTGACTCCAAAAACGGTTTCGTCACAGGAATGAAATGCATTAAAATGCAGCTTGGCGAGCCTGATGAAAAAGGCAGACGCAGACCCGTTGAAATTTCGGGTAGTGAGTTCGTGCTTGACGTTGATACCGTCATAATTTCGATAGGAACGTCACCGAATCCTCTTATCAAATCCACAACGGGTGGGCTTGACGTTAACAGCCGCGGCGGAATTATAGTAGAGGAATCGACCGGCGCAACTAGTAAAGAGGGGGTTTACGCGGGCGGTGATGCCGTTACGGGCGCCGCGACCGTAATTTCCGCAATGGGAGCAGGAAAGACTGCTGCTGCGGCAATACACGAATATCTTATGAAATAAGGAGGAATATTATGAAATCTGCTGATTTTCGTCGCAATGCCAGAGAAGCGTTGAAGGGCAGATGGGGGTTTGCCGTTATAGCTGCCGTTATAGCTTCGCTTCTCGGTGTATCTTCAACACCAAGCATCAACTTTAATTTTACTTATAATTTCGGCTCGTCAGGCGAGGGGAGCGCAAACGGTGATTATACCTTCAGCTTTTCCGAAATAGAGCCTGCTTTACTTAAAGTGCTGATAATCGTCGGCTCGATTGCTTTGATTATCGGTCTTGCGGTATCCGTTGTTTATTTTATAATTTCGAGTGTTGTGTCTCTCGGTTATTCCAAATTGAATTTAGCAATAGTGGATAAAAGGGAATCTAACTACGGTGACCTTTTCTGCTATTTCAAAAATTGGAAGGCAGCCGCAAAAACACAGCTTTTGCGTGTCGTTTACATATTTTTATGGTCTTTGCTCTTTTTGATTCCCGGAATAATCGCTACGTACAGATACGCGCTCGTACCGTATATCTTAGCCGAATTCCCCGAAATAAGCGCGAAAGAAGCTTTAAGCATGTCAAAAAAATTGATGCGCGGAAACAAAGCGAGACTTTTTTATCTTGAGATGAGCTTTGTTGGCTGGGCTATTCTTTGCGCTTTGAGCTTCGGCATCGGATTTTTGTGGCTTAATCCCTACATCAGCGCCGCAAAAGCGGATTTTTACAGAGAAATTTCCGGAACAAGACCCGTTCTCGAAATTCCTTTCTGCGAGGTTGAAGCCGAGCAGTCTGGCGATAATGATTTTCAAGCATAATACATAAAAACAGGTGCGGTTTGTCAGCTTGTTATCCTTGGTGGAGAACATACCGATAAACCGCACCGTTCTGTTTTATTTAATTACGTATTAAATCGGAAGCCAGGTGTTATAGCCCAATATCGTGCATAGCAGTGTGAACATAATCGGAATGGTTATAACGCACAGCGTGTGGGATATCATAGCCATAGAAGCTCCCGTTTCGGGATCGCCGCCGTATGCTTCGGGGAATACGATTGTGTTAAGTCCGAGGGGTGTCGCTATTGCAAAGAATATAAGAAGTATAGCCGTGTTATCGACGGATGCGTCAAATATAAGATTGAAAAGCTCCTTGACACCAAACATTATTGCGAAAATAATCGTCGGAATAAATATAAGTCTTAATGCCGTAGCAACATAAACCTTTTTCTTTTTGAACATGCCTGCAAGGTCGTAGTTTGCAACCGTAATGCCGGCAAGAAGCATTGCCGTCGGTCCCATGCAGCTTTTTAGCGAATCAAGAGTTCCGATAATAAAGCTTGGAAATGCAGCGTCGTATGCCGTAGCAACACCGTCGGGAATATCAACGAGCAAGCCGCACACAATTCCGACAAGGCAACCGATGAGCATTGCGATAAGCGGAGGATTCATTATTTTTTTGATAAACGAGCCTGACGATTTGTCGGAGGGAACGAGATTGCTCATTCCCCACGTGTATATTGCGATGGAAAGCGGAATGCAAGCAAGCTTATAATACGAAAGGATATTGTCGCCGAATATTGCCTGAACGAGTGGGTCACCCATATAACCGCTGTTTGCAAATGCAAGAGCATAGAGATATATACCTCTCTCATAGCACTTTTCTTTTACAAACAATGGTGCGATTAAAATAGAAATGCCTATCGCAGCGGCAAGACCGACGAGAAACATAGAAATGTTGCTGGCGTGTATTTTCAACGTGCTGAGAGTAAAGTGTCTTGCCATTGTTGAAAATGAGAGAGCAGGATAAAATACCCAAACTACAAGCTTCGACATAATCTTGCTTGAATTGCTTGGAAGAATATTTGTTTTTTTGAGTAGGAATCCAATAAGCATGCAAATAAAGAGCGAAAGCATTGGATTCAGAGCTGCAAAAAATATGTCTAACATAAATTATACCTTATTGAAAAATTTGATTTTTAAGAGTGAGTAATAGAGGACAAGCCCCATCACCCAAGCGCACACGACCTCGCCTATTGCAACCGTCAGCATCAGAAAATGATATGCCCCCGAAGCGCCGTAAGCAAATATCAGAACGAATGGAACTATGATTGCATTCGCCAGCACCGTTGGCAGCGGTGCAAGCCAGATAAGCTTTTTCGGAAGCTTTCGAAAAAGCCTCGTTCCCACAGCGCCGATAAGAGTTGCAAGCGTACCAAATACAACGTCCCATATTACAGCGTTCGTCGAAAGATTTGCGATAAGACAGCCGAGAGTGAGCCCGACGACTGCCTCCGGCATGAATATCGGAAGAATACAGAGCATCTCGGATATTCTGAATTGAATAGCTCCGCTTGCCAGTCCGAATAGGGCTGAGGCAAAGGTAAGAGCTACGTAAAGCGCTGCAATAAGCGCGCCCCTTGTTAAAAAAAGAGTTGATTTTGCGTTCATTTCGTTTTCTCCGTAGTTTTGTTTTTTGACCGCATCTGCGGTTTGGTGAGGATGGTTTCGAACTCACCGAAGAACATTTTAGCACATTTGCCGATAAAATACAATATATTTTGTTAAAAAGTTTTAATATCCATTTTTTGTAATATTTGATACTGTCAAAAAACTTAAGGAAGCAGTATAATGTATAGAAGAGGAAAGGAGATTGAAAAATGGAGTTTCTTGTTGTCAGTGATTCAAAGCTTAAGATAATGATGACTCGTGAAGATATGAAAAAGTATGATATAGACTGTGATAATACAGATTACGATAATCCGAAAACACGGCGTTCCTTCTGGCGAATACTTGATGCCGCTCGCGAAAGATGCGGCTTCGAGGCCTCAGGCGATAAGGTTCTGATACAGTTTTATCCCTCAAAGGAGGGAAGCGAAATATTCGTGACAAAGCTTGGAATCGTTTCCTCCGGGGCGGAAAAAACGATAGCGAAATCAAGCAAGGTGGCAATGCTGTCCAGCCGAGTAGTCATATATAGATTTGCGACCTTTTCTTCCTTGGTTGCCGCATCGCGTATAATTGACAAGGATGACTGTAAGCAGCCGCCGCGCGCGTATTTTGACGAGAGCGGATTTTATTATATAATAGCCGAGGACAGAAAGGGCGGATTTGAGAGAGCGGGTGAAATATCTCCGATAAGCGAATACGGAAAGGAAATACCCGATAATCTTGCGACGTACATAGCCGAGCATTCATCTGAAATAAAATTTGACGTTCTCCAAAGATTATAGCCTTCAGAATTGTTTTGGGGTTAAAAAAGTCCGGAGTGATTTTTGCATCACTCCGGGCACTTTTATTTCTGCTTGTTTTCAATATCACTCATCATTTCAACGCGAATCCCGTGTCTTCCGCCTTCAAACTCGTTTTCAAGGAAGATATCAACGATGTCTTCCGCAAGGCATGAGCCTATTACTCTCGCACCGAGGCAAAGGACATTTGCGTCGTTGTGGCGTCTGGTCATTTTTGCCGAAAAGGTATCCGAGCATACAGCGGCTCTTACACCGTTGAATTTGTTTGCGCACATCGACATTCCGATACCCGTTCCGCATATAAGAAATCCGTAGCTTGTGTCCGGATTTGCCTGAACAGCTTCGCATACTTTTGACGCAAATATAGGATAGTGGCAGGACGCCTCGGAATCCGTTCCGAAATCCGTCACGTCATACCCAAGCTCACAAATGTGTTTTTTGATTTCCTCTTTCAGAAGAAATCCCGCGCTGTCCGCGCCTATATAAATTTTTCTTTTCATTACTTTGCTTCTCCTTGCATTTTAAATTGTTTTTCACGTTCAAGTCTTTCTCTTTCGGCTTGAGGGAGTCTTAAATAGGTAGGGGACATCTCGGTATCGGTAAGATATTCGTTGTTTCTGTATTTTTTCAGGGCGGAAACAGCGCAGGAATAGGCGTTTTCGGTAATAAGAAGAGTGGGTGTGTTTGCCGTTTTTATTCCGAGCTTTTCAAGAGCTGATTTTGCAACGTTATATCCGTCGCCGCAAATATAAATGTTTTGACCGCTGTAATCCTTAAGCATATCGGCAAGCTCTTCAATTGAAATTGCCATATCTTCCGTCATTTTTTTAGCAGAAGCACCGTCGGATTTGTATATTGCCGTATAAACCTGCCCGCGCTTTGCGTCCATACAGGGCACGAGGATTCCCGCAAGGGGCGTCGTGTTTTCCGCAAGTGCGTCAAGAGTTGAAACCGAAACGCAGGGAATGTTTTTTCCAAACGCGATTCCTTTCACTAAGGAAACGCCTATTCTTACACCGGTAAACGATCCGGGGCCCACTGCCGCACAAAGAAGACCGATATCGTCAAAGGTAAGCTTTAATGACTTCAGCAGATTTTCTGCCATAGGCAAAAGAAGCTCGCTTTGCGTTAGTCCGTTGTCAATGGTATAAAGACCGAGCAGACGCTCGTCTTCACATACGGCAACCGATGCAGCCCTTGCGGTACTGTCAAATGCTAGTATTTTCATCTTTAATTCTCACACAATCTCAATTCTTCGCTGGTTTTCGTTGTCTTGGATTCGGCTTATCGTTACGCAAACCGCATCGGACGGAATACTGTCGGATATGTTTTCCGACCATTCAACGATACAAATTCCGTCACCTGAAACATATTCGTCGTATCCTATTGAATATAGGTCGTCCTCGCTTTCGATTCTGTACATATCGAAGTGATATACAGTCCGTCTTCCGCGATATTCGTTCACCACCGTGTAGGTGGGGCTCTTTACGTTGCCGATGCCAAAAAAGGATGCAAATCCGCGCACGAACGCCGTTTTACCTACACCCATTTCACCTCGAAGAGCAACAAAAGAGCATTGAGTGGTTGACGTGTCAATTTTTTCGGCCAGTATACGTCCGATGCTTTCTGTTTCTTCGGTACTGTTTGTTACATATATCATAATGAAATGAAAACCTTTGTTTACAAAATTTCCTTCAAATAAGAATTCGCGCCGTCACCGAGAAGAAAGGCGAGAATTTCATCGTATTTTCTTTTTCGAATCAGTAATTCTTCGGGTTGAATGCCGTTTTCGCGCACGGCCTTGAGGAGCGTATTTTTAGGGGTGTTTTCGGGGTCGGTCAATTCAAGAGCCGATACCCTATATCCCGCGGCCCTTATCCGAGCAAGTCTTATTGCGTCCGTCATCGCTTCACACATTTTGTTTTTTAACTGAGGATAATCGGTGACGAATGCAAGACTGTCGTTATTTATCTTGTCGTTGAGATACTTATGGCAGCAGGGAGTCGAAAGTATAACTTTAGCCTTAAGTTCTATAGCTCTGTTCAAAACGATATCCGTAGCAACGTCGCACGCGTGCAGGGAAATAACCATATCGGGTGAGCATTCGTTCGGCGTGTTAGTCACGTCGTCGCATATAAAATGCATTCCGCAATACGAAAGCTTTTTCGCAAGCGAATCGCACCAATCTATGACGTCGCGTTTTAAATCAATTCCGAGAAGCTCGGTTTCGGGCCTGTTTTTGAGCTTTGTGAGATAATAGTAAACGGCAAAACTGAGATAGCTTTTTCCGCAGCATAAATCGTAAATAACTATTTTTTCGTTTTTGGGCAGCTCATTGTAAACGTCTTCGATATGCTCAAGAAATCTGTTTATCTGACGGAATTTTGCCTGTCTTTTGTCATGTACGCGGCCGTTTTTATCGGATATGCCGAGAGCAATAAGAAAATCCTCATCACCCGAGAGAATGTAATTTTTCTTTTTGTCAAGCTCCTCAATTGCACTCTCGAAGCTTTGGGGTGCTCCGTTAAGCTTCCTTTTAAGCGAATCGCCACCGAGCAAAATCTCTTTTCCGCTTTTTGAGATTTTCCATTCCGCATCTCCGAGCGCGGTAATCAAATTTGCCTGTTTGTATTCGCCCAAAAGCTTAATAAGCTCGTCGTAAATCATATTTTCTTTGACGTTTTTTTGGGAAACGGTATTGCCGGGGAGAGAATATTCCAAGGCAAGAATACGGTTGCCTCTATGAGCGCACAATCTTGCCGAAACCTTTGAAATTTCAGAGGACGTCGGACGCGAGAAAACGAGTTTTTTTAACGTTTCGCGTGAGACCGACTCTCCCACAAGGCTTACAAAATCAATTTTCTGACTCATCTTCTTTGTTCTCTTCGGGTTTTGCGGTTACTTCGGGAGCTTTTTTGAATGAAAACTTTCTTTCGGTTCTGTTTGATATTCTTTGGATGTTTCCGCGGTGGCACCACACGATAAGTATTGCAATAATTATAGTGGACAAGGCTGCAAGACCGGGGAATGATTTTTCCGCGCCCGAAAATACGACTGAAAAGTAGCCGTGGATTACTACGGGCAAAAGCGTTGCACAGGTTATTGAGCCAAGTGAAATATATCCCGACGCAAAAACGATTGCCGCGAATAATGCAAACAAAATCAAAAAGGGAATAGGAGCAAGTATAAGAGCCGTTACGGCCGTGGTAAGAACGCCCTTGCCGCCTTTAAACTTATAATAGACGGGGGATATATGACCTATAACGGCAAAAAGCCCCGCAACGTAACACATTCCGTCACCGGTACTTACGCCGCCCACGTAGTTCATTCCGAAGAAGAATCCTGCAATCAATATTGAAACGGCGGTTTTTGCAATATCTCCCAAAAGTGTGAGACCGGCAGCTCCTTTACCGTACGTTCTCATTACGTTTGTAAGACCCGCGTTGCCACTTCCGTGATTTCGGATATCGTCTTTATACATCGTTTTTGATACGATTATGGCAGAGTTGATGCTGCCGAGAAGGTATGAAGAAATTATAATCGCTACGGTAAATAAAAGATAATAAATTGATTCGCCCGCAACGTTTGAGTCGAGCAGATATTTATACAATCCACCATCGTTAAAGCTCATAAAAAACTCGCTTTCTTATATAAAATATTTTTATTATTATACAATAAAAATCTATAAAAGTCAAGGAATATATTGCAAAAGCATAGAGTGTGTGATAAAATATAGTAAAAAAGGGGGATACAAATGCATAAGAGCTTTTTTGATAAAGAGTATATAGAATACTTCGCGGTTTTGAGATATGGCTCATGTAAGCTTATCCGCCCCGACATAATGGCGCGTCAGAATTTTTTGCCGAAGTCCGTCATTGTATATTTGATTCCGTATTATGCGGGAGAAACCGTAAATATATCGCGATATGCATCGGCTCTTGATTACCATCTGTATATCAAGGAGCTCAATCTCAGGCTCGAGGATTTTCTAAGGAACAGCTATCCTAAAAATAACTACAAAGGGTATGGCGACAGCTCACCGATTGACGAACGTCACGCTGCTCTCATATCAGGTCTTGGGATACTTGGCACAAACAGATTGGTGATAAATGAAAAATACGGAAGCTATGTTTTTATTGGTGAAATGATGACCGACATTGACCCCGAGCTACTCGGTGCAGCAGACCCGTGTGAAATCAACTCTTGTAGAAAATGCGGAATTTGCCAAAAAAACTGCCCAACGGGAAGCCTTATTGATAGCACTGCCGCTTGTCTGTCAGAAATAACTCAAAAAAAAGGCGAGCTTTCGGACAGCGAAAAAGAAATCATAAGGAAGTGCGGAACAGTCTGGGGGTGCGATGCCTGTCAGGTTTGTTGTCCGCATAATAGGAATGTGAGTATAACGCCTATTGAATTTTTTCGTCAAGGACGCATAGAGGAGCTTACAGAACAAACCCTTTGTTCAATGAGTGATGATGAATTCAAAATGCGTGCATTTTCATGGCGGGGAAGAAAAACAGTAGAGAGAAACATAAAGCACATAATGAAAAACGACTGATTTGATTCAGTCGTTTTTAGTTTCAAAAAAATCCTTAGTAAAATAAATATCACTTTTGCTGATTTTGAATTCTTTTCCGTTAAGATAATCAAGCGCACATGCTTCACCTTTAAAGCTGAATTTCAGCTTATAGGAATACAAGGCCTGGTATTTATAGCCTTTTGCTCGGTCATCCTTGTTAATTCCATACTTTCCGTCGCCGACAAGCGGATGACCGATGAATGCCATATGCGCGCGTATTTGATGCGTTCGTCCGGTAAGGAGTTCAACCTCTACAAGAGATAGGTTTTTCTTCGTGGCAATAACAGTATATTTTGTTATTATGTTTTTTGCATTTCTGGGTGGATTTTTATCATACACCTTGACGGTATTGATTTTTTCGTCTTTAAGAAGGAATCCTGTCAACGTGTCGGATTTTTTTGAAGGTATTCCGTGAATGGCGGCAAGATAAAATTTATTTATTTCACGGTTTTTGATTTTTTCGTTCATTATGCGAAGTGATTCCGCGTTTTTTGCAGCAATAACTATTCCGCCTGTGTTTCTGTCGATTCTGTTGCAAAGAGCAGGGGTAAAACTCTGTTCTTTTTCGGGCTCATATTCGCCCTTTTGCACAAGATATGCTATCAGATGTGTTATAAGAGTGTTGTTTTCCGAATGCTCGTCCTCGTGCACTGATATTCCGGGGCGCTTATTCAGAAGAATGATATTTTCATCTTCGTAAACTATATCAAGCTTCGGTGTGATTCTTGCTAAGGCTTCGCTTTTTGTTTTTTTCTTTTCGAAAACGTCATCCGGCAAAAAGCATTGAATCGTGTCCCCCTCGCAGAGAACAGTTCCGTTTTCCGCGCGCTTTCTGTTTACCTTTATTTTTTTAAGTCGGATAGCTTTATATAGAAGACTCATCGGTAAATCAAGAGATTTGGATATAAATTTATCAAGTCGCTGTCCGGCATCGTTCTTGTTTATTTTTAACTCTCGCATATTCGTCCTTAACTTTTTTATTAAGTAAATTATAACTCTTTTTCTTCTTTTTTTCAATAGCAGACAAGAAAATAAATTTAAAAGCCGAAAAATGTAAAAAAACAAAGATTTATTCTGTTGCGGTACTGCCTAATATATAAGGATATAATATTTTGAATTTAAAAATCGCCATAAAAAAGCACTCATATTTGTTCGTTTTTTCAAAAAATAGATATATTTTTTTACAAAAAATAGATATATTTTCTATTGCATTGCGTATTGTTTTGTTATATAATCTATGTGATGTTAATTTCACGAAAGGTGAAATTAACAGTGTTGCCTTGCGGCACCACACCGAAAATCTTAGGATTTTCGCACATGTCTTGAAATATAGTCGTTCGTGCTTGCTGGCAAGCCGACAGACACGAACTTCGTATATTATAATATATGTAATATTAATATTTTTTAAGGAGAGTTTTATGAAAAATCCAGAACTTGTAATAATGGCAGCAGGTATGGGCAGCCGTTACGGCGGTCTTAAACAGATTGACAAGATTGATGATGCCGGCCACATAATAATAGATTATTCTATTTTTGATGCAATACGCGCAGGATTCCGCACAATTACGTTTATTATCAAAAAAGAAATCGAAAAGGATTTTCGTGAGGTTATGGACCCTCATCTTGCTGGAAAGGATATTGAGGTCAAGTACGTATTTCAGGAGCTTGATAAGATTCCGCAAGGCTACAAGATTCCGGATGGACGCAAAAAGCCGTGGGGAACGGCTCATGCTCTTATGTGTTGCCTCGACTCGCTCGATGCACCGTTTGCTGTCATAAATGCAGACGATTATTACGGAGCACATGCCTTTGAGAAAATATATGAGTTTCTTAAGAACGCAAAAGACGACGAAAAGTATCACTATGCAATGGTTGGATACCGTATAAAGAACACCGTAACCGAGCAGGGAACTGTTTCTCGCGGTGTTTGCGAGTCCGATTCAAACGGAATGCTCACTTCCATAGTTGAGCGCACCAAGGTCGGAACGAAGGACGGACGTGTTTACTATCTCGAGGACGGTGAAGAATACGATCTTGATCCCGATACCCTCGTTTCAATGAACTTATGGGGATTAACTCCGTCATATCTTCGCGAGGTTAAGGAAAGATTTTCTGTATTTCTTGATAAAAATCTTCCAATCAATCCCGAAAAGTGCGAGTTTTTGCTTCCCACGGTAATATCCGAGCTTATAACCGAGGGCAAAGCCGACGTTCGTGTTTTTGATAACGTTGATAAATGGTACGGTGTTACCTATAAAGAAGATAAAGAGAGCGTTGTCAATGCTTTACGCGAATTGAAAAAACAGGGTGTATATCCAGAGAATTTTTAACTGAAAAGGGCAGGTTCAAACAGATTTTTCTGTATTTGAACCTGCCCCGCTGCTTTATTGGCAATGGCAATATAAATGCGGCACGCCTAAAATAGTAAAAAATTGTGCTGCTTTCCGAAAATTTGCTCGCAAAGTCCGCGCTTTGCTTCTTTTCTTTTCTTTTCTTTTCTTTTCAAAAAACATCATTAAATTTTCGAATTTTTAGGGAAGAGCTTTTTTAAGTGGATGAATTTTTTACTATATTTATTCAACCTGATCGTCTATCAGCTTCTGAACAGCTGCGGCAATAATTTTTGCCGTTTCTTCGATTCCAAAGGTTGAGGAATTTATCGCCATGTCGTAATTGTCGTATTTTCCCCATTTGTTTCCCGTATAGAAATTGTAGTAGGACGAACGGCGTTTATCTGTTTTGTTTATAACGTCGATTACCTGAGAAGACTTTAATTCTGGATGACGCTGCTTAACGCGCTCTTGCCTGTGATCAAGATCTCCGTAAATGAAAATTCTGAAAAGATTAGGCTCTTCTCTTAATACGTAGTCAGCGCATCTGCCGATAATAACACAGCTTCCTTGGGAAGCATAATCCTTTATTGCCTCGGACTGAAGGATAAAGAGCTTGTCATTTATAGGCATTTTGTATCCGAAATGTATTGTTGTTCCCAAAAGGTTTGAGCCCATAGCAAGTGTGTAAAGAAGGCTGTTTGCCGCAGATTCATCGGCACTCTTTATAATGTCCTCTCCTAGCTCGCCCTTTGATGCGGCATCCTTGATAAGTTCTTTGTCAATAAGCGGGATATTCAGTATTTTTGCGATATTTTCGCCTATTTCGCGGCCTCCGCTTCCAAACTGACGTGCAATGGTAATGATAATCTTTTTTGCCATGTTTTGAACTCCTATCGTTGTCTTTCTACCTCTATTATACAAAAACTTATAGGATTTGTAAAGAGTTTTTCTATATTTTCACTATAAAATATTGAAAATGCTCATAAAATATGATAAAATTAATGAAAAAATTTAACGGAGTAAATCAGATGAAGCTAGCAAGATCGGCAATGATATCAAAAATAGATACGTATTCTAAGGAAGAGCTTGGAATACCGATAAAGAGTCTAATGGAAAAAAGTGGAACAGCTGTAGCCAACGTGATTAAAGAGCGCGCGCCGAAAGGCAAATACATAGTTATTCTGGCTGGAAAAGGAAATAACGGCGGCGATGGATATGCGGCGGCTGTTCAAATTATGGATGAATATCACGTAACGGTATATAACATTTTTGACGGTGGACAGAAAAGTCAGGAGGGAAGGGAGTTTCTTGAAGAATTCCGCTCTCGCGGCGGTAAAATACTGAACTTTGAGCCAACGGAAGAAATACTTTCTCATATTAAAAATGCGGGTTGTATAGTTGATGCCGTTTTTGGCACGGGATTTCACGGGGAAATGCCGGAGAGCATACGTCCGCTTGCCATAACTATAAGGGAGTCTGTCGAGGCGGAAAAGATTGCTATTGACGTTCCTCTCGGTATAAACGCCGACAACGGAACGGTGAGTGACTTTGCGATATCCGTCGGCGCAACGGTTGAACTGTCGTATATTAAACCCGGAATAATCTCCTATCCTGCGCGCTCTTACGTGGGCAAGGTTATATATGACGATCTCGGACTTCCAAAGGAGGAAATTGAAAAGTTTTTTCCGTTTAAGTATCATATGATAGATTCACGTTGGGCTTCAAGAAATCTCCCCGTTCGCGAAAGCAATTCGAATAAGGGGACGTTTGGAAAACTTCTTATGATAACCGGAAGCAAAAAATATCGCGGAGCGGCGCATCTGTCGCTTGAAGCAGCGCTTCGCGGCGGTGTGGGACTTGTTAACTTTCTTGGTACGCACGAGCTCGTTTCGGAGCTGTCGCAGAAATATCCCGAGGCCGTTTATACCGAAGTCAAGGACTTGTGCGATTTTGACGGCGATGATATCCAAAGAGTTGTTAAAATGTCGGCGTCATGCACGGCAACGCTTATCGGCTCGGGCTCTGATAACACAGACGGACTTTTAAGGCTGACGCTTGCATTGCTTGATTCCGAAGGCGGCACGCTTATTCTTGACGCCGACGCGATAAATTCACTTGCGTCGATTGGCAAAGACGGCATAAAAGCTATTAAAAATTCAAAAAGAGAGGTTGTTATAACTCCTCATCCGCTTGAGTTTGCGCGTCTTTACGGCACTGAGGTTGCGCTTGTTCAACAGCACCGTCTTGAAAGCGCGGAAGGCTTTGCAATGGAGAACTCCTGTATAGTTGTATTGAAGGGCGCCGGAACGATAATTACGGACGGCGGCGAAGTTTATATAAATTCGGCAGGCACGTCGGCTTTGGCAAAGGCGGGAAGCGGTGACGTGCTCGCAGGATTCCTTGCAGCTCTTGTCGCGCAAATGAAGGGCTCTGTGAGAAATGCGGCGGCACTTGCCGTGTATTATCACGCGCTCGCAGGCGAAAGTCTGGCAGAGGAGTACTCCTCTTACGGAGTGACTCCCTCTGATATTCCGTGCGAGATAGCAAGACAGCTTGCAAAAACGCACAGAAAACAGTAAGGAAAAATTCTTGCTTACAGATTTTTCGGTTTTTAAAGTAAAAGTGGTAAGTTCTTAACAAAGAACACCGTTTTAGGTGAAAGAACGCAAAAAAATGAGAAATGGGGACGCAGTTGCCCATAAAACCTCTCGGTTGCTTGCTTTTGTTTGAAACGGAGTGTAATCGGCTTTGACAAAATAAAGAAAAAATGGCATAATATATACAGGATGAGGAACACATCCTGAAACCGAGGCGGAAATATATTAAAACATTGTTACCGCTTCAGACCTAATATTAAATTTTGGAGGGAAATATGGCTATAAGTTTAATTTTAAGCACGGTATTTGTTGTTCTTCTTTTGGTAGGCGCGGCTCTCGTGGCGTGGCAGCTTCATAAAAGCAAATATAAGAAGGTTGATATTTTGGGTGCGATAATCGTCGCCGTGGCTGTTATTTGTCTTGCTCTGATACCGAAAAGCTTTCATACGGTTGAAGCGGGCGAAATTGCCGTCGTAAAGCACCTTGGCGAAGCAAGAAACGTTCGCACCGCGGGTACATACTTCGATTTCTGGATTACCGAAAAGTACGAGATTTACGATGCAAAGGTTCAGAATATGGATATTCAGACTCAGGCTTATTCCAAGGATGCTCAGACGATGACTATTGCCATGAACGTGCAGTACAAGATTGACGAGTCTAAGGTTGTCGACATTGCAAATCAATACGGGACCATTGATCTACTGGCAAGCCGTATAGAGTCTATCGCTATCGAAAAGGCAAAGGCGACTCTATCCTCGTATTCTGCTATGAATATCATCGAGACCCGCTCTTCTATATCACCGCTCGTTGAGGAAACGATAAAGAATGCCGTAAACAAGGAATACTGCGTGAATATAGTTGCCGTCGTTCTTACAAATATTGATTTCTCAGATGCTTTTGAGAAAACGGTAGAGGATAAAATGATTGCAGAGCAGGAAAAGCTTAAAGCGGAATACGAAAAGGAGACTGCAATCGTAAACGCCGAGAAGGAGCTTGAGGTTGCTAAGCTTGAGGCGCAGGCGAAGCTTGAGAAAGCAAAGGCCGACGCAGAGGCGCAGATAGCGGTTGCAAAAGCAGAGGCTCAAGCCGT
Source organism: Oscillospiraceae bacterium (assembly GCA_015064665.1). The sequence goes on from SVRU01000031.1 coordinate 20,574, forward strand.
AAAGCTTAAGTCAATAGAGGTTGCGCGCGCTCTCGGTTTTGCGATAAATCAGACGGAAATTACCGATGACGAAGGCGTTGTTACCTCAGTCGAATATGAAATTAATTTTGACGGCAAAACTGCCGAGGAGATACAGCTCATTACCGAATACCTCAAGTACATAGAATATCTTGCTAAGTGGAACGGTGAGCTTCCGGGTGTCGTTGCAGGCGAATCCGCCTCAATAATGATTCCAATAGATCCCACGAATTAGTATGCCTGCATATTAATTCAGATTCAGCAAAAAACAAAACCGGGCTGTCTTATCCGACAACCCAAAAAAGTCCGAAAATCCGCCGTGACGGCGGATTTTCTTTGCTTTACAGAGATTTTTCTCTTATTTGTAAAATTTTACCTCGGTAAAATAAACAACATAATTTGTTGAATATATACGAAATTGCGTTTGTATGAAAAGGAATACAGAAAAACCGCTTTACAACTTGTTTGAATTTTGGTAAAATTAAGATAGGAAAATAATAGCTTAATAACGTCATAAACACCCCGTCAAGATACAGGGGCTATTACTACGACGCTGACCTTGGACTTTAATATCTCAATATGAGATATTGTGATTCAAATACGGGTAGGTTTATTGGCGCTGACGACGTTGGATATCTCGGCGCAAACGGAGATTTGAACAGCTATAACCTGTATGCTTATTGCAGTAATGATCCGATGAAGCTTTTAATGGAAGCGTTGATGCCACAAGTTATATTAACAATGCGATTGCTACAGGCACTATAGGACTTGCGGCTGGTTATTTTGTTCCTTCGATATAATCAAATAGTTAAATGGATTGTTCGCAAGTTGTTCTATGGTAGGTGATTTGGATGAAAAAATTTTTTTACGAATTAAACTTCCGATATACTGATTATAACAATGATAATCATTATTTCCTTATCGGTTATTTTTCAAGCATGACGAACGCCAAGCAAGCTATTGAAAAAGTCAGATACAAACAAGGTTTTAAAGATTTTGAAGGAATTTTTGAGATTGAAAAATTTGGGGTAAACTTCGACAAAAAAACAACTGAAAGCGAAGAAATTATTTTATACGAACTCTCACATGAATACTTAGATTCTAAAGGTTACGATAATTTTACGGTTTTTGGATTATATTCTTCTCTTGAAGAGGCTCAAAAAATACAATTAAAAAAATCCAAACAAAAACCATATATTAATTACCCAGATTGTTTTTTGATTGCTGAATGTAAGATTGATTTATGCGGATGGACAGAAGGATTTTCGACATGGTAAACCTAAAGGGCCACATTGGGATTACAATGATTCATTTGGGATAAAATGGGCGGTAACAAAAGAATATGGAAGAACCGTAATCAGATATTGGAAAAACAATAAAATTTTAATCGAAATTTTTTAAAAACTAGGGGAATAAAGTTTATGGATGATTGGAGATTAAATGGCCAAGAGGATTATTTGTTTGGAATAACGCTAACAAGAAAAAAATTTGAATCATGCGGATATTATGATCATGCCCACTGCGATTTTTGTTGGGCTAAGATCAGTGATTGTTGCGAGGGTGCTCTAGAATTTGGATATTGCTCTTCGGGCGAGACACACTGGATATGTGAAACATGTTACAAAGACTTTAAAGATTTGTTTAAATTTAAATTGAGTGAAACATAAACTTAGAATTACAGATCAAATCAGCTGCATTTATGTTTAGATATTAATAACATATCTGCCGGGTTGAAAAGAACCTACAGGGTGAGCAAACGAAAAACGATTAATAATCGTTTTTGTGAAGCGAAGTCCACCGAGTGCGAGTAGGACAAGCCGAGATTTACCGAGGCAAAGTCATACGACACACGAATGGACAGGGGCTTGTCCTGTAATTGCCGTATATACTCATGCGGGCACGAAGCTTGTATCCTACAAATACGATGCATGGGGCAATACAACTGTAACCTACTATAACAGTGGTTCATCAACCCCAAATAGGAACAGATGGTAGAGCAATTAAAGAACGGCATAATACAAATCACGGCAAGCCCAGGTACCACACCTCCCCGCATGATCACGATATTACTTGGGATTCGGATGGAAATCCTCACTGGAGCGAACTGAAAAATTACTGGGACGGAAATATTCCAATTTTTTCTTAAAGGAGAGGTTATGTTAAATTTTTATGATTTATATGACTCATTCGATAGTTTCTATGATAGTTTTTTTAGAGGTAATGAGGTGGAATTTTTGTATAATAACACCCTTTACTGTGTTCTCCCTGTTTTTGATGACTCAAACAATGTATCGGGGGTACTTATAGGGAAAGAAAATGATGAACAAGAGTCAATATGTTACTCTAAAGAAGAATTGTATTGCGCAAAAATTTCAGAAACTTTTTTAGGATGTATTTTAAATGAGATTAAAATTGTTTGGAACAATCTGTGACTAAAAATTTAATGATGTTTAATTATAAACCAAAACATAGCAATAGTTAAACATCTAAATATCCAAAATCTACCTTTTCTTGAAATCGGGTCGCCAAAACTACCTCCGTAAATGCCGGAACAAACGAGCTTTGCGAATATACGTATGCCGAGAATAACGGTCTGCTTACTAAAGTGACCTACGGCAACGGATTTGTTGTAGAATACGATGGCATAGAGTATAACGAATACAACTATAGTGAAGAATTTGATCCCAACAATTTAGGCTGGCGGTTTATACACGCATATTACCTGGGGGAATAGGCATATGAAGAATATTAAAAAAGCTCTTTGTTTCTTGTTGTGTATAGCGAGTATTCTCTCAATGACAGGATGTCCTGGGCTCGCTATATATTTGCGGATATTATTTAGGAGAATACGAATAAATGAAAAAAATAATAATAGCGGTATTGGTTGCAGTTTTTATATTGCCAGTGTTAGTATTTTGTTTGTTTTTGATTGGTCGTATAAATCTTTACATAGACATTTATCGTCGTTATCCTGACAATTATCCCAGTTCTACTTGGTCCAATTCTGATGAAACTATTGTTTTTAAGGTGGAAGAAGAAAAAAACGTTTTAGTGGTACGGATTTAAGCTTGAAAGGTACCTATATAGAGGTCTCCCCTTTGTACGCAAGTATGTTCGGCACTATGAAATTTGAAAATAATCAATATGACTTTTTCTTTAATTTGATGATAGATGGTGGAGCCTTTATTTCAGATGATTTGCCTATGGTGTCAGAAGAGGGTAAATACTCTGAAACCATTGAGGAATATACTCTAGTGTCTTTCAGCATTGATTACAAAAGCAAAAAGCATTTTGTTGCGGAAGTAATAAAAAGTGAAATTTCCGAAATACACGTTGGTGAAAGAATTCATTTTTATAGAATCAACTGAACTGAATTACGGTAAATGAACTCAAAAGTACGACTCAAAATCGAAGCGGGAAGAATTTATTTTAAAAGCCACTGGAAGAAAGGAGGCAAAATGACAACTGTAAATTATGAAAATCTAATATTAGTTATAGTTTTGCCTCCTTCCGAATGCGGTCGGCAGCATTTTATATCGGCAAACTCAGAGAGATAAAGCTAAAATTAAAAACGGGCGAGGCGGAAAAATCCGCCTCGCTTTTGTATTTTTGGAAAATTTCTAACGATAAAGAGCGGAGAAACTTTTAAACAAGCAACTCCGCCCTAAATTTAGTAAGGCTTTTTGATTTTAAATTATCTCAAGTATTTTGTAAAGATAACGCGCGGCGTCCGCTCTCGTCACCGGAGAAGAAGCGTCAACCGTATTGCCGTCATGCTCAAAAATTCCGGCAGCGCACATTGCGTAAACGCTGTTTTTCGCCCAGCAGGGAATCCTGTCTTCGCCGGAGAAGGATAAAACGGGAGCATCGTCATTCAAATCTTCACCTATAATGTTAGCTAAAATAACTGCTGCATCGTACTTCGTTATTGCATCGTTTGGCGAGAAAATCAATTCTCCGTTTTTGAATTCACCGCTTATTATACCGATTCTCTGCGCTGTTGCCACGTAACCGAGCAGGGGCTCTGGAATTTTTTTGTTATCGTCAAAGTAGGTTGACGAAAGGGTTGAATCGGCTCTGATACCGGCGGCTTTCATTGCCATTGCCACGAATTCAGCGCGTGTCACCGTCTCATCGGGGGAGAAATATACTCCGTCGCCTATAACCTTTCCGCCCATAATTCCCATAGCCGTCATTGCAACCGCGGCATTATATTCCGGGCGTTCAAGCATATCAACGTACTTTACTTCACTCATTCTTTCGGTAACCGTAATATTGACGGTTGCCGTCTTGGAAAAATTGCCCCATTCGTCCTGCGCGACGTAAATGAAGCTATCCTTGCCCGTGAAGGAGCTGTTGGGAGTATAAACGTACTCACCCGTGTCTTTGTTGAATGAAGAAAGAAGACCGCTTTGAGGATAGGAAACAATCATATATCTTATAGCGTCTCCTTCTGTATCCGTGGCGCTGACAGCTCCGTGAATTCCTATATCGCGCTGTGTGCTTACGGTGAGGCTTTTGTTGTCCTCGCTTTGAATTTTGGGCTCGTAGTTAACCTTGTCGGTAAATTTCAAAATGAAATCTATTTCCTCATCCGAAGCGTAGCCGTCAATTTTGAAGCTGAAAGAGCTTTCTGCGATTTCCTTGCTCGTGGGGATGAAGACGAGAGAAGGAAGATTTTTCCTTTTTATCTCAGCGCCCTCGCCGACACGTCTGCCGGCCAGCATAAGCGTTCCTTCGGATGTTGGGGGCAGCTTCGTGACGGTAATTTTCTTGAAATCATTTATGCAAAGACCTTGCTTGAAATCGGCGTCCGAGAAGCTTATTTTTCTTCCGAGCAACCCCGTTTTGATGAGTTTGATGTCCTCTGCTACAACGGCAACTCCCGAGCCGAAGTCAGATGCCGCAGCTGCCGTGGCTGCAAAAGAGAGTGTAATAGCTGCAATAATCAGTGCAACCGTTATTTTTTTCATTTTTTGTTTGTTCCTTTCCTTGAATTTGTTCTATTTTTAGCGTATGTAAGGTAATTTATGCACGGAAAGGTAAAATTACTTTTACTCGATTGACAAAGTATGTATTTAATAGTATAATAAATATATTAAATTATTTCGAGGGATTAAAATGATATTCAAAAGTAATAAAAGGCTTACAATAACCGTGCTGACGGCAATTCTGCTCGTTGCGGCGGTTGCCGTTGCGGCTATCGTTATATTCTTGAAAAAAGACGGTGAAGGGGAGCGAGAGTATTTTACGCAAGGCGATTTTGAGTACACCGTGCTTGAAAACGGCCGCCTTGAGATAACGAAATATCTTGGCTCTCAAAGCGCAGTTGATATACCCGACGTAATTAATAACCGTTCGGTTTATTCAATCGGAGAGAGCGCTTTTGCTTCGTCAAGATTAAATACCGTTAAAATCCCTGCCTTCACAAAAGAAATTAAAGATTACGCATTTGCCGAGTGCCCAAATCTATATTCGGTGGAAATTGAGGGCAAATTAGAGCGCATCGGTGCGTACGCCTTTGTCGGTACGGGAATAAAAGAGCTCGTTATGCCGAACACCGTCACGAAAATCGGTGAATCTGCATTTGCATATTGCGATCTTTTGAAAAAAGCAAATATATCGGAAGGAGTTTCGGAAATTTCGGATTCTCTTTTCAAAGAATGCGTCTCGCTTTCCGAATTGTATATTCCAAACGGCATAGTATCCGTCGGTGACGAAGCGTTTTATGAATGCGCTTTGCTCGAATTAGTTACCGTTACCGATGCTCTTACGAAAATAGGTGATAGGGCGTTTTATTCGTGCTCTGAAATCAAAAGTATTAATATCGGAAAATCCGTTTGCGATATTGGTGACGAAGCCTTTTACGGATGCTCGTCTCTTGAAGAAATTAAGGTAAATCCGGAAAATGAGAGATACGCCTCGGCTGACAGCGCACTTATTGATAAGCAAGAGAAAAAGCTTATGTATGCGCCGTCAAAGTCGTCCGCAACCGTCTGCAATGTTCCCGAATACGTTGTGGAAATATGCGATAACGCCTTCAGAGGATGCGATGAGCTTGTATCGGTATCCTTGCCGACGGGCATTGTCAGAATAGGCGATTATGCATTTTACGGAGCAGGAAAACTCGAAAGCTTGAATATACCCGACAGCACCTCGTTTATAGGTGCGCTCGCCCTTCAGGGAACTGCGTATTATAAAGCCCTTGCCGACGAGTTTACCGTCTTGGGCGAAGGAATTCTGATTAAATATAATCCTCAAAAAAATTCAGACGGCAAGCTTTTGACCACGGAATATGCGAGCGTTTTGAAAAACGGCGAGAGGGAGATTGGCGTATCCTTGACCCTTCCCGATAATATTAAAAAGATTTCATCGGCGTTCGTTTACTGTGATGACCTTGTTGAAATTAAACTCGGCTCGTCTGTTGTTGAAATTCTTAATTGCGCCTTTTATCACGCGACCTATCTTGAAAAGGTGTTTTTTTCGGACTCAAAAGTTGAATATATTGGTGATAATGCTTTTGGAAACTGCCAAACGCTTCGCGAGGTTTCATTGCCTCAAACTCTGAAAAAGGTAGGCGTGTCGGTTTTTCTTGATTGCTACGGCTTAAAGAGCGCTTTTGTTCCGTCATCTCTTGAAAGGATAGGCGAAGCGATGTTTTCCGAATGCAAATCGCTTGAAACCCTCGTAATATCCGAGGGAGTGAAGGCGATTGACAGTTATGCGTTCTTTTATACCGAGGCGTTAAAAGCCTTCAGTTTTCCGAAGAGCGTTCATTCGGTGGGTGACTATGCATTGGCATATTCGGGTATAACCGAAATCACTGTGCCGAGCACCGTTAAAACGGTTGGCGAAAATCTGTTTGTTGCGTGCGGTGATCTGAAAAAACTGACCTATGAGGCGTCGTGTTCGACTGTGGCTAAGGGATTGTGCCTTGGTGCAACGTCTCTTACCACGGTAACGATTAACGGCGATTACACAGCGATAGACAACGATGCCTTTTACGATTGCTTGGCACTTACGGAAATTAAAATACCGAATACGGTTAAGAAAATAGCTGACGAGGCTTTTGCATACTGCACGGCGCTTGAAAAAATTTCTCTTCCCGAAAAGCTTACCGAAATCGGCAGCGGTGCATTCTATTCAAACACGGCGTTGAAATCCGTATCGCTTCCGTCGGAATTAAATTATATAGGCAACAGTGCGTTTTATTGCTGTACCTCGCTTGAATCAATTAATTTATCCGAGGTTGATGAAATTGAAGCGTATGCATTTGAAGGCTGCGAGCTTCTGACGTCGGTTGATATCTCTTCCGTGAAATACAGTATAGCTCCGCACCTATTTTCAAATTGCACATCTTTAACGTCGGTTAAATTTAATAGCAGCGTTGACAGAATCGGAGGGGCTGCTTTTTCGGGCTGTTCATCGCTTAAGGAAATCACCTTGCCGAAGAGTCTTGCGATGATATGCGAGGATGCTTTTACGGCTTGTTCGGCTCTTGAAACCGTAAAATTTAACGGGAAATTGCTTGAGCTTGGACAGAAAGCCTTTTATAACTGCACCTCGCTCAGAGAGGTTGCTTTGCCAAACAGCGTAAAGACGGTCGGCAACGGAGCGTTTGAGCTTTGCGTATCGCTTGATAGCTTTGTTATGCCCGATTCGGTTGAAACTATCGGACATTCCGTATTCAGAGGCTGTACGGCTCTTCGTTCGATAAAACTTTCAAGCTCATTAACCGAAATAACCGAGTGGGCGTTTGCCGAGTGTACTTCTCTTGAGGTTATATCTTTGCCCGAGGGAATAGGCACGGTTTATAACGAAGCATTTTACGGTTGCACCTCGCTCAAGTCAATGTACGTTCCCACAACTTTGACCGTAGTCGGCAAAAATGCTTTTGGCGGTTGCTCTGCAATATCGCGCCTTGATTATAACGGAAGCGCAGCAGAGCGTGACGGTGTAATTTTTGCCGTTGGAAACGAAAGCTTTACCAGAGTGTTTTTGGGGGATAAATAATGATTAAAATCGGCATTGCACAGCTGACGGTGGGCATAGAAAACCGTTTTGATCATATTGAAGATATGTCGGTTGAATATCTCTCGGACGGTGATCCTGCATTTTGCGTAAGCGTCAGCGACAGCGATATTGAGGAAGAACGGATATCCTCTCAAACAAACTATGGGAGCGGATATTACGAAAGCATTGTTGCATACCGAAAAATAGCCGAAAGACTTCCCGAATTCGATGCGTTTCTTTTTCACGGCTCGGTTATTGCAATGAGAGGAAAAGCGTATATAATTACCGCAAGCAGCGGAGTGGGTAAAACTACGCATACGAGGCTTTGGCTTTCGGAATTTGGCGAAGAAGCGCATATTTTAAACGGTGACAAGCCAATTGTGCGAATAATCGACGGAAAGACGTATGCTTGCGGAACACCTTGGAAGGGCAAAGAGGGGTATGGCATAAACGAGATTTTGCCCGTAGAGGGAATTGCCTTTCTGACACGCGCCGAACATAATAAGGCGTTTGAAATTTCACCAACCGAGGCGGTTACCCGCTTTATGTCACAGATATATCTGCCAAAGCAAAACAAGCTTTCGCTTATAAAAACGATGAAGCTTGCGGATAGCGTTATAAAAAGTGTAAAGCTTGTTCATCTTGAATGCAATATGCATCCTGCGGCTGCGCGTATCTGCAAAGAGGCTTTTACAATATAAAATTAAAGAGCGGAGTATACGGTATGCTAAGAAGATTTTTGTTTGTATTTTTGTTTATATCTGTTGTTTTATTTACGTTTTCTTGTGGCGCAAACAACACGTGCGACGCTTGTGTTGATAATAACAGTGATGGCGTTTGTGACGTATGCAAAACGAAAATTGAAGGCGAAGAGGTGAAGGACGTCGTTCTTATCGAGGACGGAGAAACCACCTTCCAGATAGTTTTG